>JBDTAE010000186.1:0-44414 GCA_039924785.1 Gemmatimonadaceae bacterium | reverse complement strand
GAAGATCGGTGCCGGCGATGATGATTCGGTCGAGGCCCGGGCGCCCGCGATAGTTCGCCGTATCGGCGATGAGCTCGAGGCGCACCTTCGGCTCCCACGACACAAAGCGGAACCGTCCGCTGCCGATCGGTTTCCGCACCGCGTCCGACGTTCGCAGATCCTTCGACGGGATGCTGCCGTAGACGTGTTCGGGCACGATCGGAAGCTGGTACGCGACATCATAGAACTCGGATGGCGTGCGTTTCTTGAACCACACCACTGCCGTGAGGGAATCGCGCACGCTCACCGAGTCGATGTTCTCAAGGGTCGGAGCGGTTGACGACGCGACGACCGTGTCGGTGAAGATCTTGTAGGTGTATCTGACGTCGGCCGCGGTGACCGGCTTGCCGTCGTGCCAGCGCGCCTTGGGGTCGATCGAAAACGCAATTGACATCGAGTCAGGCGCCCACGCCCACTTCTCGGCGAGACGCGGCGTGAAGCCCTTGTCACCGACGGAATTGAGATCGTCGCCAATTTCGGCGAGCCGGTCGAACACGAGGTCCTGAACGAGCCTGCCACCTTGGTCGTTGGCGAGCGGAGGAAACGCAATGCCGCCGACGACCGACTGGGCGATCACCATCGTCCCACGGCCGTTTCCCGAGCCTCCATCCTTCCCACAACCGGCGAGAAACGCGCCGAGCATGACGAGCGAGAGTGAAATGCGCATTGCGAGTGCGTTGATCGAAAGTGACGATGCCGAAAAGCCACGGATAACCAACGAGGGAACGCTCGGCTATCTCCGCCAAGTCCACTCGTCATCCAAGTATCGGACGACGAGACTCTCCGTTCGGGCACGTATTTCGTCGTCGATCTCGAGGAGGGGCGGCGCGTAGCCCTCCTCCGATTCGATTGCCGACCTCAATGCAATCGCGAGCTCCTCGACGGTCGGTGCCCGCCCCAGTGCGTCGGACAGCGTTGCCGGCACCGGAATGGGCGGCCCTTCGGCCACGGTCAGCGTCGATAGAATGCTCTGGTCGTCTCCGACGAGGATCGACCCGTGCTGAAGCATCGAGCCCTCGGATCGCCACTGAGCGCTGCCCGCCAACTTTCGTCCTTGAAAGACGAGCTCGCCCGCGGACGGTTCGTTGAAGCACGGCGACATCCCCGGCGGCGCCGCGACGCGAACGGGCGCGGCCAGTTCCGCATTCACGCCGACCAGTCGAAGCGCCTGCTGAAGGAGGCGATTGATGCCGTTGTACGAGACGTACAGCTCACCTGCGTCGTCGGCCGGCGCCGTCACGCTGTAGGTGATTTCCCTGTCATGTAGAATCGCCCGACCCCCGGTCGGCCGGCGCACCACGGTGGCGCCGAGGGCCGCGATCTTTCCGAGGTCGTACTGGCCCTTCGCCCGTTGATTTCGTCCCAAGGAGACCGTCGGCGCCGCCCATGAGTAGACGCGCATTGTCCATTCGCCGGAGACGCGGGCACGCTCTTTCAACGCTTCGTCCATCGCCATGTTTTCGGCGCCGGACAGGGGCGGGGTGACCAGAAATCGCCAACGGCGGGAAGACGACATTCAAAACCAAAAAAAGGGACCGGAAATGGGCAGACGACTTGACCCTAACATAAATTCAACTCACTTCCAACCTCCGCCGAATGATACGGGCTGCCGCATCGCCCCTTAGAGGATATCCATGACCAACCTGAGCCACGACATGAGCGCCGCCGAGGCGGCGAGCTTCATTCCGCGTCACATCGGTCCGACCGACGCTGACGTGCGCGCGATGCTGGACCTGCTCGGATACGACACGCTCGACGCTCTGATCGCCGCCACGGTTCCAGCGGCGATTCGTCTTCAGCGCCCGCTGGCGATCCACGCGGCGATGTCGGAACACGAGGCTCTGACGAACCTCCGCGCCATCGCCAAACAGAATAGGGTCGCCCGTTCATACCTCGGCTTGGGCTATTACGATTGCGTCACCCCGCCGGTCATTCAGCGAAACATTCTCGAGAACCCGGGCTGGTACACGGCATACACGCCGTACCAGGCAGAGATCGCGCAGGGGCGCCTCGAGGCGCTGCTGACGTTCCAGACGATGGTCATGGACCTCACCGGGCTGCAGATCGCGAACGCGTCGTTGCTCGACGAAGGCACCGCGGCCGCTGAAGCGATGGCGATGTCGCACTCCGGCAAACCGGGAAAGGACACGTACTTCGTGTCGGACGAATGTCACCCGCAGACGGTCGACGTCGTGAAGACGCGGGCGCATGCGCGGGGCATCTCGGTCGTCGTCGGCGACTGGCGCACGGCATCCCTCGGCGATGATGTATTCGGCGCGCTGATTCAATATCCGGCGACCGACGGCGGCGTGTACGACTATCGAGAGTTCTGTGACAAGGTCCACGCGATCGGCGGCATGGTCACGTGCGCGTCCGATCTGATGGCCCTCGTGCTCCTTGCCCCGCCCGGCGAATGGGGCGCTGACATTTGCGTCGGCAACTCCCAGCGGTTCGGCGTTCCACTCGGCTACGGCGGGCCGCATGCAGCGTTCTTCGCGACGAAGGATGAGTTCAAGCGACAGCTGCCGGGCAGAATCATCGGCGTTTCGCGCGATGCCGACGGCCAGCCGGCGCTCCGCATGGCGCTTCAGACGCGCGAGCAGCACATCCGTCGCGAAAAGGCGACAAGCAACGTTTGCACGGCCCAGGTGTTGTTGGCCGTCATCTCGGCGATGTACGCCGTGTATCACGGACCGCAGCGGATTGCGGCGATTGCGCGACGCATTCACGAAATGACGGCGACGCTGGCTGAAGGGCTTGAAGCGCTTGGTTATAAGATTGCTCATGATGACTATTTCGACACGCTGAGCATCGACACAGGCGACAGGGCGTCGAGCGACATCGTCGCAGCGGCGCTGGCGCGGGGGATCAACGTGCGAGCGGCGGGCGACGCACGCGTCATCGTCGCGCTCGACGAGACGGTGACGCCGGCTGACGTCGATGAACTACTCGCCGTGTTCGCCGGCGACAAGCCGGCGCCGACGTGCGCGTCGCTCGCGTCGCAGGTGGACGTTCGCTACGATGAACGCTTCTCTCGCACGACGCCGTTCCTCACGCATCCGGTGTTCAACAGCTACCACTCCGAGACGGAGATGCTGCGGTACCTGAAGCGCCTGGAGTCGAAGGATCTGTCGCTCACGACGTCGATGATTCCACTCGGCTCGTGCACGATGAAGCTCAACGCCACGGCGGAAATGTTCCCGGTGACGTGGCCGGAGTTCGGCAAGCTGCATCCCTTCGCGCCGGTCGATCAGGCGAAGGGCTATCGCGAGATGTTCAACCGTCTCGAGGCGGCGCTCGCGGAAATCACTGGGTTCGCGGCGGTGTCATTGCAGCCGAACGCCGGATCGCAGGGCGAGTACACCGGGCTGCTCGTGATTCATGAGTACCATCAGTCGCGCGGCGACTCGCATCGCGACGTGTGCCTCATTCCCCAGTCGGCGCACGGAACGAATCCGGCGAGCGCCGTGATGGCCGGCATGAAGGTCGTGGTCGTGAAGACGTCGGACGACGGCGACATCGACATGGCCGATCTCGAGGCGAAGGCACAGGCGAATGCGGCGAACCTCTCCGCGTTGATGGTGACGTATCCGTCGACGCACGGCGTGTTCGAGGAAGCGATTACCGACGTCTGCAAGATCGTGCACAAGTACGGCGGCCAGGTCTATCTCGACGGCGCCAATATGAACGCGATGGTCGGTCTCGCGCGTCCCGGTGACATCGGTGCGGACGTCTGCCACTTGAACCTGCATAAGACGTTCTGCATTCCGCACGGCGGCGGCGGACCGGGGATGGGTCCGATCGGCGTCGCGGCGCATCTCGCCGAGTTCCTTCCCGGCAATCCCGTCGTGAAAACGGGTGGCGCGCGTGCAGTCGGCGCGGTGTCGGCGGCTCCGTGGGGCAGCGCGAGCATTCTCCCGATTTCGATGATGTACATCGACATGATGGGCGCCGAGGGACTTACGCGCGCGACGGAGATCGCGATTCTGAATGCGAACTACATCGCCAAGCGTCTCGACGCGCACTATCCGGTGCTGTACCGCGGAAAGCACGGCACCGTCGCGCACGAGTGCATCGTCGACCCGCGGTCGCTCAAGGCCTCGGCCGGCGTCGAGGCGGAGGATATCGCCAAGCGGTTGATGGATTACGGTTTCCATGCGCCGACGCTGTCGTTCCCCGTGGCCGGGACGTTGATGATCGAGCCGACGGAAAGCGAGTCCAAGGCGGAGCTGGATCGCTTCTGCGACGCGCTGATCTCGATTCGCGAGGAAATCAGAGAGATCGAATTGGGGATCGCTGATCGCCAGGACAATCCGTTGAAGCATGCGCCGCATCCGCTGGGCCGTGTGTTGAGCGATTCGTGGGCGCACGCATACAGCCGGGAAAAGGCGGCGTTTCCGGCACCATGGACGCGCGAGCACAAGTTCTGGCCGAATGTCGGACGCGTTGAAAGCGCATACGGCGACCGAAATCTCGTCTGCTCCTGCATCCCTATTGAAGCGTACACAAGCTGAGCTTAGCGCGGCTAGCTGAGCTGGCTCGGCTTAGCCCAGCTATCGGCTATCGGCCATCGGCACAGCCATCGGCGGCCAGCGAATGCGGATGGTCGCTTCGCTCTTGAATTGCATGTGGTAACTGCGGAACTGCGGGTCGGGACGCGGTGCGTTTCAAATACAAAACGGCCGCCTCGCGTAGCGAGGGGCCCGTCGTCCGTGTGTGCCGGTGGCAGTTAGCTGTGCGGATAGTCGATGGCCGATAGCTGGGCCAAGCTCAGCGAGCTGCTAAGCGGCTTTCGGCTAATGCCCGTCGACGTGTGCGCTGTATGCGTCGGCGTCGAGCAGCGCGCTCTTGTCGGATGCGTTCTTGAGTTTGAGCGTGATCATCCATCCGTCGCCGTACGGCGACGTGTTGACGAGCGCCGGCTCCTTGTCGAGCCGCTCGTTCACGGACATGACCTCGCCGGCGAGCGGCGAATACAATTCGGACACCGCCTTTACCGCCTCGACCGTGCCAAACACGTCGTGCGCCGCGAGCGTTGTGCCGACTTTCGGCAGCTCGATGAAGACCACGTCCCCGAGCTCGCCCTGTGCGAAATCGGTGACGCCGATCGCGACGATGCTCGCGTCGTCGGTAACCTTTACGTACTCGTGGTCTTCGGTGTACAGCAGGTCGCGCGGAATCTCGGACACGTGGTGCTCCCGGTGTGTGACGGCGAAACCAAGATGGGTCGCGCGCGGAGTCTACCCGCGGCGAAAATAGGTGTCAAGCAATCTTCAAACTAAGCGTCAGGGAACCGCCGCGGCGCTCTTGTCGCCCGACGCTTCGTGGTCGAGCGCGACCCAAACGTCCTGCACCCGCCGTTCAAGCTGCGACATCGTCCCGTCGTTGTCGACCACGAAATCCGCGCGCGCTCGCTTGAGCTCGGCCGGCATTTGCGCGGCGATCATCTCCATCGCCTCCGTTTCCGAAAGACCGCGGTCGCGCATAAGTCGTTCGAGCCGCACGGCGCGGTGTGCGTCGGCCAGAATGATGCGGTCGAAGCGATCGGTCATGTGCCGTTCGAAGAGCAGCGGAATGTCGCAGACGACGAGACGATCCCCCCGCTTTCGGGCCTGGTCGACGAGGCGCGAGCGCAGCAATTCCACTTCGGGGTGGACGATCGCATTAAGTTCTTCGAGCTGTTCCTGGTCGGCGAACACAATGCGACGCAGCGCAGTGCGATCGAGGTGGCGGTCCGCCGAGAGAACGGCGCCGCCCCAGCGTTCCACGATTTTGAGATATGCCCGCGTGCCAAGCTCGACCGCGCGTCGCGCCAGGACGTCGGCGTCGATGATGGTGGCGCCGCGCTCGGATAGCAGTCCGGCAACCGTCGACTTTCCACTGCCGATGTTGCCTGTAAGCCCGATCAGGAGCATCACGAATTCCTCGGAGGAGGCCGTTCTCGGCGCACGGAAGGCCCAAGCTAGGGGGCGCCGTGGAGGGCGTCAACGAGGATCGATCGAAACACGGTGAACTTTCCGGAGGCGAAGTGACGACGCCAGCGAACAAAGAAGGAGCCGCAACCGCGGCGAATGACGAATTTCGGACGCTCGTTCGCCGCGAGCTCGAGCTGATTGGTGAAGATCCCGATCGCGAAGGTTTGCTCGACACGCCACGCCGCGTCGCGGCCGCGCTGGCGTGGATGACGCGGGGCTACGAGATGGACGTGCAGAAGGTTGTTGGCGGCGCCCTGTTCGACGCCGAAGGGGCAAGCAACATGGTGATGGTGCGCGACATCGAACTGTATTCGATGTGCGAGCATCACATGCTGCCATTCTACGGCCGCGCACACATCGCGTACATCCCGAACGGAAAGATCGTCGGACTGAGCAAACTTCCGCGAATCGTCGACGTGTTTGCGCGCCGGTTGCAGGTGCAGGAGCGCCTTACCGAACAGATCGCAACCGCGATCGATGACGTCCTCAACCCGCTCGGCGTCGGCGTCGTGGTCGAGGCGTATCATCTGTGCATGATGATGCGCGGCGTAGAGAAGCAGAATTCAAAAACCATCACGAGCGCCGTGCGTGGATCATTTCGATCGGATCAGCGGACGCGGGATGAGTTCTTGACCTTGGCGTACGCACCACGCCAATCGTAGCTACCGAGTGAGCTCGGCGATCCGTTAGTCGTTCGTCGGGTGTGGGTGGCTGGTTGTGCTGCCGGGCTGCGTTTTGATCCCCACTTCGGCGAGCAGCGCGCCAATGACGTACGCGGCGCCCCCACGGACGCGTATGTCGCTCGGCGTGGCGTCGAGGTAGCGCTGGCAGGTGTTTCGGAATGCGCTGCCCGAGGGGAAATCCAGCGACATGGCAATGCGGTCCGCGCTTCGGTGCGCGTCCTCGAGCAGGTGAGCGGCGACGATCAAGCGTCCCCAAGTCAGCAATCTCTGCGGTGCAGGAAACCCCGCCGCGGCCAGGCGCTGGGAAACAGTCCTTCTCGGGAGCGCCAGCAAGCGTGACAGCGCTTCGGGGGCAATGCGCTCGTGCGCACGCGTGATGGCGAGGAGCGTGGCGTCACGCACGACTGGTTCGACGTCCTGAAGCGCACTGCGGACAACCGCGCCCACGCTGCGCGATTCCGCCTGTTCGACTAGCGCCAGCAGCGCCCTCGGCGCATCATCCTGATCGGCAATGACGAGCCCGTCCATGCCCTGCCGCCCCGCGTCGAAGAAATCGTGCGCCCGCTCCGCGCTGAAGGACACGTAGGCAATCAATGTCACGCGAGGGAGCCGCTGCTTGAGATTGCGAACGCGCTCGAAGTTGGTGCGGCCGCCCGCGAACAGGTCCAGTACGGCGACGCGGACGGGTTGCGTCTCGCACAGCTGGAGGACGGCCTGCCAGTCGTCGCAAGCCACGACCTGGTGGCGGTCGCGGATTGCGGTGCGGAGTCGCTGGAGGTGCGCGACGTTCGGAAGCAGCGCAGCGATGACACCCAAGGACGGCGGCGGCTCGGGGTGAGACGAAGGTGTGGGTTGAGCAGTCAGCTATGCAGAGCCACTCGTAGTCTCGGCGGACTGTTACGCTGAAGGATCTTTGTGGCAGGATGTGATGATATCTGCCGAGAATATAACATGCCGGGTCACACCGCCCTTTAGCGTCACGAACAATGTTGTCGTCGTGAAGTTGGAGGCGCACTTCTGGAGTCATTCATGAAAGCCATCGCGCTTCGGCGCCGCTGCAATAATTCGATACATCCTGCATTACGGCCCGCCTTCACGCTCTTGGAGCTGATGGTGGTCGTGGTCATTGCCGGAACGATGATGGCGATCGCGATTCCGCGGGTGGACACGTCGAAATACCGTGCGGACGCCGTCGTGCAGATCGTGCGAACGACGCTGCAGAATGCCAGCCGGACCGCCGTGACGCAGCAGCACGACATGATCGTGAGCTTCGATACGGTCGGACAGAATATTCGGATCGTGTCGGACACGAACAACAACGCGACAATCGACCCTGGCGAGCGCGTGACGCATCGCAGTCTCGATCAGGGAATTTTGTTTACCGATCCCAGCGTCACCGGAGTTGGTGGCGCGTCCGTCTCGGCGCCGATCACGGGATCCGCGATCAAGATCATGGACGGGATGCCGACGCTGACGTTTCACCGAGACGGTTCGGTGAGCTCGGACGCCGAGATCTACGTCTCCATTCCGGCGCACGGGCCAAAACTGTATCGCGCGCTTGTTCTGACGCAGGCCACGGGGCGTATCGACTGGTATCGCCTCAACACGTCAACCAACAAATGGGTCCTCGCCGGTTTATGAGCAAACGTTCATTGGTGCACGCTCAGTCGGCGCGCCGCCGCGCCGGCCTCACGCTGATCGAGGTCATTGTCGCCCTGTCGATCCTTGGCGGCGTATTGCTCGGTCTCGGTTTGTTCTCGACGCGTCTATCGCAATCGACGTCGGCGGCACGCATGCGGGTGACGGCGGCGCAGCTTGCGGCGCAGCGGTTGGAGGACGCGAAGGGCGCGATCCGCTACACCGCGATCGAAAGTCTGTTCGTCGCGACGGAGGCGATGACCGTTCCATATGCCGGCTACACGCGGCAAACGTGGGTGCAGCACATTGGCGGGCTCGTCACCGACACGATCGACTACAAGATCGTGACCGTGCAGGTGACGAACCCACAAATGGCGAACAACATTCGAAAGACAACCGTCATTGCGCCCTTCTAATCGGAGATTCTCGTGATGAGACCGGCTCTCCGCGCGCGGCGCGGATTCACACTTCTCGAAATGATCATTTCGATGACGCTGATGCTCGCGTTTCTCGGAATGACCTCGCAGCTGTTTCGCAAACAGTCCGAGTCCGTGTCGGGATCGGCGGGACGCCTCGACGCGCAGCAAAACACGCGCTTCGCGCTGTCGGCCATGGAGCGCGAGCTTCGCATGGCGGGTGTCGGGATTGCCGACGCACAGCCGCTCATCGTGATGGCCGGCAACACGGCGATCACGTTCAACGCGGACATCGCGTCGTTGGACACCGGCGATGTCATGTCCGTGTATGTCAACCCCGACGCGGATTCCGCAGGCGTGGATCTGCTTCGCACGTCCTCGAAGATCACGCTCCCCGGGACGTCAAAGTTGTACCCGGATACCAACTACACCTACAACGGGACTGTGCCGAGCAACGCGGAAACCATCTCGTATTGGATATCGCACGACTCGACCAGCTCGTCGGCGAATGAATATGTGCTCTTCCGCCGGGCGAACGCGCGGCCGCCCCGTGTGATCGCGCGAGGAATCATCTTCAACTCGACGGATACGCTGTTCCAATATTTCCAATCGGATACCGGAAGTCTTCCAATCAAGGCCGTGCCGTTGGCCGCGCTTCCTATGATTCACACCGCGGCAATTCACGGCGGGCCTGCCGACACGGCGCAGTCTGCGCGCACCGACAGCATCAAGAGCGTGAAGGTGCGTCTCGTCAGCGTGTTCCACGACCAACGAGTCACCGATCCAACGAAACGGGATATCTACCGTCGGCTCGAATCCACGATTCATCTGATGAACGCCGGACTCGTGCACCACTCGAGCTGCGGTCAACCGCCGCTTGGTGTTGCGCCGACGGCGACGGTCACGCCGGTGTCATTGCCAACGATACCCGCACCATACGTGACAATCGCCTGGAGTGCGTCGACGGACGACGGGGCCGGCGAGAAGGATGTCGTGCGGTACGCTCTGTACCGAAAGCTCGACCCCGCAACCGATTTCGACGTGCCGTTTGCGAGCATTCCCGCCGGATCGAGCAGCTACACCTTCCGCGACGACGACGTCGTGTCGGGACAGAAGTGGACGTATGGCGTGGTTGCGCTGGACTGCTCGTCGAACGTATCGCCGATGGGCGCGACGGCACTGAAGACGATTCCATGAGGAATTTCCGATGAAAAAACGCTCAAAACGCATTTCTTCCGCGCCTCGCGGTGTCAACGCGGCGAAGCGTCTCAAGGCTCGACGCGGTATCGCGCTCTTCATAGCGATGTTCATGGTCGTGGCCATCGGAGCACTCGCGCTGTCCGCGATCTACCTCACCGCGAACGCGACGCTCATCAGCAAGAGCTACGAGCGCGAGGACGACCTCAAGTACGAAGCCGAGGCGGCGCTTGCGATCGGAAAAGCCGAGTTGAATTTCAATCCGGCGGCGCTTCCAAGCACGTCGTACGTCGCGCTGATGAAGAACAAGCAGCTCTACGCGGCCGACGGCCAGCCGATCAATGGTCTTTCCGTCAATTTGTACGTCGGGCAGACGGGGAACACGAGCGGCCAATTCGGTCGGTTTGCGAGCCTCGTGTCGGAGGCGCGCGATCAAAACGGCACGGGCTTCGTGCGCCGTCTCGAGCTCACGCAGGAAAGCTTCGCCAAATTTGCGTACTGGTCGAACCACGAAACGACGCCCAGCGGCGGCGCGATCTACTTCGGCGGAACCGACGCGATCTGGGGGCCGGTGTGGTCGAACGACACGCTGAACATTCTCTCGAGCGGCGCCACGTTCCACGACGACGTCGGCACCGCAGCGATCATCAACGGCAAGCCGTACGGAACGTTCTCGAAGGGCTATGAGGAACGTCAAAAGCCGATCGCGCTGCCCGCGCTCACGACGCTTTCGACGTTGAGTGCTCTCGCGACGGCCGGCGGTTTCAATTTAACCGCTCCAACGACGGATTCCAGCACCAGAATGCGCATCGAATTTGTTGCGGCGGACATGAACGCGGATGGGGATTCGATCGATGCAAACGAAGGATTTTTCCGCGTCTACACGGCGAACGCGGGCCAGGAGGATTGGCTGCGCGCTAATTGGCTCGGGAGCATCTCGGCGTATCCGTCGTTTGCCAGCACGACGATGCGAAATTGTGGCGACTGGCATGCAACGACGGTCGGCGGTCCCCTCAAGTTCTTTCCGTTCGCCGTGCATGCGCATCCCGGCGGCACGAACACGTGGTTCGATACGGTGACCTCGGCGGATCACGTCCCGAGCCCAAACACCCTCGCGAACAGGATCGCTTGGTCGCGTAGCGAAGGTGACTCCGCGACGCTGACCACAGTGAAGTTCACGAAGCTGATGCAAACGCACGCGAAGATCACTTGCTTCCTCGGCGGCGATCCGCATCTCGTCGCGGTTGCGCGGACGACAGCTGCGGGCGCCGGCCACTACCCGCTGGCCTCCGATGTTCACAAGGGCGGCGAGGACACCACCTTCACGCCTGTCGACCAGTACGGAAGCTGGACCTTGTACAGCGCCACGCCAAACGGCACCATCGCCGGCGCGCGTCCGGCGGATGCCAAGTATCTGTTTCCGATCTACCGCGGGTTCAACACCGGCACCAAAGGCGTGATCTACGTCAACGGAACGGTTGGCGTCAGCGGCGTCGTTAACGGGCAGCTGACGTTGTACACGCCGAACAACATCACGATTCTCGACGATCTGACGTACGCCAACAACCCGGGTGCGGGTGTGTGCAAAGACATCATCGGCCTCATTGCGGGAACCAACGTGCAGGTCGCGGACAACGGGCTGAACACACCGCAGTACGATAAGGTTGGAACCGGTTCGCCGGCGAGTGGTTACCTGCTGCGCAGTATGGACAATGATACGCCGGATTTGTACCTCGACGCCGTGATCATGACGCTCGGCACCTCGTTCTACGTGCAGAACTACGGCGGCGGTCCGACCGACGGCGGTTCGTGCGGCGGCGTGACGAACGGACGAAACTGTCTCTACCTCACCGGCGGTTTGATTCAGAACAACCGCGGCCCGGTGGGAACGTCCGCACCGACTGGATATACAAAGCGATATAGCTACGATCGCTGCGCTGTGGTGAACCCGCCGCCGTACTTCCCAACCACCGGCCGCTTCCAGGACAACCGCTATTACGAACTCGACCCCGTCCGCTTCAGCGTCGCGTCGTTCTTCAAGTCGCTGTCGCCGGCGCCGTAACGATTAGAGAAGTCGAACCTGATCCTCGTCCCGGCGAGGCACTGAATGGCACGCGCGGCACCGAGCCTCATATGACTCGGTGCTGCCGACCATGATCGTCGGCGAGTCGTAGCGCGCCGGCTTTCCACCGATGAGCCGCTGATTACGGCTCGCGGGATTGCCGCAGATCACGCAGATCGCGTGAAGCTTGTCCACCACTTCGGCCACCGCGAGCAACCGCGGCATCGGGCCGAACGGCTCACCGCGAAAGTCGTTGTCGGTCCCCGCGAGGATGACGCGCTTGCCAGAATTGGCAAGCGACGTCACCAGTTCGACGACGCTTTCGTCGAGAAACTGCGCTTCATCGATCGCGACCACGCTCGTTTCAGGCAGTACGAGTCGCGCAATTTGATCCGGCGTATCGATCGGAACCGCGTCGACGGTGCGGCCGTCGTGGCTCGAGATGCTGAACAGCCCGGCGTATCTCTCATCCAAGTGCGACTTGAACACCTGGACGGTCTTCTTGGCGATGATCGCGCGGCGCACGCGGCGAATGAGCTCTTCGCTCTTGCCGCTGAACATCACGCCACAAATGACTTCGATCCACCCGGACCGACCGTTCGAAAAATAGCCGTCCGAGATCACTCGCGCTCTCTCGGCGGACGACGGGTTGCCGACGTCGGGCGAGCTCCACCGCGCGCCGGCGGACGTCCACCTGACGAGCGAGCACCGCCCGAGCGAGCAGCGCCGCGATCCGCACCGCGCTCTCCGCCACGGTCGCCACGATCTCCACCGCGATCGCCGCCCCGCGGACGAGCGTCGTCTCGCGGACGACGCTCGGTCTCACGCTCGCGGCGCGGACGTTCCTCATCGCGCCGCACTACCGCTCTGCGCCCGCGAATCGAAACGCCCGTCACGTTTTCGATCACTGTCTCGACCACGCGGGGCGCAACTTCCACGATCGAATGCGATTCACGCACATCGACCTTGCCCAGGTCCGCGGACGAGATGCCGGCGTGATTCGACATGGCGCCGACGAGATCCGCCGGCCGTACGTTGTCGCGCGATCCGACGTTCACGAACAGCCGAACCAGGTCGCCGGTCGGACGCTGGCCCGGCGGCGGTGGCGTCGATGGAGGAGCGACCGCGGCGCGAGACGAACGCGCGCGGTCGAGCAACTGCAGCGCGGCGGCCGCGATCTCGATTCCGTCGTACTCGTCGAGCAACGGTTCCAGCGCGAGCAACTCGCGGCCGAACTGACCCTTGGCCAGCGCCGCGGAGAGCTCCGCGCGAATACGGTGTTCGCGCTCGCGCGCCCGCGTGCCGGGATCGGGCAACGCGATCGGTTTGAGCGACCCGCCCGCCGAAAGTGCGCGCAGGCTCGACAACTGCCGCGGCTGGATCAGCGCGACGGTTCGTGCCGCGCCAGCGACTGCCTCCCGCAACTCAGCGCGCGAGGCGGGCAAGTCAAACAGCACCACGAGCTCCGTATCTGGAACTGCCGTAATACCAATGCGAATCGCGGCGTTCGCCCCAGCGTAGCCGAGTGCGCGCAGCAGGTCGCTAACTTCGGTGGTCGCGTCGTCGTCACGAACGAAAACGACGGCCGATTTGGGATCGGATTCGTCGAGCAGGCGGCGAAGCGCCGACAGCCTCGAATGCGCCGACACGCTGATGTACTCGAGCGACACGGGCGTATCGGTGTCGGCAACGGGTGCGGCGATGCGCCGCGCGCGACGGGCGTACCGCTCCAACAGCTCTTCTATCTCAGGATTCGTTTCCGCGACGACCACCGTGCGGCTGCCGTCTTTTGGAAGCTCTGCCATGAGAGTTTCCAAATCGCCGCCGGCGCTTGAATGCGTCAGCAACTCGTCAGCCCACGCGATGCAAACCGCACGCACGGTGTCGAGCTTGACCGCGGCACCGCGCAGCAAGTCGACGATCGTGTCGGGCGTTCCGGCGAGTACCTGCGCCGGCTGGACGTGCAGCAGGCGCAGGGCACGCTGCACCGAGGTGGCGGCGAGGACGCCAATCCTGCGCGATTCGCCAAGCTTGGCTGCCGTGGCCGTGACCATGGCGGCGACGTCGCTGTCGGACGTGATCACGAGCAACTGCACTTCGAGGGCAGTCTCGTCGATGCGCTCGACGAGCGGACCGAGGAATTGCGGGATCGATGCCCGGTCGTGCGACATCACGTAGACGGTGTTCTGATTTCGAGTTACGGCGGACGCCTCACGCGCTTCCTGTTCCAACTGCAGCCTCTCTATGAAATGGCCTCGGGGGCGAGCGCTCTGAAGCCCGCGTCCCCGACGCTTTATGGTGCTCTACGTTGTCGTATGCTGTGCAGAGAGGAAGAAGTATAGTTCCGATTCGCCGCGCGCTCCAAACCGACCATGACGACCTATCGGTCCTCCGCCAACATCGCGGCACTTCGCGAGTCGGCGACGATCGCGGCGTCCGCCCGCGCCATGGCATGGCGCGCCTCCGGACAGCCAATCATCGACTTGGGTGCCGGCGAGCCGGACTTTGCGACGCTCGCGACTCGGTTGTTGGAGTCGAACGTGGCGTGGTGCGCGCGCGGCGTTCCAGTCGCTCGAATGGATGCGCGCGTCGTACGCGGCGCTGGCGGAAGACGTGTTCGAGGGGGGTGCGGCGGATCATCGCGGCGCGTATATCTTAGCAACTCCCTCGTCGTCCATTCGAAAAATCTCGAGAGCACCCCTGTGAAGATTGCCGTCCAACTCGAACCGGCGTCCGGAACGCCAGGCGAGGTTTCGTACCGTTGGGATCCGGACACCGATATTCTGTCTGCGAATCTTGCTCCACAGCCCGGCGTGGCCGAGGGGATGTCGGGCTCGGTCGGGCTCGAGGGCAGCGACGGATCGTGGCTGATTCTCGACGTGAACGAGGGTCGAATCAACGGCGTCGAAGTCGCGGTGTGGCCCGACGTGCGCGAGCTCGCCAAGCTGCCGCTCCCCGCGAAGATTGAGGACGCCGCGGTGACGGTGCCCGGGCGAAAGTCGCAGCCGGACATCGCGTCGGTCGAGATGGCGGCGCGAAACATCGTGGCCGAGGCCGATCGGGGCGGAAAGAATTTTCACTTCCGCATGGGAAAGTCGCAGGGGATGCGGACGATCCGGCTCGGCAAGGATCTTCTGCTCGACCTCGATGAGAAGAGTCAAATATCAGGACTGTGGTTGCTCAACGTTCCACCCTGTCCCAGCGACGCATGATCACCACTATCGTCCTCATTCGAGTCGACCCGACGCAGATTCAGACCGCCGCGAACATGCTCGCCGGCGTCGACGGGGTGACCGAGGTGTATTCCGTATCGGGCGACTGGGATCTGGTCGCGATCGTGCGCGTCCCCGAATACGATCAAATCGCGCAGGTCATCACAGAAGTGTTTCCAACGGTGCCCGGTATTCAGCGCACGCAGACGCTCACCGCGTTCCGCGCCTATTCGCGAAAAGATATGCAGCAGGCGTGGGACATCGGCGTGGAGTAGACTATGAGTAAGCGCGCGGCGCCCGGCGATCATTTTTCCAGCATCGCGGCGTCGTACGCCACGTTTCGTCCGAAGTATCCGCCGTCGTTGTTCGAGCGCCTCTCGGCGCTGGTGCAGAGACGAGGGCTCGCGTGGGATTGCGCCGCGGGCACTGGGCAGGCGACGCTCGATCTCGCAGGCTGGTTCGACCGCGTGATCGGGTCCGACGTGAGCTCCGCGCAGATCGCGCAGGCGTTTCTCAATCCAAAAATCACGTGGCAAGTCGCGCCGGCCGAGTCGTCAGGCATTGCCGGCGGCACCGTCGATCTCATCGCCGTTCCCCAAGCGCTTCACTGGTTCGACCTCGAGCGATTCTACCGCGAGGCGAAACGCGTTGCAGTCGACGGCGGCATTCTCGCGGCGTGGAGCTACGGATCGGCCGAGCTCGCCGGCGAGGTCGGCGATGCGTATCGCCACTTCGAGCACGAAACAATGCGGCCGTACTGGCCTGCCGAACGGCGGTACGTCACCGATGTTTACAAGACGATCGATTTTCCCTTCGAAGAGCTGGATTTTCCCGCGATGACGTTGGACGCCATATGGACGCGCGATCAATTGCTCGGGTACATGCGCACGTGGTCGGCGACCACGCGCTATGTCGCGCGCCACGACGCCGACCCGGTGCTCGGGTTCGCGAAGGAGATTCAACTGCTGTGGCCCGATCCGGAGCAGCGACGCGCGCTGACGTGGCCGCTGACGACGCGCGTCGGCAGAATTAGTAAACACTAATGGCGGTGACTTCGCTTCCCGAACGCGCCGTCGCGCGCGACATCTCGTTCCGCGGCGTGATGCGAATGCTCGCCGTGGCGTTGCCGGAGTTGGAGCTCGCCGGCGACGCCGGACGCGAGCCGAGCCTCGCAGCTCTCGCGCGGCCCACAGAGCCGGCGCGCGTGATCAGCGCCACTCTGGTCGAAGACGGACGCTTGCGTGCGCGCGCCGTGCCGGGCAATCCGACCGTGGGCTTCGGCGCGTTCCTCGACGGCACTCAGGCAAGCCGCGCGGTGTACTACGGAGAAGACGGCGCACCGGTCGTGCACGGCACGGCGGCCGCGGTCGTTCGCGTCAGGCGTGAGGGACGTTTGTTCACTTGGAAACACGTGGTCGAGTCGCGACTGTATGCCGACCGTCGTCGGATTCCGGCGGCGGTCTGGTCGAAGCTCAGCAGCATCGGACTGGAAATTCGGGACACGAGCGATTCGGCCGAGCCGGGAACGCCGTTCGATCATCCATTCGCGCTGCGGGACGCGGCGATCCATCGCTTGCAGAAGGATCGAGAGAAAGTTGAAGAGTCGCTCGCGTCGCAGTGGTGTTCCGCCGCGTCGCAACCACTGCTGATCGACGGAGGCATCAGCGGCGCCGATGCCGTCGCAAAGGCGTCGCTCGCGATCGGCGTCATCAAGAGTCATCGAACGTTGTATGCGGAGGGCGACGCGCTCGCACGGGTGTTCGCGCTGGCGCGTGGCGAACGGTCGAGCGTATTCCGCGTGACGTCGCCCAAGCGCACGACAGTCGCCAGTTGGTACCTTCGGATGCGCGATCGTCGCGCGCAGGACCCAATGTGGGGGCTCGTGCGCGTCGAAGTGGCGAATGCGGATGCTGCCGAACGCGAGCTGACCGCGCGCGCCGACGAAGTCTCGCGTTGGATTCTCGCCGAGGCGACGCCGATCGCGCTGCCCGACGGGCGGTGGGACAAGATGGTGTACGGTATTCGCGATTGTGAGGAATTTCTAAAGGCAGTCACCTAGAGAGGCGTAGTGGCGAACAGCACCAACCCACTCGGCCGCATCGTCGCGACCGAGCGCAAGCCGAATACCCCGCACGAGTTTCATTTCTGGACGGCGCTCGATTCGCCGGTCGGGATTGGCACGATCGTACGGGTCGAGGGCGCGATTCCGGTGAACGGTCAAATCCCGGAGGTCTACGGGATCGTCGTCGAAGGATTTAGCTACACGGATCTGCAGACGCCGTTGCACGACGTGCTCGGTCACGATGGAACGCCGGGTGGGGCGTCGCTCGCAGCCACACAACGGTCGGAGATTCGTCTCTACACCGCCGCGGTACTTCGACAGCAACCGGAAGAGCCGCTGCAACCTGTGCCCATGGGCCAGGTCTACCTCGCCGACGATAACGACGTCGCCGTCGCGCTGCGGATGGACGGCTATCTCGCCGAAGGCTCGCACACGGGCATTCCGATCGGAGTGTATCGCGCCGGTGGAACGAATACGCCGATCTTTGTCGATGCGGATTTTCTCATCGGACCCGAAGCGGCGCATCTCAACATCACCGGCGTATCCGGTCTCGCGACGAAAACGAGCGCGATCGAATGGATTCTGTCGTCGATCTTCGAACACTTTCCGGAACAGAAGGGCTCGATCGCAGCGCTGTGCTTCAACGTCAAAGGCCCCGACCTGTGTTTTCTCGATCAGCCGGGTCATGTCGAGGATGCCGACCGTGAGCTCTATGAGAAGTGCGGCGTGCCGGTCAAGCCATTCGAGAATGTGCATTACTTCGCGCCGTACAAGGCCGACGGCTTCTCGCTGAACACGCTGCGCTCCAACCCCGAATTGCTCCACAATGTGTCATCGCTGACCTGGGGCCTGCGCGAAGTGCTGCAGTACGCCGAGGTGTTGTTGAACAAGGATGACGTCGATGCCAAGGCGGATGCGCTGATTGACTTCATTCGCGAGCGCGTCGTCGACCGCGATTTCAGCGACCCGATCCTCGGCAGCAAGCACTATCTCGTGCGGTCGTTCGCCGATTTGGAACATTGGTTCCGCGACGTGCTGTCGGCTATGGAAAGCAAGGGGAACGAGGGCTGGCGGACGCACCATGTGGCGACGATTCGAAAGGTGCGGAATCGGCTTTCCAATATTTCGACTCGGTGCGCGGGGCTCGTTACCGACGACGGCGCGGTGAGCGATCTGCCGTTCGGGAGCTTTGAAGACCGGACGGTGTATGTGGTCGACGTGGCTTCGCTGGAGGAGGCGGCGCAGGATCTCATCTTCGCCCGCATCGTCACCAAGCTCCGGGAACATCTCGAAAAGCGCGACCTCGGCGTAAAGCACGTCGTTGTTTTCGTGGACGAGTTGAACAAATACGCGCCCAATGACGGACAGGAAACCTACGTTCGAAAAATGTTGCTCGACCTTGCGGAACGCGGCCGATACCTCGGCCTCGTGCTGTTCAGCGCGCAGCAATTTCGGTCGCAGGTGCACCGGCGCGTCGTCGGCAACGCGGGCACCGCGCTATATGGACGAATGGATATGGACGAGCTGGCAACGCCAGGATATGCCGTGCTGAGTCCCGCCGTGAAGATCAAGCTCGCCACGCTCGACAAGGGCCAGCTCATGGTACGACATCCGCATTTCACGCAGCCGATCTTCGTGCGCTTTCCGCGGCCCGCCGTCATGCGCGGTCGCGATGGCGCGGAGAAATATCCGCAGGCTGTCGACGTCGATCTCGATGCCGCGGTGCTGCGAAGCCTGCGCACGCTCGATCCGACGATCACGCTCGCGTGGGTGCAGGACGCGGTCGGTATTCGCGAGGAACACGAGGTGATTCGCGCGAGAAATGCTACGCTGCGCGAACGTCCGAGCGATGTGCGACGGTATTTTCTCGCGCAGCTTCGGCCGGTTGCGCAGCCACAGCTTGCGGTGCAGGCCGCTGCGCCCGCGCTGCGAGTCGCGCCGGCCGACGACCCATACGCATTTTGATAAGCCCGATGCGTCTGTCGAGGTACGTCTGGATTGCTTTCGTTTCGATGTCCGGCGTGCCGGCCGCCGCTCGGCTCGCCGCCGCGCAGGTTGTGCTGCTGCAGATCAAGCCGCGCACCGGCGACACGCTTCGCATGCGTCTCGATCAGCAGACCGAGATGACCGGCGTGAAGCGCACGAGCAACGGGGAGGCCAACGCGATGATGATGTCGTCGATGGTGATGTTCTCTCGCGCGATCGTGGAGGGCAGCGCCGAGCATTGGACGAATGTGCTTGCTGTGACCGATTCGGTGTTGATGACGAGCACCGACGAGCGTTCTCGCAAGGCGATCGACCAGGCCACCGCGCAGATGCGGGGCCAGCGCGTGCGATTTCGCGTGTCACCCGACGGGACCGTCGGCATGGACGGGTCGGCCGATCCGGCAACGCGCGAGGTTGAACAGGTCGTGTCGCTGATGCCGGCGGCATTTCCAAAGGCGGCGATCAAGGTAGGCGACAACTGGAGTCGCGAGATGCCGTTGCCGATGGGCAGTCAGTTCGGCGCCGAGCTGACCGGTCGTCTCCGAGTGACGTTCCGCTTCGATTCTCTGACGCACAACGGCGGCTGGGCGTACGTCTCGATGCGGGGCGAAACGCAACCGGCCACGGGTCCGGGATCGGCGACGGGTGCGGTGCTGGAAAAAGGCCTGGTTACGGGCACGATGCTTTTGGATCAACACCGGCGATGGCTGGCTGAGTCGTGGTTCAACATCGTGGTGACGTCAACGTTGGCGCCTGTTGCGTCCGGATCCGGCGCAACGCATATGCAGATGAAGATCACGCAGCACATGCACACCCTGGAGAAGCGTTAAGCGTTAACTTCAAGGGTGCAGGGTAGACGTTGCCCTCGAACCCCGCGTTGACGTGCGCCTCGTTCATCTTTCCGATCTCCACCTCGGCTACCGGCAGTACCAGCGGCTCACTCCCGGCGGAGTCAATCAGCGGGAGGTAGACGTCGCTAAGACGTTTCGCACGGCGATCGATCGCGTCATCGCGATCGAGCCGGACGTCGTCATTGTTGCCGGCGACGTATTTCACTCGGTTCGCCCGACGAACCAGGCGATTCTGCATGCGTTCCTGCAGTTTTCGCGACTGGTGCGCGCGTTGCCGAACACCGACGTCATTCTGATCGCGGGCGATCACGACACACCGCGGTCGGCGGAGACGGGCGGAATTCTCCAGCTGTTTTCGCAGATTGGCCTGCATGTAGTCGACCGCGACGCGCGGCGCCTGTCCTTTCCGGCGCGGGACCTCTCTGTGCTTTGCGTGCCGGGGGTGTCGGGTATCGCAATTCCCTCACTCACGCCGGATGCCACCTCGCGTTTTAACGTTTTGGCGTGGCACGGCAACATCCCGGGGATGCTTCCCGAAAGGCTGGAGCGTTCTGATCCCGCTGCGATCTCTATCACCCGCGAGGAATTGGTCGCGGGCCGTTGGGACTACGTCGCGATGGGACACTATCACGTGTACCGCGAGGTCGCCCCGCGCATGTATTACGCTGGATCGATCGACTACACGAGCCTCGATACATGGGGAGAGCTCAAGGAGGAGCGCGCTGGCAAGTTGAGCGGAAAGGGATTTATTGAGAGGAATCTCGAAACGGGCGAACACACGTTTCATGAGCTCCCGCCGGCGCGTCCAGTGGTGGATCTCGACCCGCTTCAGGTTGGAGGGATGCCCGCGGCGGACGTAGACGCTGCGATACGAAAGCTCGTCGACAAGTGCGCGGGCGGGATCGACGACAAGATTGTGCGGCTGGTGGTCCGCGACATGACTCGCTCCCTCGCGCGCGAGCTCGATCACAAGGCCATTCGCGACTACAAGCGCCGCGCGCTTGCATTTAATCTCGATCTTCGTCCCCCCGATATTCATCCAGGCCGAAGCGTGAGTGGCGCACCGGGCAAGCGGCCGTCGCTCAACGAGATCGTCCGCGAGAAACTCATGACGCGCGAGCTCACGCCCGGCGTCGACCGCGACGTGCTCATCGAAAAAGCCGTGGGCTACCTCGATGAAGCACAACTGACGGCCGTCGCGCCGGTCATGACGGAAGTCTAAATGCGGCTCATCAGCCTGCATCTCAGCAACTTCCGCCAGCACGTCGATACCCACATCCATTTCGATACGGGAATCACCGGCATCATCGGCCCAAACGGCTCAGGCAAATCTACGATTCTCGAAGCGGTCGCGTGGGCCTTGTACGGCATGCCCGCCGCGCGCGGCAATCGCGATTCCGTGCGGTCGTACCGCGCCGGACCGCGCGCATCGGTCAAAGTGGAGCTCGAATTCGAACTCGGCGCCCATCGCTACCTCGTCTCGCGCGGACTCAATAGCGCCGAGCTGTACCTCGACGGAGCGACCTCGCCGATCGCGACGTCGATCAGCGGCGTGACGGAGCTACTCCGCCGCCGGCTTGGGATGACGCATGATGAGTTCTTCAATACGTATTTCACAGGTCAGAAAGAGCTCAGTATCATGGCGTCGCTCACGCCGACCGAACGCGGCCAGTTTCTCAATCGCGTCCTCGGGTACGAGCGACTGAGAACGGCGCAAGGCTTGGTGCGCGACCGTCGCAGCGCGATCAACTCCGAAACGAACGGGCTCAAGGCAGCAATGCCCGATCGCGACGCGGTCCAGCGCGCGCTGGTCGAGGCAGAAGCGCGACTCGCCTCGTCGCGGAAACAGGCGAAGGCATCCGAAAAGCGACGCGCAGATGCGAGAAGATCTCTCGACGAGCTCGCGCCGCGCTGGCAAACGCTGCAGCACGAACGCGACCTCGCACAGGCGCTCGCGTCCGAGATTCGCGTCGCTGACAACGATCGATCCAGCGCGGAGCGCGAGGTCCAACGCATCGATCGCGAGCTCGCCGACATCGCCGCCGCGCGCTCGGCGCTCGAGGCGCTGAATGCGGAGCTTCAGCCACTGCCGTCGCTTCAGCAAGAGCTGATGAAACTGGAGCGAAGCCGCAATGAAGAAGCGCGGCGAGGGACGCTCGTGGAAACAGTTCGCGGACTCACAGGCGAATTGGAAAAGCTGCAGCAACGCCGGACCGTGATCGCGGGCTCGCCGACGCTCGAGGGAGAGGGCGCGGTTGCAGTCGCCGCCGCGCGCGCCGAGTTCGAGCGGGTGTCGAAGGAGTTCGAGGCTGCGCACACCGAGTGGGTCCGCGACGCGCAGGAGGCAGACACGAAGCGACAAGCCCTGCGCGACCAGTTGAAAGAAGTGCAGGGACAGCGAGAGCAGATCGTCGAGCTGGGCGAAGACGGCATCTGTCCGATCTGCACGCAGAAGTTGGACACCCACTTTCGCGACGTGCTCGCCGAATTGGACCGGCAAATCGAGACGATCACGATCGACGGCAAGTATTACAAGGCTCGCATAGAACAACTGGCAACGAAGCCGAAAGAAGTTGCCGCGCTCGACGAGCGTCGCAAAGAGCTCTCGGCGGCGATGCCCGGATTGGAACGCCGACAAGCCGAGTTGCAGCGCGAGGTGAAGGAGCTCGCGACGATCGTGCCGGACATCGCCGCCAAGGAGGCTCGCCTCGGTGCCATTTCAGCGGAGCTGGCGACGATTGCCGTCGTCTACGACGCTAGGCGCCACGCCGAGGTGAAACGTCACAGCGAGCGGCTGGCGCCGCAGGCCGCGCGCGCGGCGAACCTCAGTGCACAGCTCGAGCGCGAGCCGAAAGTGTTGGAAGAGCGCGATCGCGCGCGCGCAATTCTCGCCGAAAGTGTGATGCGCGTGACCGAGCTCGAAGCGAAACGCACCGCCGCTCCATTTTCGGAGAACGCGTTCGCCGAAATGCGCGCGATGCACGAAGCAACGGCGGCGGAACTGCGATCGGCGGAGCTGGCTGCGGTCGCCGCGGAATCCGAGCTGACCGCCGCGACGGCCGCATTGGATGTGGCGAATGCCACCCGGGCCGAGTTAGCAAAGAATGAAGAGCGGCTCGGCGTGCTCGTCGCCGACCGCCGGCTGCATGACGAGCTGGATAAAGCATTCACCGATCTCCGCGCCGATCTCAATCAAACGCTTCGTCCCGAAATCTCCGATCTTGCCAGCCGGTATATCCGAGAGCTCACGGATGGGCGATACTCAGAGATCGAGCTCGACGATCAGTACAACATCATCGTGCTCGAGGACGCGATTCCGAAGCCCGTGATCTCGGGTGGCGAGGAGGATCTGGCGAATCTCGTACTGCGCCTGTCTATCTCGGAGATGATCGCGGAACGTGCGGGACAGTCGTTCTCGTTGTTGATTCTGGATGAGGTGTTTGGTTCGCTCGACGAGGTGCACCGTCACAATGTCGTCGACCTTCTACGGCGGCTTCAGGGACGCTTCGAACAGGTAATTCTCATTACGCATATCGAATCGGTTCGCGAAGGCCTGGATCGCGTGCTCACCGTGCGCTACGACGAAGCCACCGGCTCGTCGCGCGTCGAAGCGGAGCGTGCCGATGAGGGCGGTGATGAGGAGCTGGTGCTCGAGTTCCAGGAAGGAGCGGCCGACTGATGGCGACGTCTCGCTCGTGGCGTCCGCACACGGTTGAAGGCCCGTTTCGCGCGCGGGTCGAGGAAATTAGCGAACTGAACCAGGTGTTCAGCGATTCGTTCACCGAACGGTATCGCCGTGACGGCATGGTTGGTGTGCGCGTGCCGTTTCTCAATCCGACCATCTGGCGCTACGCGATCGAGGATGCGGCGGACGGGGCGATGCTGTGGCGCGACGAGCGTGGTCGCATCGTCTCGTTTAACATGGTACATCGGTCGGGCACCGAAGGGTGGATGGGACCGCTCGCCGTGCGAACCGAGTATCAGGGGAGCGGGACAGGAAAGGAGATGGTGATGCGCGGTGTGGAGTGGTTGAAGTCGCAGGGCGCGACGGTGATTGGCCTCGAGACGATGCCGCGCACGATGGACAACATCGGGTTCTACTCGCGCCTCGGCTTCATTCCCGGCCGCCTCACGTTGACCACGACGCTGGAGGCCGGTTACGCCGATGCACCCGCCGTTTTGTTCGGCCACCTGTCCGCACGCGAGCGCGACAGCGCGCTCGAGGAGTGTCGTGCGTTGGTTCACCGTTTGTCGCCGGGCTCCGACTACAGTCGTGAGATCGTGTTGACGCACGAGCTCGTACTCGGCGACACGGTGCTGTTGTACCACGGGAGTACGCTCGCGGGGTTTGCGCTGGCGCACACGGCGCCGTTAGTGGAGGGGAGGGCCCGCGACGAGTTGCGAGTTCTCAAATTAGTGCTCGAGGATGAGACACGATTCGATGAGTTTCTGACCGCGATTTCCGATTTCGCGCGGAGAAGCGGTACGCGACGGATCGCCGTGCGGCTTCAAGGCGAGTTTCTTGCGCCGTACCAGCGTATGATTGCTCTGGGCGGTCACGTCCGCTGGACCGATCTGCGCATGTCGTTCGGCGGCTTCGAAGAACGGCGGCCACAGAGTGGTCTTGTACTGTCCAACTGGGAGATCTGAAATGGTGCACTACCCGCGGCTCGCGCCGCGTGCCTGGAGGAGTACCCTCGTGTTTGCGACGGTAGTGGGGGCTGCCGCGGCAATCGGGTGCTCGCACAACAACCCCTCTCCGGACGACGACATTCCGATCATTCCGGCGGCGCCGATTGTCGTCCATGTGAAAAATGAAAACTTCGCCGACGTGAACGTCGCGGTCGTGGTCAGCAGCGTGAGCCGGCGGCTCGGGACAGTGAGCGGCAATACGTCGGACGATTTCGCGATCAGCTACAACACCGTGAACGGCCAACCGGTCGTGATCACCGCGCGACAGATCGGTGGAAACGGCTACGCCACTTCCCCGAACCTCTCCGTGGGCCCAGGGCAAGTGATCGAATTCAAGGTGGGTTCAGTATTCCGCCAGAGCACCGCGGTCGTCCACGATCCGTAATCGCGTGCCTTGACGACCATCCGTCTCACCATTCTTATCGTCACGTACCTGCTGATCGCCGTTCAGCGGGTACCGTTTCGCCGCTTGAACCGTCCCGCTGCCGCGCTGCTTGGCGCGGTGGCGATAGTGACGATCGGTGGTTTGCCGCTGCACGACGCGTACGCCGCCATCGATCTCGACGTCATCGTGTTCCTGCTTGGCGTCCTGCTCATCACGGGCTTTCTCGAAGCGGGCGGCTTTTTCGAATGGTCGGCGCAACACGTGTGCGTCAGGCTCGCTCGCCGGTTGGCTTGCCGGACTTTCTCTGCCCCTCGTCGCGATTACCGCGGCTGCAATCCTGTTCGCGATCTCTCAACGCGATCCGGCGGAGGCGTTCGACAGAGTCGAATGGCCGTTGCTGCTGTTCTTTAGCGCGCTGTTCGTCGTGATGCGTGGCGCGCGCGATCTGCCGCTGGTCGCGTCACTGACCGCGACGGCCGGCGCGCAATTACATGGCGCGCGCGTTCACGACGCGGTGGTGACATCGTCTGCGATGTTAGTATTGTCGAATCTCGTGTCGAACGTGCCGGCAGTCATTCACTGGCTGCCCGTCGTGCCGAAGGTTCCAGGCCCGACGTTCATCTGGCTCGTGATGGCGATGAGCTCGACATTCGCGGGCAATCTCACGCTGCTCGGGTCGATGGCGAATCTCATCGTCGCGGAGCGGGCGGAAACGCGGGGCATTCGTTTGCCGTTCGTCGACTATCTCAAGGCGGGCGTGCCGGTGACGATACGCACTCTCGCGTGGGGGATCGCCTCGCTGGTGGTCTTCGCGCCGCGTTAGCGGTTCACGGTTTCGGATTTGGGTGTCGGCGGTCACCGCGAACGACGATGCGCCAGATGATGATGAATACGCCGAGTGTGAGGAAGAGATGGATCCAACCTGGCCCATCGTACACGAGCGCACCGATGGCCCAGACAATCAGCATTACCACCCCAACCAATATTCCTGCGTCCATCGAAAACCTCGCGAATTGACCTGCTGAATGTTGGTCCCTAAATTGCTTTTCTGATAGCTGTTGCTCGGGACGGAGAATTCAGTTTTTGAGCCGATAAGTCCTTCGGGCGGGTTCGATAATCTATCACTGACGTCATGCCCCCAGTGCGGGGGAAGGCGAAAAGTTGGTGGTGAGGACCTCATTGTTTCGACTGGGCTTCAAAAAACCTTCTCCGCACCCGAAATTTTCGAGCCCCGTGGTTTGCGCCACGGGGTTCGTGCTATCCGATAGCCTCGTTTAGTACCGTTGCTTCGGTTGTTCCCGTTCCGGATCGACAATGCCCAATGTGATGGTCACACGGCGGCTCCAGTTCAACGCCGCGCATCGCGTGTTCAATCCCGCGCTGTCAGACGAAGAAAACGATGCCATTTTCGGAAAGTGCAACAACCCGAATTGGCACGGACACAACTATACCCTCGACGTCTCAGTTGTTGGCCCGATCGACGAACGCACCGGCTACGTGATCGACCTTGCGATGCTCAAGCGAATCGTGGAGCGTGACGTCATCGACAAAGCCGATCACAAGAATTTCAACATCGAAGTCGAATTCATGCGCGGCCTCATTCCCACCACCGAAAACATCGTGGTCGCAATGTGGAAGGTGCTGGAGCCGGTCATCGCGCCGGGCAAGCTGACGCGCCTCGTGCTATGGGAGACACCCAACAACTCGGTGGAATACACCGGCGAATGACGGCTGTGTCCGCGGGCACCGCGTTGGTGACAGGCGGCTCGCGCGGCATCGGGCTGGCCGTGGCGCGGACCCTTGCGTCGGCCGGCTATCGCGTCGCCATGCTCGCGCGATCGGTCGACGAGCTCACCGCGCGCGCCGCGGAAGTTGGCGGCGAGCCAATCGTGTGCGACGTGACTGACTCCGGCGCCGTTTCGCGCGCAACGGACGCAATCGTCAAATCATTCTCCGGCGCCCCCGACGTGCTCGTCAACAACGCGGGCATCTTCGACCTTGCAACCGTTGAAGAGACGTCGCTCGTTGCATTTCGTCGCTCCCTCGACGTAAATCTCGTCGCGCCGTTTCTGCTGGTGCACAACTTTCTGCCGGCGATGCGCGAACGCGGCACCGGACACATCGTCACGATCTGTTCAGTCGCCGACCGCACGGTATTCCCCGAGAATGGCGCATACTCCGCGAGCAAGTACGGCCTTCGCGCCCTGCATGAAGCGACGCGCGCGGAGTTGCGTGGAACGGGATTGCGCGCGACGCTGATTTCGCCGAGCGCCGTCGATACGCCAATTTGGGATCAGCATTCACCGGATACGCGACCAGGGTTCACGCGACGCAGAAACATGCTTCGCCCCGAAGCCGTTGCAGCAGCTGTTCTCTACGCCGTCACGCAGCCCGCCGACGTGAACGTCGACGAGTTGCGGATTTCGCGCTCATAACGACGCGCCGCTCTCGTGTTCATTCCGCTCGTCGATCAACTGCGTTGTCCAAACGCTCACGCCGACACGTGGCTGGTTGCCTCGATCGACCGAGCCATCGACCGCGACCTGATTACGGGAATCCTCGGCTGCCCGCAGTGTCTCGCCGAATATCCAGTCCGCGACGGCATCGTGTATTTCAGCGAAACGCCGCGCGCTCCGTTCGAGGCGCCAGTCGAAAACGAAGCCATCCGCATTGCGGCGGCTCTAGATCTTACCGACGCGCGGATGACGGCGGTGCTTCACGGCCGATGGGGTGCCCATGCCCCGGTCATTCAGGGCATGTCGCCCGCGGCGCTGCTGCTGGTCAATCCGCCGGAGGGAATCGTCAGCGGCGACGGTATCTCGATCGTCATCGCGGACACCGCGCCGGTTGCCGTTGGCTCGATGAACGCCGTCGCGCTCGACGGGGCGGCGAACGCTGAGATGATTTCGTCCCTGTGTGCGGCGCTTCGAGGGGGTGGGAGAATTCTCGGTCCGTCAACGATGGCGCTCCCGGCCGATTTAGTCGAACTTGCCCGCGACGATGAAGTGTGGGTGGCGCGACAGGACGCCGCGCCCGCCAGCGGTCCTATACCAATCACGCGCCGCGCCCGCTGAACGGCGATACAACGTGCACTACCAGACGCCTCGATCCCGCTAAAATTCGGCGGGGGGAATTTCAATGTTACGAATGTTCGTCGCGGGTGGAACTGGAGTGATTGGTCGGCGCGTCGTACCTGCGCTCGTTGGCGCGGGGCATCGCGTCGTGGCCGCGGCGCGATCCGAAGAGGGTCGCGCAAAGTTGGCGGCGCAGGGCACGACCGCGGTGGTTGTCGATCTGTTCGACGCCGACGCCGTTCGAAAGGCGATGGGCGAACAGGACATCGTTATCAATCTCTCGACGCACATTCCGTCGAGCACGAAGAAGATGTTGCTCGCGTGGTCGTGGCGCGAAAACGATCGGGTGCGCCGCCTCGGCTCGGCGAATCTCGCCGCCGCTGCTCAGGCGGGCGGCGCCGATTGCTTCATTCAGGAATCGTTCGCGGGGATTTACCAGGATGCCGGCGACCGCTGGATCGACGAAAAGTTTCGCGTAATGCCGGCGAAGTACAATCAGTCCGTGCTCGATGCCGAAGCGTCCGCGAAGAAGTTCAACAAAGCTGGTGGACGCGGGATCGTGCTGCGCTTCGGCGCGTTCTACGGTCCGGATTCGTTCGCGACGCGCGACATGATCCAGATGGTGAGAAAGGGGACCAACCCGTTGCCCGGCTCACCCGACGCGTACGTGTCCTCGATATCGCACGACGACGCCGCGGCTGCAGTCGTCTCCGCCGTGCATCTGCCGAGTGGAACGTACAACGTCGTGGACGATGAGCCGGTCACGCGCCGCGCCTGGGGTGAGTCGCTCGCCGCGGCACTCGGCGTCAAGCCACCGGCTCCCTTTCCCCGATTGATTGCGAAGCTGGGGGGCTCGACGGTCGAGCTCTTGTCACGATCGCAGCGCATCTCGAATCACAAGCTGCACGAGTTCAGCGACTGGGAGCCGAAAGCGCGCAGCATCGGCGATGCGTGGCCCGCGCTACTCGCCGCTCTCGTAAAGTGAGTCGATGAGCGGTTTGTAAGTCTTGTCGATCACGCGGCGCTTGACCTTGAGCGTCGGCGTGAGCTCACCGCGTTCGACGGAGAAGTCGTGTTCGATGAGACCGATCTTCTTCGGCATCTCGAAGTGCGCGACGGTTGCGACTTCGCTCAACACCTCCTGCTCCATCTTGGCGCGCACGGCGGGCGACTCGAGCATGTCGGTGCGATTGGCCGTCGGGATGTGCTGCTGAACGGCCCATTTCTCCAGCGAATCCCAGTTCGGCACGATGAGCACGACGGGGAATTTCCGTCGGTCGCCGATCATCACGGCCTGGCTGACGAACTTGTTCGTTTTGATTTTGCCTTCGATCGGCTGCGGCGCGATATTCTTGCCGCCGGCGGTGACGATGATGTCCTTCTTTCTGTCGGTGATCGACAGGAAGTCGTCTTTCAGCTCGCCGATGTCGCCGGTGTGGAACCATCCGTCGGCGTCGATCGCTTCGGCGGTGGCCGTGGGCCGGTTGTAGTAGCCTTTCATCACATGCGGACCGCGCGTGAGAATTTCGCCGTCGGACGCGATGGTGACCTCCACGCCCGCCGCCGGCTTGCCCACGGTGCCGATGCGAAACGCCTTCGGCGTGTTGACGCAGATGACCGGCGACGTCTCCGTCAGGCCGTAGCCCTCGAGGATGACCAAGCCGGCTGCGTAGAAGAACTTGTTGATCTCCGCCGCGAGTGGCGCGCCGCCCGACACGAAGTAGCGAAGCTTGCCGCCCGTCCGCGTCTTGAGTTTAGAGAATACTAGTCTCTGCGCGACCGTGTACTGCAGCGCGAGCAGTCCGCCCGGCTCGAGCCCCGCGAGTTTCTCGTTGGCCCACCGGTCCCCGACGCCGCGCGCCCAGAAGAAGATCTGTTTTTTCACGCCGCCGCTCGACAATGCGTTCTCGAGCACGCGCGCATACATCTTCTCGTACAAGCGCGGCACCGAGAACACGATCGTCGGCGACACCTCCAGCATGTTCGCCGGCACCGCATCCACCGACTCCGCGTAGGCGATGCTCGTGCCCGTGGCCATCGCGAGAAAGTGGCCGCCGGTGCGCTCGAAAATGTGCGACAACGGGAGAAAGCTGAGACTCACGTCGTCGCCGCTGAACGGAATGGCTTTGATGTTCGCCATGACGTTCGAGTAGATGTTGTCATGCGTGAGCATCACGCCCTTCGGCTCGCCGGTCGTGCCCGACGTGTAGATCAGCGTCGCGAGATCGTCCGGCTTTACCGAAAGCGCGCGTTCGCGATACTTGGCACGGCGGTCTTCAGTGTCCGCGGTCGCACCCGACGTTTCGAGCGACGCGAGCGTCAAGTCGACACCGGGAGACATCTCCGTAAACGAGATCACCGTTCGCAACGCGGGACACACCCCGCGGATCGGCGCGATCTTCGCCGCCTGTTCCGCGGTGGAAACGAAAATCGCCACGGCGCCCGCGTCTTTCAAAATGTACGCGATCTGATCGCTCGGCAGATTCGGATAGATGGGAACGTCGGTCGTGCCCATCGTGAGGCACGCGTAATCCGCGATCGCCCATTCCGGCCTGTTCTCCGAAAGAATGGCGACGCGATCGCCCGCGCGAACGCCGAGCGCTTCGAGTCCAAACGCGGTGCGGCGCACGCGCTCGAGCAGCGTGTCGTGCGAGATCGGCTCGTATCGTCCGTTCCGTTTGAACTGCAGCGCGTTCGGCTTCTTGAACTTCGCTACCGCATCAAAGAACAGGTGGTTGAGCGTTCCTGGCGGTGATGTTCGAGGTCCACCGGTCGCAATCATCGACGTCCCCTTTCAAGATCTGCGAAGCCCGAGTATATCGCGTGACTGGAGCGCGCGGAACCACGTCGCACGTGGGGCCTACTTGAATATCGGCGTGACTTTGATCGGAATTGCGAATCGCACCGGTGATCCGGGAACCACAGCGCCCCGATACATCGCCGTGAGGGTCACCACCGCGCTGTCGGTTTTTGTGCCGGCGGCCAGGGCGTTGTCCGCAAGAAACACGGCGTTCACGATGAGCCGTCTGCTCACGCCGCTCGCGTTGCTCGTATCCGCAGTGGCGACGTGTCCCGCGTCATCGGCGATGTACACGGCGGGTGAGGCGCTCCCCGACTTCGTCAGCGGAGCACTGACGATGGTGTACTTCACCACGAAGCCCTGCGCCGTCGAGTCGTTCGCGCCGTGCAGCGTTGCGACAAGAGTCGCGGTCGCCATCGACGTCGCCGAATCGCCCGTGATCGGCACGACTAGCGTGTCGGTCGTGGGCGCGATCTCGGCGAGGGCGGTTGGCGCCACCGTCACGGGAATGGATACCGACGGAGTTTGCAGTGTCCCGATCTGCCCGATTACGTGCACGGTGCCGAGCTTCAGACCGACGAGATTCTTTCCGCCAATGCGCGCGACCGTACCCGTATCGGTGATGAAGAAATCCGCCGCGATGTCGCCGAGGAGTTTGCCGTTTGCGTCGTACGCGACGACCCGCAGCGGAGCGACGGCGCCGGTGCTGTCGCGCATCGTATCACCGATGACGACCGACGGCGATGGCAGTTGGAGCGCTGAGATCGACGCTGGTCCTTTTGGCGCCGACATGTCGATGCATGCGACTCCGACCGTCGTCGCGACGATCGCCAATGGCAACACGAACCGCCGAATCACGCGAGTCGACCTTCGAGGTAGTCCGCGAGCGCGTTGTAAGCCATTGCAGCGGGATCAGAGGGCGCGCGGAGAACAACGGGCTGGCCGGCGGCAAACGCGTCGACCGACGCGGGCGTGCGCGGAACCGACATATCCAGTACCAACCCGGCGGGAAGCTGTTCCCGTACGTACGTGGCAACGCGTTCCGACGATGGCTCGCCGACCTCGACCATCGTGAGCAGAATACCGTCGAGCGTCAGTCCTGGATTCTCGGCGAGCGCGGCGCGAATGCCGCGGAGAATCTGGGTCGTGGTCTGCAGTGCGAGCGGCTCGCATTGGAGCGGAACAAGCACATGCTGGCTGCACGCGAGCACCTTGAGCACCACAGGACCGAGCCCAGGCGGCGTGTCGACGATGACCGTGTAGCCGCGATCGCGCGCGCGCTCGAACAGTTCGGAGGTGCGCGGCGATTCAGCGAACTGGCGCTGATACGCGTCGTGTGTCGGACTCTCCGTCACGCTCCCAGCGGACACGACGCGTAGCCATGGGAGGTTCGTCGTCTTGACGACCTTGTGCATGGGCTGCGTGCCGGAGAGAAAATCCGAGAGACCGACGCGTGTAGCCGCGGCGGAGAGCCCGAGTCCAAAGCGAACCGAGCCCTGCGGGTCGGCGTCGATGAGCAAAGTCTTATGGCCGCGGCGCGCCAGGGCGGCGGCGAGATTGATCGCCGTTGTGGTCTTGCCGACCCCACCCTTTTGACTGACCACCGCGAGGACTTGACCCACGTTATTGCTCGAACTCATCGGTGACGGTTTCCGGCGCCCGCAGCACCTCGAGCGTCTCTTCGGCGTGGCGAACCCAACGCTCTGCCTCGGCGCCCGAGGGCGGATGGGCGAGAAACGCCGCGAGGTGTTTCTCCGCGCCCTGCTTGTCGCCCTTCTTCACAAGGAGGAAGGCGAGGCCGTAGTGGGCGCCGGAGAGCTGCGGATCATGCTCCAGCGCGCTGCGGTAGCAGCGTGCGGCCTCCTCCGCACGATTCGTCTTCGTGAAGGCGATGGCCATGTTCTGGAGGATCTTCGTGTCGTTCGGGCGGTCGCGCAGAGCGAGACGATACGACGTCAGAGCGGCGTCGTAGTCGCCCTGACGCTCGAGCGCCAGAGCCTCGCTGAGATAATCCAAGCGTTGAGGCTTCAGGTCGCCGTCAGACTTCGCGCCGGTCAGGCGACTCCACCAGGACATTCGACTCGAGAATGTTGAAGACGACGATACAGCCGGGTAGCGGCCCGCCGGCGAGCAAAAAGGCGTGGGGCAAAGGTATCCCGCAGATCGAACCCGAGCAACCGCGTTTCCGCCGTTGTCGGCCGTGGTCGTGGGCTTGTCAGCGAACAGATGCTCCCAGGGTCGACCGGGACCAGAGTAGGTTACCAGCATGTCTCCGAGACGAACGGCCGTAGAGCCCTCCAAGGGAATTTTCGAAGTCGAGTGGCCCCTGTTCGGGGAGCTGGCTCGCGGCCTGGCCCTCAAGGTGGCACGGGAGTACGACCCAGAGATAGTCGTCGGAATTGCTACTGCCGGAGTCGTGCCCGGTGCCGTCATCGCGGCGATGCTCGGGAAGGAATTCCATTCGATGATCGTGAGCCGGCGATTCGGCTCCGAGACCGCGCGCGAAACCCCGGCGGTTCTGAGCGCCGCGCCAGCCTCCGCTCGCGGCAAACGAATCCTCGTCGTCGATGAGACGTGCGACTCAGGCGACACGATTCGCCTGGCCGTTTCAGCGTTGGTGAACGCCGGCGCCGCCGAAGTGAGGACGGCCGTGGCGTTTCAGACGGGATCGTTCGTGCCGGAATTCCACGCATTGGCAACGGAGAGCGTGATCGTCCTCCCGTGGGACCGAGAAATCCTCATCGACGGCACGCTCAAGCCGAATCCGATGTACGCGATCTACATGGCCAAATAGTCCCTGCTCTTGCATCGCTCGGCGGCCGCGCGGGGCTGGCGTGCGTCTTAGCCGCGGATTTCGCCGATCTTGGGGCGGAGGTTCGCGGATTTTTTCTGAGGGGGCTCGCAGCCTGGCGGGGGCGTGTGACCGGCGGCGTCATCACGGACAGTGCGTTCACGGGGCCGCGGAATCCGCTCACTCCGCGGAATACCGCGGAAACGGCGCTCGCATGCTCGATGATCGATGAAGCACAAACCAAAATGAGAACGGCTTGAAACGAGAAGAAAAACGAGTAACGAAAATCGACCGCGAGCCTATCCAAAGGGAAAAGCTGCACGGAAACCTGAAGGGAACACGAGCAAACAATAAAGACGAAGGAATCCGTTAGCAGCAATCAATTCGCTGGAGAACGACAAGAATAAGAAAAGAAACTCGAAAAGATAGAGTTCAGAGCGACAACATCGGAGGCGACAACTTCAGAGCGACAACTTGAGAGCGACAACTCGAGAAGCCCGACCACGCATGACCGCCAAGAATTCAAGAACTAAAAAATCGACACTCAGCCAATGAGCATCGATCCGTATTGCTTCGACCGAACTATAGTTGTTGCGTAGTTTCCGCGAGTCTCAGCGGATTCCGCGGGCTCCGCGGCAAAAATCGCATCGATAGTCAACCGAACCACAAAAATCGATTCGCCACACCGTACCGCGGATTTCAAAAAAAGACTCGCCTAGACCGTCGAGGCACCCGACCAGCGTGATGTGTTTCCGCGCTCCTCCGCTACGAATCTGCGAAATCCGCGGCTAACGGCGCCAGGCAGACTCCAACAGCTAGCCGGCCTGCGCCACCGCCTGCTCGTAGCCGATTCCTTGCCCCATCTCGTCGTACACCCGCTGGATCGTGTCGCCACTGCCGACCAGGAAACGACACCGATCCGCACCCATTGACCGGCATTCCACTTCCATCACCGCGAGCGGTTCCCCCGCGAGACGGGATAGCAGGTCCGCCATGACGCCCGACGTGTAGTAGCACCCGGGATATTCGAGCGGATACGCCGGATCGCTCTCTGCCCAATCGGCCGAATCGATCGTTGCGACGGATTCGAGCGCGCCAAGTTCGACGGAGCCCCAGCCGGCCTCGCGAAAGAAGTCCGTCGCGCGTGCGGAGAAATCCGACGCCGGCACTGATTCCGGTGACGAATAGCCGCGCGCCGCGAGCCATGTTCTGAACGCGTCGAACATCGCTTGGCCGCCAGAGTACCCTGCCTCTTGCAGCAGCGCCGCGGCGTTCGTTCCAAGATCTCGAAACATCGCGGCACGCAATGCGAGCAGCGAATCGCGAGTCAGCGCGACGAGTGCATTCTTCGGCAAGTCGATCGGTTGGGACATCGACATCTCCTCAGGGTGGCCCGGTTCCGCTATGCGCCAAGACGTCTGAGAAACTCCGCCTCATCGATCGTTTCGACGCCCAGCGCTTTCGCCTTCTCCAACTTACTGCCCGCCTCTTCGCCGACGAGCACGAAGGTGGTCTTCTTCGACACACTGCTCGACACGCGGCCGCCGTTCGATTCGACCATCTCGGTTGCCTGCTCCCTGGAGAGTGTCGGCAGCGTCCCGGTGATGACGACCGTGAGGCCCTTTAAGGCACCACCCGTTTGCGTCTGCGGCTCCTCGAAGTTAAGTCCGCGCGCCCGAAGACGGTCCACCAGCCGCCGCGCCTTCTTGTCGGCAAACCACGATACCAGCGATTCGGCGATCGTGTCGCCAATCCCGTGAATCGCGAGCACGTCGTCGATCGTCGCATTCGCGATGGCGTCCATGTTTCCAAAATGACGCGCGATCTGCCGTGCGACCGTCTCGCCGATGTTCGCGATGCCGAGTCCGAATAGAAGCTTCGACAGCGGCTGTGCCTTCGACGACTCCACCGCGGCGACGAGGGTCTCGGCGCTCTTGTCGGCCAGCCGTTCCAGCGCGACGAGCTTGTCGACCTCGAGGTCGTAGATGTCGGCGGCGTCCTCGATCAGACCGGCGTCGACGAACTGCTGGATGCGCGCGTATGAGAGTCCTCGAATATCCATCGCGTTGCGAGACGCGAAGTGCACGAGACTCTCCAGCCGCCGGCCGGGACATTCGAAGTTCGGGCAGTATAGCATCCCGAGCTCGGTGCCCGTCACCAGCTCCGTGTCGCACGACGGGCAGTTTGTCGGCGGCTTGTACTTCCGCGGCGGCTGCTTGGGGTCGCGCTTGTCGGGAACGGGACCGATGATCTGCGGAATCACCTCGCCGGCGCGCTTCACCTGCACGATGTCGCCGACTCGCAGGTCCTTTCGCGCGATGAGGTCGAAGTTGTGCAGCGTCGCGAGCTTCACCTGCGCGCCGCCGATCTCCACCGGCTCGAGCGACGCGAACGGATTGATCGTCCCCGTACGACCCACATTGGTCTCGATCGCGATGAGCGTCGTCTCCGCGATATCGGGCGCGAACTTTCGCGCGATGGCATACCGGGGCTCACGCCCGCCAATGACGCCGAGGTCGGGCCAGAGGGCGAGGTTGTCGACTTTCACGACGGCGCCGTCGATCGCGAAGTCGAGCGCGCCGCGCACGGTGTGCTCGATGCTGCTCACCCATGTGTGCACCTCGGCGAGCGTCGCGCAGTAGGCGTGGTTCGGCGCGACCGGAACTCCCCATGCGCTGAGAAGCTCGAGCAATTCGGTCTGTGTTGCCGCCGGAAAACTCTCGCCGGCGGGAACCGCAATCGCGTACCCAAAAAAGCTGAGCGGTTTTGCAGCGGCGAGCTTCGGGTCGAGCTGGCGCAACGCACCCGATGCCGAGTTTCGAGGATTCGCGAATACGGGCTGGCCGGCGGCGATGCGGTCTTCGTTCATGCGCTCGAAGCCGCTGAACGGCATGTACACTTCACCGCGGATTTCCATCAACGGAGGATGCCCGTTCCCGCGCAGGCGGAGCGGAATTTCGCGAATCGTGCGCAGGTTGGTCGTGACGCTTTCGCCGATCGTGCCGTTGCCGCGTGTCGTGCCTTCGACGAGTACGCCGTCCTGATACGTCAGCGCGATTGCCGCCCCGTCGATCTTGAGCTCGCCGGTGTATCCTGATCTGCGAACGTCATCGCCCGACAGCCGAACCGCGCGTTCCTCCCACGCCGCGAGCTCTTCTTCGTTGAACGCATTGGCCAGCGACAGCATCGGCACGAGATGCGTGTGCTTTGCGAGCGTCGTCGCCGGCTCGGCGCCGACGCGTTGCGTCGGCGAATCGGCCGTTCTCAGCGATGGATGTGCTTCCTCGAGGTTGACGAGCTCGCGATACAGCTTGTCGTAGGCCGCGTCGGAAAGCGTCGGCCGGTCGAGCACGTGGTATTCATACGACGCCTGCTCGAGCTGCGCGCGCAATGTGTCGGCGCGCGCCGCGAGCTCATCGCTCCCAGCCGACTCCTGCGTCGACGACCGGGGCGGTTCCTGAGACTTGTGGGACGACGTCGCCTTTCGGCTGCTTTGATCCATCGTCGGCGATATGGTCGTTGAATTCGGCACTGTCGAAGCGAATCACCCGGTTTCGTCCGCGTTCCTTCGCGACGTACAGCGCTTCGTCCGCGGCGCGCACGAGCCCGTCGCAACTGGCGACGCGCGGGTGGGGCCAAGCGGAAACGCCGAAGCTCGCGGTGCGGCGAATCGAGGTTTTATCGAACGTGAATGTATGCGCTTCGACCTGTTTTCGCACCCGCTCGGCGAGCGTGACCGCGGCGTCGAGAACGGTGCCCGGCAGCAGCAGCATGAACTCTTCGCCGCCGTAGCGTCCCGCGCGGTCGATCTCGCGAACCTCGCCGCGAAGGATGCGCGCGAACTGTTTGAGCACCACGTCGCCGGCCTGGTGCCCGTGCGTGTCATTCACACTCTTGAATCGATCGATGTCGCACATGATGCACGAGAACGGCTCGTTGAGCCGGCGCGCGTGCTCGAACATCTCGTCGATGCGTTCCTCGAGATTGCGGCGATTGTCGAGGCCCGTGAGCGCGTCGGTCTGCGACATGTGGCGCAGCCGTTCGTTGGCCTCGAGCAACTGTCGCTCGCGTTCCTCGAGCTCGTCCTGAAGTCGCTTGATGCGCAGCATGGACGTGAGCCGCGCGCGCAGCTCGGCGAAGTCGATCGGCTTGGTGATGTAGTCGTCGGCGCCGGCTTCGAGTCCCTCGACCTTGTTCTCCGTGGCGTCGAGCGCCGTCTGCATGATGATCGGAATGAAGGGCAAGCTCTTGTTGGCCTTCACGCGTCGCGCCACTTCGATGCCGTCGATCTTGGGCATCATGACGTCGAGCAGGATCAGGTCCGGCGGATTCTCGTCGACGCGCTGCAGTGCTTCTTCGCCATCGGCGGCGCTGACCGTTTGAAAGCCCCAGGCTTCGAGGCGCGCGCGCAACAACTCGACGTTGTCCTCGTGGTCGTCGACGATCAGGATGCGGGCGTCGTGATCGCTATGGGCGTCCATCGCCCTTGCCAAGGAAACGTTGTACTTCCGCAACGACGGCGCGCGGTTCGCAGGGCTTGGCCAAGTACCCATCGCAACCAACTTCCATCGCTTTCTCGCGGTCGGACGCGAGCGCGTGTGCGGTGAGCGCGATGATGGGAATATCGCGCGTCTCCGGGTCGTGCTTGAGCACTTGGGTCGCTTCCCATCCGTCGATCACGGGGATGGAAATATCCATGAGGATCAGATCGGGCTTTTCGGTGCGCGCTTTGGAGATTCCTTCTTCGCCGTTGAGCGCTTCAGTCACCGAGTAGCCGAAGTGACGAAGAATCGTCGAGTAGACGATGCGATTGTCTTCGTTGTCTTCGACGAGTAGGACGGTCTTTCCGTTCAGGCTCATGCCTTGTCCTCACGCGTTGGCGATTAAGCCGCCGTGGGCAGTCGCCAAGGCGTCCAGCGGTTCATGTAACCTCGAGAAACTACGTCGATCAGCAACGCTCTTCGGCTGACGTTCCGGGCCTGGGCTCGGCGGCTTTGGACGATGTGAGCGCGTTCAGACCGGACCACGCCGCAATTTCCTTACCACAAACCCTCGTGTTCGCCACAACGGGTGGAAAACGCGGTCGCAACGCCGCCATCTCACACTCGCAAGATTTGGCGCAGCAATGTCCTACCGCAGGTCTTTCAGCCTCTGGGCAGCCAGTTCCTTGTAGTGGGAGTCGTTGAAGTCGGTCGCCGGCGCATTCGCGATCCATTTGTATTGCTCGATTGCTTTGACGGTCAGTCCACGATCAGAATACACCGCCCCTAGGTCGAGGTGGTGCGTAATGTGGTTCGGATCGTTGGCCACAGCGTCCTCGAGGTACCGCTGCGCATTGTCCCAACTGGCCTCGTCAAACACCTGTCCCCCAAGGAACGTTTTGGCAAACAATCGGGAAAATCCGTTCAGGCGCATCACCTCGGCATTCCACTCCCCCATGACGTGCAGAGCTCCGGCGTGCTTCGGATTCAGCTTGAGTGCCTCCAGCGCCTGTTCGCGGACCTCTTCCGCAAACTTGATTTTGTCGCGGGTGCCCATGGTCAGCGCGTTTTTTCCGATCGAACGGGCCAACTCGAAATGCCCTTCCGCGTCGTTGGGATTTGCCGCCACGGCGCGCCGGGCGTACTGTTCCGCCCTCTTGAACTGCGCGGTGCGAAGCTCGGGGCTCGGGTTGAATTCGCCCGAATCGACGGCAATATGCGACGCATTCACGAGCCACGCGTAGCTCGTGGTGTCCTGGACAGTTTGACCGTGCGCGATGCCGCTCACTGACAGCATCCCCGCAATAACCGCGATTCGCAGCCTCATGCGTTTGCTCCGTAGAATCTGGACACCTTCTTCTACCCCCCAAGTGACTCAATGCTCGCACACAGGCTGATCGAGCGGAAGCGCGATGGCGGGCGGATCGAGCCGGGGGAGTGGCGCGCCCTCACGCTCGCCTACGCGACCGGGCATATCCCCGACTACCAGATGGCCGCGCTGCTCATGGCGTGTTATCTGAACGGCCTCGATCGAAAAGAAACCGCCGCGCTCACCGAGGCCATGCTGGGGAGTGGCGAGCGGTTGGAGTTTTCTAAAGACGCGCGGCCGCGTGCCGACAAGCACTCCACCGGCGGCGTCGGCGACAAGGTGTCCCTCGTGCTCGCGCCGATTATCGCGTGCTGCGGCGTCTGGGTTCCGATGATGTCCGGCCGCTCTCTGGGACACACCGGCGGAACGCTCGACAAGCTCGAATCGATTCCGGGCTTTCGCAGCGACCTCACGCTCGCTCGCGCAAAGGCGTTGACGGAGGAACTCGGCTGCGCGCTGTTCGGCCAGTCGCCTGAAATCGCGCCGGCCGACAGAAAGATGTATGCGCTTCGCGATGCCACCGCGACGGTGGAGTCCATTCCGCTCATCGCTTCCAGTATTATGAGCAAGAAACTGGCGGAGGGACTCAACGGGCTTGTGCTCGACATGAAGCGCGGCAGCGGGGCGTTTCTCCCCGAGCTCGACAAGGTCCTCGAACTTGCGAGCGTGATGATTCACCTCGGCGCCGATCACGGCTGTCCCACAGTCGCCCTCGTGACCGCGATGGATCGTCCGCTTGGCCGCGCGTGCGGCAACGCGTTGGAAGTCGAGGAAGCCATTCTCGCGCTGCGCGGAGAAGGTCCCCCCGATCTCCTCGAGCTCACGTACGCGCTGGGGGCGGAGATGCTCGTCGTTACCGGCGTCGCGGCCGACGTCGACGACGCACGGCGCGAAATGGAGAAAGCCCTGGCAAGCGGCAAGGCCGCGGAGCGTTTTCAGAAAATCATCGAAGCCCAGGGCGGGAATCCTGGTGTCGTTGACGATCCCGCCGTTTTGCCGCAGGCTGCGGAGTGCGAGCTGTACGCCGCGCCGCGCCGCGGACTGATCGCGCGAATCGAGCCGCGCGCGATCGGTCGGGGAATCATCGAAATGGGCGGCGGCCGAACGACCGTGGAGGACGTCGTCGACCCGTCGGTCGGGTTCGTCATTACCGCGCGGCCCGGCGATTGGGTTGAGGCCGGCGAGCCGCTCGCGACAATTTTTGCACGCGACCGAAGCGGCATCGCGTCGGGGCGGAATACCTTGGGCCATGCCATTCTGATTGCGGATGAGGCTGAACCACCGCTGCCGCTCGTGTCGCATCGGGTGACGATCGACGGCGTAGAGCTGTATCGAAAAGAATAGGAGTTGCGAGCCGGCGGATATCCGGAGAGGTTTCGCTGGAGAAACGACAACCGGAGAAGTCATGCCTCCCAAAATTGCTCGTCTTGTAGGGCTAGGCGCGTACGCGGTTTGCCCCGCGCTGATCGCGTTGTACGCGTACGTGGCGTATCTGTGCGCGCCGCCGGCCGGCGGCGGGATCATGCCGGTGCTGTCCGCCGTCTCCTGGATCTCGGTCGGGTTCATCGTGCTGGCCTTGATCGCGGTTCACGTCGTGATCGGCAAGCAGTTGATGCATATCGCAAGAGGCGGCGGCGCGCTGCCGGTTTAATGTCGAACGAGTGGGCGAAACACGCCGCGTGAGGTGACTCGACCACCGCCGTCGACGGTCGCGACCAAGTTCGCGCGCGCCGCGCGGCTGCATTGTCCGCGGTGCGGAAGCCGCGGCGTGATGCGATCGTGGCTCAAGATGAACGATCGTTGCCCCGGGTGCGGTCTCGAGTTCACCCGCGGCGAGGACGAAGACTTCTGGCTCGGCGCATATGTCTTCAACCTCGTCGCCGGTGAAACGACGGCGATTGCGGTGCCTGTGATCTGGATGATTGCGTCGTCGCCGAACCAGCCGTGGACGGCGATCGAGATTCTCGCCGGCGTTCTGGCGGTGGTGATGCCCTTCGCGTTCTTTCCCTTTTCGCGCGCGTTGTGGCTCGCTTGGGATCTCAGCTTCCGTCCGTCGGAGCCGGGGGACGTTTCCGGCGGCGCGGCGAAGAATCCGCAATCAGTCATTTCTAAATGAAACGTTTCGTCGTGGTCGTCGCCGCAGTGTGCGCTGCGCTGTTCGCCGCCGCCCGGACTGTGTACTCGTCTCGCAACCCGGAGAAGGAGACCCTCGACGACGCGGCGAGAAAGACGGCACCCGGCAAGTTCGTGCGGCTGTCCGCGGGGGTGACGCACTACGACGTCGCGGGTCCTGACTCCGCCCGTCCAGTGGTGCTCGTTCACGGTTTCTCAGTGCCGTTGTATATCTGGGATTCGACAGCCGCAGCGTTGGCGTCCGCGGGCTATCGTGTGATTCGGTACGACGAGTACGGCCGCGGTTGGTCCGATCGTCCGTCGGGTGACTATGGGCCCGACCTCTTCGACAAGCAGATCAGCGATTTGCTCGATTCGCTCCACGTGAAGGAGAAAATCGATCTCGCCGGTGTGTCGATGGGCGGTTGGGTCGCTGGCACGTTCGCGTCGCGCCATCCCGACCGCGTTCGATCGTTGATTCTGGTCGATCCGGTCGCGGGAAAGACGGGGACGTCGCTAAGCGTCGCGGGCTGGCCGGTGGTCGGCGACTATGTCTTTCAGATGGCGGCAATGCCTACGATGGCCGAAGGCCAGGCGAGCGACTTCCTGGCGCCGCAGCATTTCCCCGATTGGGCCGATCGGTATCGCGTGCAGATGCGATTTCGCGGATTCGGTCACTCCCTGCTCGCCACGCGCAAAGCGACGCTTGGCGCGGATATGGACACGCTCTACGCGCACGTCGCGAAGACGAGCGTGCCGGTGCTGTTGTTGTGGGGCGAATCCGATCGGACGGTTCCGTTCGACCGGAGTAACGGGGTACGCGCCGCGATGCCGGCTGCTGAATTCCATGCGATCGCTGGGGCCGCCCATTTGCCAATTCTCGAAAAGGCCGCGGAGACCGACTCGCTCATCATCGCGTTTCTCGGGAAGCAGGCTCGGTAAATGGCAGTTGAATCGCTGCCGTACGGCGTCGAGCCGCCCGGGTACCGACTTTCGAACGAGGCCCACATCGGACGCGTGCGGTTGCAGATCGCGAACCTCGATCGGTCAGTCGCGTATTATGAAACCGTGATCGGACTGCGCGTGATTGAGCGCATGGGTGCCGTCGCGACGTTGGGAGCGCACGACGATGCGCGCGTGCTCGTCGAGTTGCATGAGAATCCTGCGGCGCGCCCGGTCGACCGGCGCGGACACATCGGGCTGTATCACTTTGCCATTCTGCTTCCAACCCGCGCCGCGCTTGGCCGATTCGTGCGGCACCTCGCGGACATCGGCGCGCGCGCCGGTTCTGCGGACCATCTGGTGAGCGAAGCGATCTACCTGCAGGACCCCGACGGACTCGGCATCGAGGTGTACGCTGACCGACCGCGCGAAACGTGGCAGCATTCGTCGCGACAGCTCACGATGGCGAGCGATCCGCTGAACATGCCCGACCTCGTTGCGTCGGGTGGCGGTACGCCGTGGACCGGAGCACCGGCCGACACCGTGATCGGCCACGTGCATCTTCATGTTAGAGATCTCGCAGAAGCTGAGAAGTTCTATCACGACGGGCTTGGCTTCGACAAGGTCGTATGGCAGTATCCGGGCGCGTTGTTTCTGTCAGCGGGCGGCTACCACCACCATCTGGGAACGAACACGTGGGCGGCGGAGTCGCCGGTGGCGTCGTCGGAAGACGCGCATCTCATCGAGTGGGAAGTCGTGTTGCCAAGCGTCGAGTCGGTCGACGGCGCCGCGGCGAGTCTCGAGGCTGCCGGCTTCGAAACGAAAAGGGATCGCGGCGATTTGGTCGCGCGTGATCCCTGGGGTACTCAGGTTCGGGTACTTCGCGGGTGAGGCCTAAAAGTCGAATTCGTCGTCGTCGGTCGGGAGTAGCTGGTACTGAGCACTCAGCACTTCAGTTTGTCCGCGTCGCTGAGTCCAAATGCATTCAAGAAGGATCCGGAGTTTCGAGCAAAACAATGAGTCAGGTGCAGTTTGAGCAGCAAGTTTACTCACAGGTGATGAAACGTTGGTTCGCCCATGAGTAACTTCGGGAAGTAGGGATTTGACGCACAGCGGCTTTCACGCATTTACTTCTTGCCCGTTTGTTGTTTGTACGTGAGGCGTCGGTTATCGGCTGACCGAATCGCCAACGCCGTGCGCTCGCCGTTGCTCAAGTCGCGCGTGTTGTACTTGAACTCCACTTCGGACACGTAGCGGTGCAGGTGCTTCTTGCTAACGCTGTGGTGGATCCCGTGGATCTGCCGCTTGAGTCCTGCGAAGAAGCCCTCGATGGTGTTCGTGTACTTGTTGCCGTTCGCCCATTCTGCTTTGTGGTGGTTGACGGTGTGGTGCGCGGCGAACTCTCGACCAACACCTTGGTAGCTGATTCGCTCATCGGTGTTCAGCGTGGCGGACGTGTCGACCATGTTGCGAACGTGCGCGGCAAGCGTGATTGGCTTCACATCGTGGACGACAGCCGCCTTCACGCGCCCACCGCGCTCGACACCAGCCACCACCGGCGTCTTGCGATCTTTGAAGTCTGAACGGGGGCCTTTCTTCGCGCGCTCCGTCCCGAGCATGTAGTTGGGCACGCCGCGCGGCTTCCCG
>JBDTAE010000185.1:0-12129 GCA_039924785.1 Gemmatimonadaceae bacterium | reverse complement strand
GACGCCGCCGACGTGGCCAACGCCCCGACGGCAATACGTGCCGAGCGGGACTGTGGGAGCCATTGATTGGCGGTGTCGAGGGCGGTGACGTGCCAGGGCACGAACACCGGCACCTGCGACATCACTCGGTCGGAGAACGTGTGAGATGGCGCGAGGTGCGCCATGTCTTCCAGGAGGTCGACGGAGAATCGGACTTCCTCGACTCGCGAGCGGCAATCGGCGCAATCGCGAAGGTGGGTTTTCAGGGGTGCGACCCCAAAGCCCACCTCGTCGTCGAGGAGCAGATCGATTTCGTCTGGAAGCAGGTGGCGATGATTCATGGTGTCTCCGAAGAGGACGTACGGGCGGGGGCGAACGTTGGTTTCATCGTGACGCGGGTCACCCGCCGTCCTCTCTCAAATGATCCAACGCCTCCCGCAGCTCGTGGCGGGCGCGATGGATGTAGGTCTTCACTGTTCCCAACGGCAAATCGAGCGTCGCCGCGATCTCCTCATATGATCGGCCTTCGACGTGGCGCAGCATTATGCAGGATCGGTACTCCGGCCTGAGCGTGGCAATCGCGCGCTCGATGGCGGATCCCAGCTCTCGCGCTTCCATCTCGTCGAGGGCGGATTCCTGCTGGTCGGCGATGTCGAACGACGTCGCTTCGACGGCGTCGGACGTCTGCGCATGCGGCGACCCGTCGATGCTCACTGTCGCCAGTTGTCGGCGACGGAGATGATCGATGGCCACGTTGTTGGCGATCTTGAAGAGCCAGCTCGAAAGCTTGAACTCCGGCCGGTAGCGGTCGATGTGGTTGAGGACTTTGATGAACGTGTCCTGCGCCAAATCTTCCGCGAGCTCGCGGTCGCGGACCATGCGGTAGATCAGCGAGAAGATCGGCCGCTCGTAGCGACGGATCAGCTCGCGGAACGCCGCGTCGCGGCCTTGTTGGGCCAGCGCGACGACATCGGCGTCCGGAAGGTTGAGGAGGTCGAGAGCTGGGGCGCGGGGCATCGGGCTGGTGAGGCGCCGCGCTCTGGAACGCGCCGCGCGGAACACCACAAGGTATCCAGACGATTGAATGCAATCCAGCAGGTTGGCTTGATTCGACCGTGCTGCACCCGCACCTTTCGATAATGTCTGTGAGCCCGATGGAAACGGCCGAAGCCCACGCGGCGGCCGCCGGCGGTGACGAGAAGCGCGCGTACGTCCAGCGAATTTTCTCGGAGATCGCCCCCCGGTACGACCTGTTGAACCACCTCCTCAGTCTGAACATCGACAAAGGCTGGCGCCGTCAGGCTATCGACGCGCTCGGGTGGGAGAAAGATCCGACAGGCACGTACGTCGATCTGTGCGCCGGAACGATGGACGTGTCGGTCCAGCTCGCGAAGAACGCGGGGTTTGCAGGACGGGTTGTCAGCGCCGATTTCGCCGAGCCGATGCTGAAGGCGGGGGTTTCCAAGACGACAGGCATGTCGGTGTCGCCGGTCGTTGCCGACGCGCTCGACCTGCCGTTGCCGGACAATTCGGCGTCGGGCGCGATTGTGGCCTTCGGAATCCGCAACGTCGCCGACCTCGATCGTGGGCTCGGCGAGATTCTCCGCGTGCTGTCGCCTGGCTCGCACTTCGTGATTCTCGAGTTCACCACGCCGCCCAACGCGCTGGTGCGGGCAGTGTATCAAGCGTATTTCCACCACGTCCTTCCATGGATTGGCGGAATGATCAGCGGCCATAAAACTGCGTACGCGTATCTCCCGCGGTCCGTCGCGAACTTTCCCGTGGGCCAGGATCTCGCCGCGCGATTTACGCGCACCGGTTTTGTCGACGTGCAATGGCGCACGCTCACCTTGGGCGTCGTCGCGATTCATCGCGGCACCAAGCGCTGAGCCTTCTCTGTCCCCTCTCTCGTGAGCACTGACACACTAGCGGAGTTCATTCAGCAGCTCGATCAGGCCGGCGAGTTGGTTCGCATCAAACAACCCGTATCGGTCAATCTCGAGATGTGCGAGATCGCCGATCGTGTGATGAAGCAGCCCGGCGGGGGTAAGGCCCTCCTCTTCGAGCAGCCGATTCTGATGAACGGCAAACCCTCGGCGTTTCCCGTCGCGATCAACGTCTTCGGTTCCATGAAGCGGATGGCGATGTCGCTCGGCGTCGCCCAGCTCGACGAGATTGGCGCGCGCATCACCGAACTGCTCGAGATGAAAGTGCCCGATGGATTGGTGGCGAAGCTTTCGCTGCTTCCGCGTTTGATCGAAGTCGGAAAATTCCCGCCTCGGGTGAGGCGCGGGGGCGCCGCGTGCCACGAGGTGGTCTGGCAGGGCGACGACGTCGATCTCGACGCGCTTCCGTTGATGAAGTGTTGGCCCGACGACGGTGGCGCCTACATCACGCTGCCAATGGTCATCACGCGCGATCCGAAGCGGGGCATCCGCAACGTCGGCATGTACCGCATCATGCAGACCGGCAAGAATACGCTTGCGATGCACTGGCAGCGTCACAAGGTCGGCGCGGCGCACTGGAGAGAGATGGCCGAGCGTGGCGAAAGGATGCCGGTGTGCATCGCCATCGGCGCCGATCCGCCGTCGATGTACTCGGCGAGCGCTCCGCTGCCGCCGACGATTGATGAATTCCTCTTTGCAGGTTTCTTACGACGCGCACATGTCGTGCTGACGAAAGCCGTGACCTGCGACCTCGATGTTCCGGCCGAGGCGGACTTCGTGCTCGAGGGATATATCGATCCGGCGGAAGCGCTCGTGATGGAAGGCCCATTCGGCGACCACACCGGGTTCTATTCGCTCGCCGATCTGTATCCTCAGGTGCACGTCACCGCGATCACGATGCGGAAGAATCCGATCTTGCCAGCGACGATCGTCGGGAAACCGCCGATGGAAGACTTTTATCTTGGGCACGCTACTGAGCGCATCTTCTTGCCGCTGCTCAAGCTCACGATTCCCGAGATCGTCGACTATCACATGCCGGCGGAAGGCATCTTCCATAATCTCGTCTTCGTCTCGATCAAGAAGGAATATCCAGGGCAAGCGTACAAGGTGATGAATGCCTTGTGGGGGCAGGGCTTGATGTCGCTCGCGAAAGTGCTCGTCGTTGTCGACGGCTGGGTGAACGTGCGCGACCCGCAGGAAGCATGGTGGGTTGCGCTCAACAACATCGACCCCGAGCGCGACGCGCGGTTCACGATGGGGCCGATGGACGTGCTCGATCACTCGAGCCGAGCGTTCACGTATGGTTCGAAGATGGGGCTCGACGCGACGAAGAAGCTGCCCGAAGAGGGTTTCACGCGTGAATGGCCCGACGTGATCACGATGGATGACGCAACCAAGCGAAAGGTCGACGCGATGTGGCCGTCGCTCGGACTGGGAGCAGGGAAGCCATGACCGCAGATTCACGCACGCCGGCGGGGTCCGGTCGAGAAGGGCAGACGTTTGCGCACGGAGGCTCGCGGTTCATGCTGTATGTGAATTTCGTGAAGCTGCCGCACACCTTGTTCGCGATGCCGTTCGCGCTCGTCGGTGTGGTGCTTGCGTCGTATCACGCGTCGGTCACGCTCGCGATGGTCGGGTGGATCGTGCTTGCGTTCACGGCGGCGCGTTTTGCCGCGATGGGCTTCAATCGCATCGTCGATCGCGAGATCGACGCGAAGAATCCACGCACGAAGCAGCGCGAGATTCCGAGCGGACTGCTTCGCGTGACTGAAGCGGTCGGTGCCGTGACCATTGCTGCCGCCGTGTTCATCTTCGCCGCGTGGCGCCTCAATCCGCTGTGCGCGATGCTTTCGCCGCTCGCGTTGGGCTGGGTGCTGTTCTACAGCTACACCAAACGATTCACGCGCTGGTGCCATCTCGTGCTCGGCGTCGGAATGTCGATCGCGCCTGTTGGCGGATACCTCGCGGTGACCGGGGCGTGGTCCCGCCCATGGTGGTTGTTGATCGCGCTCGCCCTCGCCGTTGCAACGTGGGGCGGCGGCTTCGACGTGCTGTACGCGCTGCAGGACGTGGCGTTCGACAAGGGACAGAAGCTGTACTCCTTGCCCGTCGCCTTTGGCGAACGACGAGCGCTGTTCATCGCGCGTGGCCTGCATCTCGCGACCGTGTGTTGCTTGTCGCTCGTTGGAATCGCGGCGTTCGGCGGCGGGCACGCCGGCCAGTTCTACGCTCTCGGTGTGGTCGTCGCCGCCGGCCTGTTGATCTATGAGCATTCTCTTGTGCGTCCCGGTGATTTTTCCAGGCTCGACGCGGCGTTCTTCACGATGAATGGCGTGATCAGTATCGCGTTCTTCATTTGCGTGCTCACCGAGCGGCTGATGCATCGCTCCATCGGCATGTACGCGTTGCTGGGTGCCGCGCGGTGACCGCGCCGATCGTCGTCGCGATCACCGGTGCGTCGGGCGCGCCGTACGCAGTGCGCTTGCTCGAGGCGCTGGCCGCCGCCGATCGAAGCGTGCAGTTGATCGTGTCGAGCCATGGCCTTCGGTTGCTTCGCACAGAGACGGACGTCGACAGCGTCGAATCATTGCGCGAGAAAGTTGGCGCGGGTGCGTGGGATCGCTGGATCAACGTGTTCGATGACGCCGACCGCGGCGCGGCGCCGGCGTCCGGCTCGGCGCTGAATGCGGGAATGATCATCTGTCCGTGCTCCATGGGAACGCTCTCGGCTATTTCTGTCGGCGCGTCGCGCTCGCTCGTCGAGCGGGCGGCCGACGTCGCGCTCAAGGAGCGTCGCAAGCTGCTGCTCGTGACGCGCGAGACGCCGCTCAGCGCGATTCATCTCGAGAACATGCTCCGCGTCACGCGCGCCGGCGCGGTGGTGATGCCGGCGGCGCCGGGCTTCTATCATCGTCCGTCGAGCATCGACGACCTCGTGAACTTCATGGTCGCGCGCGTGCTCGATCATTTTGGGGTGCCGCAAACGCTCGCGCCGCGATGGGGCGGTGAAGCGGCAGACGAGTGAGCGACTCGTCGACGCATCTGATCGGATTGATTTCCGACACGCACGGCATGGTGCGGCCGGACGTTCACACCGCGCTCGCGGGCGTCGAGTTGATTCTCCATGCGGGCGACGTCGGGGACGACGATATTCTCGATGAGCTCGAGACGATCGCGCCAGTTCGGGCGGTTCGCGGAAACACTGACGCACCGGGGCGCCCGCGATTACCCGAGGCGATCGACTTGGAGGTCGGAGGGGTGAGGATCCACGTCAGCCACGGCCACGAAACCGGTGCGCCGACGCCCGACAAACTGTTCGCGCGCTACGACGCCGACGTGATCGTGTATGGGCATTCTCACAAGCAATCGATCACGACCCGCGACGGACGTTGGGCGGTGAATCCTGGCGCGGCGGGCGCGCGTCGCTTCGATCTGCTTCCGTCGCTGGCGCTCATGACGATCCGCGACAGGGAGATTGCCGTCGAGATCGTGGAGCTCGCGATCTAGACGGGTCGGAAATGCGAGATCGGATAGAGAAAGTCATCGCCGGAGTCGTCGACGATCCGGCAAAATGACCCCTTTCCCTCGACGCCGAGCATCTCGTAGATCTTGCCCAGCGTGAGGTCGTGGCATCCGCCCGGCTCGTCGCAGCCCGGGTAGTCGAGCCACGGCCTGAGACTGATGCACTGGATCAGGGTCGTCGGTTGCCAAGACGTCGTCATCTGCACTCCAGGTATCCGTCCGCGCACGGTTGCGCGGGATGCGGCAGTGCAGGAGCCGCGCCACCAAGCTAGACCGACCGAAATCATCGAGCACTGGGGCTGAGTTCAGCTGGCTCGGCTCAGCTGGCTCGGCTTCGCCCAGCTATCAGCCATCTGCTATCTGCACAGCTATCGGCTTTCAGAAATGCGGCAGTTGGCTACCGTCGCTATGCGCCGAGTTCCGTCAGGGCCCCCACGAACGTGTCCAGTTCCGCGGTCGACGTGTAGACCTGCGGCGTTACCCGTACACCTTGCACACCGGCGCCGTCGATCGCCACCGTGAACACTTTGTATTTCTCTAACAGCGTCTTCGCGAGCGCGGCCGGCGATATGCCCTGCACGCCAACATTCGCGATGCCGCACGACCTGGCCGGGTCGGACGGCGTGTTGACGACGATCTTGCCGGTGCCGCGAACCTTCGTGGTCCAATACCGCTGCAAGTACCGAAGACGCGCCTCCTTGCGCGCGCTGCCGATCGTCTCGTGAAACGCGATCGCGTTTTCGATCGTGAGATCGGTGTGCACCGGATGCGTGCCGGTGTGATTCAGCTTTCGAATATCGTCGCCTGCCATGCTGAGGTCCGCGAACATCGGCCACAGCGACGCGATCTTGTCGCGTTTGACATAGAGGATTCCCGCGCCGAGCGGCGTCGCGAGCCACTTGTGCAGCGAGGCGCCGTAGAAGTCGCAATGCAGATCGGGAATGTGGTAGTCGAGATGCGCGAACGCATGCGCGCCGTCGACCATCACCGGCACACCGCGCGCGTGCGCCATGTCGCAGATTGCGCGCACCGGCAGAATGTGGCCGGTGATATTGACCATGTGCGGGATCATCAACAAGCGGGTCGCCGGTGTGAGCGCATTTGCATACGTCGCCACCACCTCATCGTCCGACTTTGGATCCATCGGGATGTCGACGTACCGATTCGTCATGCCGCGGCGCTTCGCTTGCAGTCGGAACATGTCGAGCATCGCGCCGTAGTCCTGGTTGGCCATCACCGCTTCGTCGCCCGGCTTCCAGTCGAAGCCCGCGATGACCGTGTCCAGCGACTCTGTCGTGTTGCGCGTGATGATCAGCTCTTCCGGCATGCAGCCGGCCATCGCGGCGAGCCGCGCGCTGACTCGGGCCTTCTCCGCATCCTTACGCGTTCGCATATAGTGCGACGCCTCGACATTGATTGCGCGAACGTTCTTGATGAACGCGTCGAGTGTCTCGTCCGGCTGGAAACAGTAGTAGCCGTTTTCGAGATTGATGTAGTCGGGCGTCAGCTTGAATTTCGCGCGCACCGCCTTCCAGAACTCCTCGTCTTCCGCGAGGACGGCTACCGGCGTATTCGCCAAGCGTTCGAGGATGCCCGGCCCGAACATCACGGCCAGCGAAGAACTCCCGAGCGTGCGAACAAATTCGCGCTTATCCATGTTTCCTCATTTGCCAAACGTGCCGCCGTCGACATCCTTCACAAATTTGATCAGGCCGCCGAAATACGTCGGGCCATCGTCGTACATCGCCATGTGACCGGAGTTGGGGCAGAGGAGGAAGCGGCCTTTCTGCACCTGCTTCGACATCCACTCCATGTGCTTCGGGTCCATCGTGTCATACGTACCGGCGATCACGAGCGTCGGGACGGTGATGTTCTTCAGATCCGCGCTTCGATCCCACTTCTCCAGCTTTCCGCTCGCGCCAAGCTCGCTCGGCCCCTGCATGGGAATGTAGATGTCCTCATTGATATGCTTGAACGCGCGATTCACCGGCTCCGGCCACTCGGCGTAGGGCTTTCGCAGAATGTGCTTTTCGTAGTGGTTCGGAATGAGCAATTCCATGTACCGCGGATCGGAATATTTTTTCTTCGCTTCGAGTGCCTTCACTTCCGCGAGCACCTTCTGGTCCATGGCGGGCATGAGCACGGTCTCCGCGTATTTCTGATACGCGGGGATGCTCGACATCATGTTCGAAATGATGAGCCCCTTGAGATTCTTCTGATATTTGAGCGCGTACTCGGTGGCGAGTAGCCCGCCCCACGAGTGGCCGAGCAGAAAGAAATTCGTGCTGTCCATGCCGAGTGCTTTTCGGACTTGCTCCACTTCTTCGACGAAACGATCCGTCTGCCAGAGTGAAGTATCCTTCGGCTGGTCGCTGTAGAAGGACCCGAGCTGGTCGTAGTAGTAGTACTCGATGCCCGCCGCCGGCAGGTACGAGTCCGCGGCCTCGAAGTACTCGTGCGTCAGGCCGGGGCCGCCATGGAGGAGCAGGACTTTGATGCGCGGATTGTTGCCGACGCGCTTCGTCCAGACGTGGAACGTTCCCTTGGGTGTCGTGACCGCGATCAACTTCACGCCGCCGGTGGCGATATCGGTGCGCCCGGTCGTGTCGAAGTAACTCGCGGGGACGGTCCCGGCCGTGGAGCGTTCGGACCCTCCGGCGGAACAGCCAATGGACGCAACCGCCACAGCGAGAACGAAGCCGCGCGCAGCGGAGAAGCAAGCAAGATGCACAGAGAACTCGCGATGGAAGGAGGGCAAATAGTAGCCTCCGAACCCATCGGCTCGCCATTATGAAACTTCCCCGGTTTTCCGTTGATTTCTCCGACCGATGGCGACGCGAAACGCCGGTAGGTTTCAAAAGACACGCTCAACCACCCACTCTCGACTGAACCAGCAATGCTTCGCATCCTGTCGCAGGCAGCAATCGCTCTTTTGGCGGGTGTCGCGATGAGCACCGCGCAACAGCCCGGAGGAGAGGTGCACGCGGTCCCCTCGGTCGATCTGAATAGATACGTCGGTCGATGGTACGAGATCGCCCGTTTACCGAACCGCTTTCAGAAGGATTGCGCTCGCGAGACGACTGCCGAATACGAGAAACTCTCCGATACGGAATTGCGCGTGGTCAACACGTGCACCCGCGCTGACGGCAGTTCCATTCGCGCCGAAGGAAAGGGGCGCCTCGCTGACAAGAACGGGCCGACCTCGAAGCTCAAGGTGCGATTCGCCCCAGCGTTCCTTTCCTTTTTGCCGATGGTCTGGGGCGACTATTGGGTGCTCGACCTCGCGCCTGATTACAGCGTGTCGCTCGTGGGCGATCCCAAGCGGGAGTACCTCTGGATTCTGTCGCGCACGCCGACGCTGGATGACGCCACGTACCAGCGCGTTGTCGACGCGGCGGCCGCGCAAGGATTCGACGTCTCGAAGCTCGTGAAGACGCCGCAAGGGTAATGTCCGGCTACTCGACAGCGCGCAGATGAATCGTTAGAACTGTGCGCACCTAACAACCGCGCCCATGACTAACGATCCGCACTCCCGACGCGACTTCATCGCGTTTCTCGCAGCCAGTCCGCTCTTCGCCGCCGCGGGCGTCGACACGCGCGACCTTCGGCGCCTCCTCCGGGGCAACAGTCGAGAGCAGTCGGCGGGTCTCGGCCTCATCGAACAGGCGGTGCAAGAGCCGGCGCTCATCAAGACCGCATCCGAGGGATTGGACGTGTTTGACTTCGAGCCGGTTGCGAAGCGCAAAATTCCCGTCGCGCACTGGGGCTATCTCTCCGGCGGCACCGACGACGATGCAACGCTTCGCGCCAATCGCGAGGGCTTCGATCGATGGGAGCTGCGCGTCCGCCGTTTGGTCGACGTCAGCAAGGTCGATACGTCGGTCGAGATTTACGGGAGAAAATGGGAGACGCCGATCGTGCTGAATCCGGTCGGCAGCCAACACGCGTTTCACGAGGACGGGGAATTGGCCGTCGCACGAGCGGCGAAAGCCAAGCGACACCTGCAAGTTCTCTCAACAGTCAGCACCACATCTGTCGAGGACGTGAACGCGGCGCGCGGCGAGCCCGTGTGGTATCAGCTCTATCACCGTCAGGATTGGAACCAGACAAAGCAGATCGTCAAGCGCGTCGAGGCGGCTGGCTGTCCCGCCATTCTCTTCACCGTCGACCTGCTCGGCGGCAGCAATCGAGAGACGCTGTTGCGGGCGGAACAGCTGGACACCCGGGAGTGCTCGGATTGTCACGCCGGAGGTAAGCCAAAACCGGGCATCAGCGGTCAGATCGACGATCGCGACAACCGCCGCAAGCCAATGATCGCGAAATTTGAACCAGGCCCCGCGCAACCGGAGATTGGAATTCCCACATGGGATTTCATCAAGCGCCTGAAGGACTCCACCTCGATGAAAGTGTTGATCAAAGGCATCGTCACGCACGAGGACGCCGAGCTGGCGATGCTCCACGGTGTGAACGGCATGTTCATCTCGAATCACGGGGGCCGCGCGGAGAATAGTCGTCGTGCGACGATATCGTGCGTCGCAGAGGTTGCCGGAGCAGTGAAGGGCCGCGCTCCTGTGATTGTCGACGGTGGATTCCGTCGCGGCACGGACGTCTTCAAGGCGCTTGCACTCGGCGCCACTGCAACGGGCATTGGCCGACCGTACATCTGGGGGCTGGGTGCGTTTGGGCAGGAAGGCGTAGAGGCGGTGCTCGCCATTCTTCGCCGCGAGACTGAACTTGTGATGAGGCAAGCTGGAACAGTGTCTGTGAAGAAGATTACGAAGGACTATCTCGCTCCGCATTACGGTTGACGCTGCGGGATTCCCCTCAAGAGGTCGTACAGCGATTTGTCGGATAAACAGCCGGATGAAAAGGATTGGAGCGTTGGAGCTAAAACCGTCCGCGAGCAGCTTTCACGTGCACGTTCAATTGCGGCGTCGCGCCGTTCGAACGTCGCATCGACGCGCGTCACGCGCCGTAGTTTCCGCGGTGTTCCGCGAGCTCTGCGGATTCCGCGTCTCGCAGTTGCAGTTTCCGATCATTAGGCAATAGGCAATAGCCAGTAGCTGGTACTTTCCTTCATCCCTGCGTTCGAGCCATGCGCCGTCTTTCCAGTATTCTAATGTTCGCCGCCGTCGTTCCGTCCCTTTCCGCCCAAGGAACGAAAGCCGCCGCCATTCCTCATCCGCCCGCTGCGATGTCGAGCATCCGGGAGGCCGACATCAAGCGCGACATGTACTTCCTCGCAAGCGACGATATGCGCGGACGCGAGGCCGGCACGCTCGACGAGATGCGCGCGTCGATGTGGCTCGCAGAACAGATGCGGAAGATCGGTGTCAAACCCGATGGCGACGGCGGAAGCTGGTTCCAATGGTGGAACATGCGGCGCACTCGGATTTCCACGCCAACGAGCTCCGTGAAGATTGGCGGACGCTCAATGACGCTGTGGACCGACATCTCGCCGACGTCGAACGCCGCGGCCGACGTCACTGCCTCGACGATCTTCGTGGGCGACGGCAGCGACACCACCGTCGACATCCGCGGCAAGGTCGTCGTGGCGACCCTCGTGGCTCCTCCGGCGGCAAGCGTTCGCACCACGACGAACACGTACGAAGTCAACTATACGCGCGCTGCGATTGCTCCGATGAGCGCGCGGTTCACCCGTCGAGGCGCGGCCGCCGTGATTCTGGTCGCTGACTCGATCGCCGAAATCGGGTTCGACGGGATTGCACAAACTCAAATTCGAGGGGCGTACGATGTCGTCGGAGGCGTACCGCGCTTCGTGCGCGCTCCAGCCGCCGGCGCTGGGCGTGGTGGCCGCGGTGGGGTCGGCGGTCCGCCGCTCACGCCGGTGCCAGTGTTGCTCGCGCATCGCGGAGCATTGAACGAGCTGCGCGCCGACGGACAGCCGGTCGACATTCGCATTCGCGACGAGACGTTCGAAACGCCATCGGTGAACATTATCGGAGTCGTGCGCGGTACCGATCCAAAGTTGCGCGACGAGTACGTGCTCTTCAGCTCGCACCAGGATCACGATGGAGTGCGCTACACCGTCGCCGGCGATTCCATTTGGAACGGCGCCGACGACAATGCGTCGACGAGCGTGGCGTTACTCGCGATCGCGCGCGCCTGGGTGAGGCAGCCGAGCAAGCGTTCGGCGCTCTTCATCTTCCACGGCGCGGAAGAGCGTGGTTTGCTCGGTTCACGCTACCATGCCGCGCACCCGGTCGTGCCCCTCTCGCAAATCGTCGCGGTCCTCAACGGAGATATGATCGGCCGCAACAATCCTGATTCCGCCGCGTTGCTGGGCTCCCAGCCGCCGCACCGTAATTCCGCCGAGCTGGTGCAGATGGCGCTCGAGGCCAACATGGCGACAGGCAAATTCGCGATCGATTCACTGTGGGATCGACCGACGCACCCCGAGGGCTGGTACTTCCGCAGCGATCACGTGCCGTATGCCGAGCGGAACGTGCCGTCGTTGTTCTTCTCAACGAATCTTCATCCGGACTACCACACCCCGCGCGACGAGGCGAAGAAAATCAACTTTCCGAAGCTCACTCGGATGACGCAGTGGATGTACATGACGGGGTGGATCGTCGGAAACGCGCCCAACCGGCCGGCGGTCGATCCGGGATTCGTTCTGCGCTGACGTTGGAGAAATCCGTGATTGGGGGGTCGATCGCGG
>JBDTAE010000184.1:0-3289 GCA_039924785.1 Gemmatimonadaceae bacterium | reverse complement strand
TGCGTCACCCCCTTGGTACCACAGTCACGGTGTTACCCGTGCTATCCAAAGTGAGCTCCGCTCAACTACCGACAGGATTGTCCTCCGCTCAACTTCGCTTCACGAGGGAGGGGGTCTTTTTTTAGTTTGCTTATTTAGATAAGTAGAAGGTCGGGAGTGTCCAACGTCCGTACCGCTCCGCCTCCAACCCCGGGCCGCTTCATCGCGCCCAGCAGGTTGTCATGAGTGCACCAGCATTCGTATTCGATGAATCGCGTCCACCCGCCAATCCCCGGCGAGCAAACGGTCCACGCTTACAGTATCGACGCACGGCAGAGGAACTACGCGCCGCTTGCATGGCCTGCATCACTTCTTGTCGACACCACGCTCGCATCACACGACTGGCACAAAACAGTACACCAACATGGACTCCACACGGCGGACCAACGTCACCGTCGCCGCGCCGGCGCTCCCTACCGGTCCAACCAACGATTCGTTGCATCCAAAACCGCTAACACGCCGGCCGTCTCCTGGCTTTCGCGAACCTCAGCGCTTCCCGTCGTCAGCGTTGTCTCACGCCCATGCCGCTGCGTGACACCCACAAAGACGAACTCATGATCGAAGGCGTCAATCGTCTTGCACCCCTCGAACCCAAGCTGACGGTCGCCCAACTCGGCCTGTCGCATCGCGGCCAGCGTGGCGCGCGCCGCCAATTCAATCCGAATGCGCTCGTGCTCCATCCCCTCCGCCTCGCCAATGAACGTCTCGTCGCCCTTCCGGAGCGTCACACGACACGTAATCCCGTTGGCGCGCGAACGGCGAACTTCAACATGCTCGAAATAGATCCGGCGCCGATTGCTGGCGATCCCGATCGGCGTCACACGGTCCATGGTTACCGGGGCTGCGGCCGCCACTGCCGGCGAAATCGAAACGACCGGCGTGGAATGAAGGGTGTGCCCCGCATGAACGGTCGCGGGACCGATCGTATGCAATGACGGAGCGGGAGGAGGCAGCGCCGTCGACGACATCGGCGTCGAACGGATCGGACGCGAAGGATCGTCGGACGTCGCCACCGAAATCTTCTTGTGGCTCACCCGCATTCCCAAGTGCGCGATCAACGCGCTCTCGACGTTTCGAACGGTCTGCTTTGCGGCAACCTCCGTGGTCGTCAACAAATGGATTTCATCGACAGCCCCGTTATGGGCTGCGACGATTCGCGCGGAAATCACACCCGGAAGAGTTGCCAGCAACTCCTCGGCGCGCTGAATCGGGAGAACGCTACCCGCGAGCATAGGCTCGGGGGCGCGTCCAGCGCTATTGGCGGGCAAGGACACTTCTTGCTCCAGCGACTAAGACATTTTGTCGTACAGGGGGCGGCGCGTTCGGTCGAAGCGCCACAGCCGGCGTCGGCTGTCAGGTAGGTGGTAGACAATATTGCCGACGTCGCTTCAACAGGCAAGCACACATGGATGAATTGTAACCATTATTTCCACGGGAAAAAATTCCCGACGACAGTGTGACTTACTCGTATTTCTTGTACACATCTTCGGGCACGCGATACTCCTTGATCTTGCGATAGAGCGTCCGCTCGCCGATGCCGAGGAGCTCCGCGGCACGACGACGATTGCCGCGCGTTTCCTTGAGCACCGCCTCGATGGCCGTGCGTTCGATGTCCGCCATCGACGTGCCGGGCGTGATCGTCACGACGTTCGGCGGCGGTGCCTGATCACGCGGCTCGATCGCCGGAATACTCAACACGGGTGCAACAGTCGCCGCGGGCTGCACGTCGCCGATCCACCCTGGTCGAACGGACCGGTCTTCGTCGATGCGGCGGCGAAGCTCCTCCATCTGAAGCTTCAGCTCCAACAGACTCCGCACGATGAACTCGAGCTCCCTGCCCTGCGCCCCGTCGCCCGCACCCGCGATCGGCCCGATGTGCACGGGCAACAACCGGCTCCGGCTCTCGCGCATCTGGCGCGGCAAATCGTTCGGCTGAATCTCGTGCCCCGGCGACAGCACGACCATGCTCTCGACGAGATTGCGCAGCTCACGCACGTTGCCGGGCCACGGGTATTCGACGAGCTGCTGCATCGCTTCCGCCGAAATGCCGTGGAACGGACGGTCGTGCAGTTGTGAGTAATCTTGAATAAAACGACGCACGAGACGGGGAATGTCCTCCGGCCGTTCGCGCAGCGGCGGCAGATAGATACGCAGGACGTTCAGTCGATAAAAAAGGTCGGCTCGAAACCCGCCGGTCTCGACGAGCTCGCGCAGCGGCTGGTTCGTCGCCGCCACGACACGCACGTCGACCCGAATTGGTTGCGTGCCGCCCACGCGCATGAACTCACGCTCCTCGAGCACGCGCAGCAACTTCACCTGCGTCGCCGGCGGAATCTCGCCGATCTCGTCGAGGAACAACGTGCCCCCATCCGCCAATTCGAAGCGCCCAAGTCGCCGCTCCGCCGCGCCGGTAAACGCGCCCTTCTCGTGGCCGAACAACTCGCTTTCGACAAGCGTGTCCGCCAGCGCACCGACATTCACGGCGATGAACGGCTGGTTCTTGCGGTTGCTCAGCAGCCGAAGGGCGCGCGCCACGAGCTCCTTGCCAGTGCCGCTCTCGCCTTCGATCAATACGGTGCTCGATACAGGCGCCATCTGTTCGACCTGAACCATCACTTCGCGCATCGCCTCGCTCTCGCCAATCAACCCCGTGAGCCGTTGCAATCGCCGTCGATCCAGAATCCGTCGAAGCCCGCCGAGAACTTCATCGAGATCGATGGGCTTCTTGAAGAGGTCGACGTACCCGAGCGCGCGGAGTCGGTCGATCTGCGCGGGATCCACGCTTTCGGTGAGGCCCACGGCCGCGGCGCCCTCCCAGAGCTGCGCTTTGACGAGGCCCACGTTCGACGGATCGGCGAGATCGCTCGTGAAGACGATGATGTCAGGCTTGGCGCGCTTGATCGCGCCCGGAACATCGTCCAACGGCGACACGAGCTCCGTCTCGACGCCCTCGGCTTCGAGAACGGCGTTGATGCGGACGGCGGGTTCGACGTCGTTGAGCGTGAGTAGGACTTTCAAAAGAGCAAATGGCGAATGGTTATCTGCAACGGGTGCTCACTTCAGGGTGCTGGCGGCTGGGTTCAGCCTCGACGGTCAAACGTCGCGCTCACTGCGGGCCGCTCGCTCCGCGTCGTGGTCGACACGGTCAGCGCGGAGCACCTTGATGGCGTGATCGATGATCGGGTCGAGCGCGGCAAGTCCGTCAGCGACGCCGCTCGGGGAGCCGGGAAGATTGATAATGAGAGTCTTA
>JBDTAE010000183.1:0-11194 GCA_039924785.1 Gemmatimonadaceae bacterium | reverse complement strand
CTACCCTGACGCGGGGATCTTTGGACGAGACGTAATCGAGTCCGTTGCCGCCTTCCTTGTCGGAGGCGCCGAAGTTCTTCGTCGAGTTCATCCAGTCATAGATCGCGTTCGCGACACCGGTGGTGAGGGTGGAGAACGTCGTCGTTATCACGAAACTCGTCGGCACTTCACCCATGAGCGCGGCGGCGGCCGTCGTGTTCGTGGCCAGTGTGGCGGGCGTGGACTGGTCGACCAGCGTCCGTGCCTTGCCGACCAGCGCAAACTCGCGCACGGCGGCATTCGTCGTACCGGCCAGGGTAAGCGCGCTGTCGAATTGCGCGAGTGCTGCCGTATACAGGCTGGCGGTCGAGAATGTCTGCGTCGTGATCACCACGTCACTCTTGCCATCCCACAGCGGAATGCCGTTGCAATAGTTCTCCGCCGTGATCGTCAGCACGAAGCCTTCGTTGGCGTGCAGTTGCGCGAGCTGCCCCGGGCCGCCGGTCGCGGGAGGAAACTGGGCGAGCAGACGAATCGCGCGGACCGTGCGCGCGTACGTGTTGCCGACCTGCGTCCACGAGTCGATCGGAAAATTGTTGAAGTTGATGCTGCGGTTGTCGATCGACTCGGTACCGGCGCGCGCCGAGAAGATCTCATCGGCGAGCAAGCCGCCAGTGAGATTGAGGCCGAGCGGCGAGCTGCCGCCGCGATCACCGCCGATGAACCGCCAAAAGTCGCCGGTTGCCGCGGTGTAATAAGACTGGCCGCCGGCGATGCTCTGAGCGTTGTCCGGTCCGACGATGTCCGGCGTCTGCACATCGAGCAACTGATCGTGCAGGTTATTGCAGGCTCCGAGCCCGAGCATCCCGACCAGCGGGATCGCTCCGAGCGCGAGCAGATGCCTTCTGAGTTTCATGATCATGTCTCGACTGAAGTCGTGGGGATGGTCAGAACGCGAGGTTGATGCGGGCGATCCAGTAGCGAATCGCGGGCGGCGTTCCCAGATCGTCATTGCCGTTGACCTGACGGTTCGCCTCGGGATCGATGCCGGGATATTTCGTCCACAGCGTGGCGAGATTGCGTCCGCTCAGGACGAGCTGGGCGCTGTGGCCGCGCAGGTATCGTCCGACTAGGGACGCTGGCGCGTCGAAAGCGACTGAGGTCTCGCGGAGCTTGATGAAATCATTCGGCTGGAAGATGCCCCACCGCGTGTTGCGGAGCGCGCCGGTTGCGGCGGCAACCGCTGCCGCCTGATCATCCAGCGAGCTTCCCGGCACGTTGATCGCCTCGCAGTTCGCCGCAGACACGCATCGGTTGGACCCGATCGTGTACGAATTCCAGTACTTGCCGCGATAATCCATGAGCACATTCACATGAACGCGGTTGTTGAACAACCCGAAGGTGTTCGACAGCGCCGCCTCGTACTCTGGCAGCGTTGATCCCTTGTAGGCGTCGACCGAATCGAGCTTGATCTCGCTCGGCACGATGATGCCGTCGCCGTTCGCGTCCTTGTAGGTATACGGGCGGTCCCAGAGTCCGAACAGCGGGTAGCCGACGACGTTGCGCGAGCCCTGCGGCTGCGCCAGCGCGACCGATCCAATGTCGACGAGCTTGTTCTTGAGGTGCGAGCCGCTCAACCGCGCGCTCCACGCGAACATGCGGCTGTCGACCAACGCAGCATCGAGCGCGAGCTCGACACCCTTGTTGTCCACCTGCGCGAGGTTCACCCATTGCGACCCCGCACCGGTGCCGGCCGAGGGAGGCAGCGGCTGCTGGAATAGCTCGTTCTTGGCGATCTTCGCGAAATACGTAAGCTCGACGTTGACGCGATCGTTGAACATGCCGAGGTCGGCGCCTGCTTCGTATTCGGTCGTCACTTCAGGCTTGAGCTGCGTGTTGCCCAGCTGCTGCAGCACGAGTCCCGGCGTTTCGCCGCTCGCAGTCGGATACGTTAGCGTGCTGAGGTACGTGATCGCCGCAGTCGTTCCAGGCGGGAGGCCGGCCTGTCCGACCGAGCCGCGAAGGCGGAGGCGATCGGTGAGTAGCGTTTTCGGGAACCACGACTCATCAGACATCACGTATGAGACGTTCGCGCTCGGGTAGACGGTGTTCTTCTGCTTCTTGCCGAATGCGCTGTTCTCGTCGACGCGCGCGCTGGCCGTGGCGTACAGTTTGTCCTTGTAGTTCAGCTGCTGCTGCACGAATCCGCCGGCCGTCGCGTTCTCCGTGGTCGTCGTCGTCGCCAATCGCTGCTGCGCGGCAGTCGGCGTCGTCGAGCCCACGCCAAGGCCGTAGCCCTCGCCGAACAACGTGTAGATGCCGCTCTTGAAGAACTGGCCACCGAGCGTGGTGATCGACGTTAGAGAATTCGTAAGGTGGCGCGTACCCTGACCGCGGACGGTTGCGGTGTATTGCAGCGAGTTCGTGCGGTAGATGTCAATTCCCGAATAACCCTGCGATGCGGTCGGTCCCCAGGCAGACCCGTTGACCGTGCCCTGGCCGGGCAACTGCTGCTCGGTGTTGTTCGCGTTCGAGTTGTCGACGCCTCCTTCGGCGGTCAGCTGAATCCCTTGGAGGGGCGTCCAGTTGAACGACGCGCTGCCGTTGAACCGCTCGAGCGTCGTGCGCTGGGTAACACCGAAGATGTCGCCAACGTACTCGCGCGCGGTGCCGTTGGTCGACGTCAGGTAGCCCGGAGCCGAGAAGAGCTGATTGGACAGGCCGGCGAAAAACGTTCCGTCGAATGGCGTCCACAGATCGCGGTCCTGGTATCCCGTCGAGAGGTTGAGCGTGGCGCTCGGCGCGAGTGCGAAGGTGAAGTTGCCGCGCAGGGACGTCTGATGCAGTTGATTCGGGCGAATTTCCGCGCCGGCGGGCTGCGCCCCGAAACGAAGCGCGGAAATGCGATCGATCTCGTAGTTCGGCATGTGGTACGGGCCGACGTCGCCGGAGTGATCGCCGCTCACGAAAAAGCGAAGTTGATCAGAGCCGCCAGTCGCCTGCACTCCCACCTGACCCGTCGGCCCGTTACGGAAGGGATCCGAGCGCGGATCGGTCCATGGATTGTAGGTCGTCGCGCTATCGATGATGCACTGCTTCTGCGCCGATGCGGAGAGCGTACAGTGCGGCGGGATGGCGCCGGCTGCAACGGGAACCGGGACGCCGTTCACGAGGTTGCGTCCGAAGCTCCAGTAGTTCGCTGGATAGTCACCGGGCATCTGCGTGGCGCCAGACTCGGCGAAGGCGGACCAGTGCGTGCTGCCGGCGCGACCTTTCTTCGTCGTGATGACGACGACGCCGTTGGCAGCCGCGGTGCCGTACAGCGCCGCCGCGGAGGGGCCCTTGATGACGTCGATCGACTCGATCTCTTCCGGGTCGAGCGTCGAAAGGCGGTTGATACGCACGCCGGAGATGTTGCCCGGCTCGGCCTCGTTGCTGTAGCGTGTCCCGTCGACGACGATCAGCGGCTCGTTCGAGAGCGAGAGTGAGCTGATGCCGCGAATGCGAATGTTCGGTGATGAGCCGAGTACACCCTGCGTCTGCAGGACCTGAACACCGGCGGCACGGGCCTGGAGCAGTTCCGCGACGTTGGTGACGGGCTGCGTTTTCGTGATGGAGTCCGCCTTCACCGTGGCGACGACGTTGCCGATCTCGCGGCGCGACTGTTCGCCGGTCGCGGTCGTGACCACTTCCTCCAGGCGTAGCGCGGCGTGAACGAGAACGAAGTCCGCCGTGACGTCGCCGTCGGCCGGGACGATCACCGTTTTCGAGATCGGCACGAATCCGATGCGCGTGACGGAGACGGTGACGGTGCCAGTGGGCGCGCCGCGGATCGTGTATTCGCCTGTTGCATCGCTCGAGGCGCCGAGGCGGTTGGTGCCGACGATGACGCTGACTTGGGCGGCGAAGATGGGCTGTCCCGATTCCTTCTCGGTGACTCGCCCTTTGATGACGCCGGCAAACGCCGCGTGCGCGATCGGCGTCCCGTCGCGGCTCACGGCGGGTGTGACCGGTGTGGCGAATGCTGGACTGGCCAGCGGGGCGAGTGCGAACAGCGCAATGGCTGCCGCCTTCCGCGGGATGAACCGCATGCAAACCTCTGGAGGTTCCGTGGTGAAGCGAGCGGAACGGGCTACAGCGGCGTCGCTGGGCACATCGATTATGGCTCTGACACAAAAACTCATCCAACGGCCTTCGCGTCAAGACTGTCTGGCGCACCGATTTCGTGGGCCGCGCACGGCTTCATGTTCGCGGGGAAAGCCAACCGTCGCATTGTAGGCGCCGTATTGGGAGCATTCGGGCAAGTCGTATAGCGAATGCTGCAGATGAGCCATCGAGCCTTCTTTTATACCGTTGATTGGCTTGGTACAAGACACCGCGAAGGGAATCAGCAGGCCGCTTTGGGCGCGAGGCGGAGTCTCGAACGTTGGCGCGGACGGCTATGCCTACGAGGTCCACAACCGAGTGGCGCTGTGTCGCCGCCGGGCATCGAGCAACAAGCTGTTTTTGCGATGGCTTACACTCCTCGATTGGCTTGAGGCACAGGGCTTGATGAGTGTTCTGTGCATATACAATTGCAATTGATCGGCGGAAGGCGCGAACCGCCGTCGCGGCTGGAAATGCTTACGGAGAGCTCAAGCAGATGGATAGGGCGACCTTGTCAGCATAGCGCATCGACCAGCGGCGTCCGGCGTGTGAGGTCGAATCCGGCGGGCGGATTCGTTCGGTGGCTACCTTCTCGGCTCATACCGCATCGCCACCGCCCCGGACTCAAGCTCCAGCTGGTCCACAAGCTTCAAGTCGACACGCTTCGATAGCCCCGCGAACAACGTCGGCCCATGGCCCACGAGCCGTGGCTGCACCACGAACTCGTACTCATCGATCAATCCCAACTCCGCCAACGCCCGCGGGAGCGTGACGCCTCCCACAAGCAGTCCCTTCCCCGGCTCCCGCTTGAGCTGCTGAACAGCTGTCGCCAAATCCCCGCGCACGAGTTCCGCGTTCCAATCGACCCGGTCCAACGTGCTTGCGACGACATACTTCTTTGCCGCGTCGATCGTTCGCGCGAAGGGTTCCATGAAGGGCGCCATCCAATCAGGCGTCACTCCTGTCTGCGGCGATCGCCACGCGGCCTCCATCATTTCGTACGTCACCCGGCCGAAGAGGAGGGCATCGGCTCGGTTGAGGTTCTCGGCCGCGTGACGATGCAAGGCTTCATCCGCGATCATTTCACGATGATCGCAGCAGCCGTCCAATGTGACGTTGATGGAATATCGAAGGGGTCGCATTATGTGGTGAGTGAGGGACGGCCAGCGCGATCATACAGACGCCGCATGCCGCGGCGGCACCGGACACGCCGTCGGTAACGCGGCGTCTCGACCATTAGTCAGCTCTCAGCGCCTGAACAGGATCGATGCGCGTCGCTCGCCGTGCAGGTACGTACGCCGCGAGTGCGCCGACGATCAGCAGCACGACGCATGCACCACCCAGCGCCAGCGGGTCGGTCGGGCTCACTTGAAAGAGCAGCGAATTCAAAACGCGCGACGTCGCTAGAGCCACGGCGAGGCCCGCGATCGCGCCGCTTCCAGTGACGATCACCGCTCGACGCAGCACATCGACGCGCACACGCGAGCCGCTCGCGCCGAGCGCGATCCGAATACCGATCTCGCGCGTTTGCTCGCGAACAAGTGCCGCCATCACGCCATAGAGACCGATCGCCGCCAACAACAGCGCGACGAGTCCAAAGCTCGACATCAGCAACGCGCCAAGCCGTGGTTGTGACAGCGGTACGGCGAGCAGTTGGTCCATCGTCTGCGGATTGAACAATTCCGTTTGCGGATCGGCCTCGTGTCCCGCGCGACGGAGCGCGGGCACCAGCGCCGTGAGCGGAACGTTGGTGCGAATCGCGATCGTACCCTGCCAGTAGCCCTGGAGATACGGGAAGTACACGATCGGCGACGCGTCGCGCACCGTTCGAAGATGCGTGTCCTTCGCGACACCGATCACAGTTCTCCAATCGCTGCCGCCGCCGATGGCATCACGCGTCGCGCTGCCGAAACGAAAGCGTTTGCCCATCGGATCTTCGCCCGGCCAGAGCCGTCGCGCCGCGGACTCGCTGACGATCGCGACCAACGCGGACGTGGTGTCGTCACCATCGGTGAATGCGCGGCCACGAATCAACGGAACGCCAAAGGTGCGGAAGAATCCGGAGCCACACATCTCAGCCGGCACCGCAGGATTCGACTTCGCCTCGCTCGGCGACTGGCCTTCCTCGTCGAAGCGAACCTGCCAAATGGCGTCGCCAATCAACGGAGGCACGACGAGCGGCGTTACCGCAACGACGCCATGAATGGCGCTCGTCTCTTTGACCAGCCGTTGCGCCAGGCCAAGCATCGACGGCAGTGTTTTGAATTTGGTCTCGTTCCACGTGTACGTCAGCACCGAAAGATGCTCGGCGTCGTAGCCACTGTCCTGGTTCTCAAGCCGCGAAAGGCTCCGCGCAAGAAGCGCCGCGGCGCCGAGCATGATCGTCGCGAGTGCGACCTGCGATGCGACAAGGATTTGGCGAACCGCCCGCCGCCGCCGTGTCTCGCTCCCTGATCGCGAGTCGAAGCGCATTGGAGACGCGAGATTCGTTCGCGCGGCGAAGAGGGCCGGAAGCAGACCGAACGCAAGCACCGAAACTGAGGTGATCGCGATCGCGACGAGAACGGGCGTGCCCGAAAGCTGAACGTCGTCGAGGCGCGGAAGGTTTGCGGGCTTGAACACGACAAGCGCGCGAAGCAGCGTCGCGGCGAGTGCGAAGCCGAGCACCCCGCCGGCGACCGCCAATGAGAGTGCTTCAATGAGCAATTGTCGAACGATGTCGCCGTATCCAGCGCCGAGTGCTCGGCGAACCGCGATCTCGCGCGCGCGCCCAGACGCGCGGAGGAGAAGCAGGTTTCCGACGTTCAGGCAGGCGATGAGCAGCAGAAGCCCAACGGCGACGGTCAGGATGCGCAGCACCGGGCTGACGTTGCCGAGCACCGTGTCCGTAAACGTGGCCGCGTGTGCACCCTTGAAGTGGAACTCCGGCTTCACGCGATTCTCGATGGCGAGGTATTCGTCGCGTGCGGCGTTCAACGTCGCGCCTGGCGCGAGACGCGCGACGGCAAACGCGGAGATGTCCGAATTCCACTCTAGCCACATCGGTTGCCAATACTCGGCGCCCGCGGGATAGTCGAAGCCGGGCGGCGCAACACCGACAACCGTGAACGTCAACCGCGACAACGGCTCGAGCAGGCGACGGCCGATCACCGACGAATCGGCGCCGAACTTTTCTTTCCATGCGCGATAGCTCAACACCATCGTCGGCGCCGCGGAGACAGCGCTGGCGCGCGTCGCACCAATCTCGTCGATGCCGGCGTGCAGCAAACGGCCCAACGCCGGCCGGACGCCGAGGACGTCGAAGAAGTTCGCTGTCACCATTCCGCGATTCAGCGATACCGGGCGCTCGTTGTCCACGAAGGGCGCCGCACTAGCCGGCCAGTGCGCGACGCCAGCGATGTCGCGCATCGTGCGTGTCTCGCGCCGAACGACGGAAAGTGCGTCCGTTCCGGCTGCGACGTCTACGTTGGGATCGTTGACGTACGTCCACATCACCGCGATGCGATCTTGGTCGACGACCGGCAAGCGTCGGACGAGTACGGCGCGGAATACCGTGAACATCGCGACGGACATACCGATGCCGAGCGCGAGGATAACGACGGCCGTCGCGAAAAAGCCCGGCGTGCGCCGAAAGCCGCGAATCGCGAAGCGAAGGTCATGTCGGAGTCGGTCCATCATGTGTCGTCGAGTCCTCCCATCCGCGAATCAAATTGCCAGATTGTGGCTGCCAGGACCGTCAGAATAGTCCCGTTGAGCGTCGCCAGCCAGAGCGTCATTGGCGGAAGCAGACAGAACAAAGCATCCACTCGGATCTCGCTCGCACTGCGCGACGAAGGTGGCCGGATTGGAGAAGAGCTCTACAACGCGCGGACACTGGAGTCACCGGCGCCGGGTATGGCTATCAATGGTGGACGTTCGGACGAGACGGGACGTTCGATGCACGCGGAATCTGGTCAGTTGATACACGTCGACCCGAAGCGACGACTCGTTGTAGTCGAGCGCGGGGCCGGTTCCAACTCAAGCATACCGCCAGCATAAACTCGATCGGGCGTCACGCCGCGGGACCAAGCCAAGCCATGACCGTTTCTTTCATTGGAAGGCTGGCGGGCCTCTCCACGCTTGAGTGCATGCGAAGGCTCTTGGTCCGGCTTCAAGCGTCAACTCAACGGGACGCATCACAGCGCAAGCGGGAAGCACATTCACGCTATTTTTCAGAATCCGAGTTCAAATACGACAACCGGCCCTGAGCGACGTACAAAGAACAGGCCGAGAAGAACCGGGACGCGAAAGGCCGCTACTCTGACCGTCAATGGAAATGAACAAAAGCAAAGGCTTACCAGCCACGATTCGCATCTCGTTGGCTTTCACGAAGGTCGTCGCCCTTCTCGCGATGCTCCTCGGCATTGAACACGTGTGGCCTCAAGATTAGCCGCCGCGACTACGCCGTCTGTGTCCGATGCCCGTGTGCCAAGAACGCAGGTGCGGCACCCGCGGGCAATTGACTCCCGTTAAACGGCGTCGAACTCCGCCGCCATTTCCGTTGCCGAGTTATCGTGCGTCGTAGGCCAGTGCGAGCTTCGAAGCGACCGCGGCGAGTCGCTTGTCCTTGGTCCAGATCGTCGCGGCATCAGCGAGCACGGTCGAGGCGAGGAGATGCACATCGATGTACCCGAGGCCTGACCCCATCAGTTTGTGGGCATCAATAAACGCTAACGCCTCGGCGTCGGTCGCCATGGGTGACGGTGGCAGATCATGCCACAGCGACAAGAGCTCGCGCCGATTGCGAAGGTTTGCACACGCGAGCTCTCCTACGACGAATGGGTGCATCATCACGAGGCCGGCTTCGAGCGCGGCGGACAAACGTGCGCTTCGCGCCTTTAGATGGTCAATCCAGACCGACGTGTCGGCCAGAATCATCGCTGGGTGCTGCGTCGCCTCGGCACAGATCGAGCGCGTGGCTCGGACCCGCCCAGGCGAGCGAGGCGGCGAGCGCTCTCGCGGGCAATGAGCGCGCGGAGCGCTTCGTGCACCAGTGCCGTGCGCTCGTCAATCCGTGTCAGCTTCCGGGCTTCCTCGAGCAGTGCGTCATCCAGATTGATCGTCGTCCTCATTTTGTCGGGCTCCGCGGGTGATGCATCAACCTAACATCATCTGATGACGCCCCGTATGCGACGAGACGGCAGCCGGCCCGACAGGCTCGGTCACCTCGTGGTGCCGCCGCCAGGTGCTCGCGTTACCTTCAAACGAACAACGTCGCCCGCAACTCGAGGAGCAGTGCTCCCATGAACAACTGGCCCGAACTCCGCATCGCCGACTGGCGCGACACGCACGCCACGCTGCTGCTCTGCACGCAGATCGTCGGCAAGATCCGGATGGCGCTCACCCCCAAGATGAACCAATGGTGGAACGTCCCCCTCTACGTCACGACGCGGGGGCTCACGACGTCACCAATGCCGTATCGCGATCGAACACTCTCGATCGACTTCGACTTTATCAATCATCAGCTTCTGATCCAGGACAGCGACGGCCACGCTCGAGCGTTCCCACTCCGGCCCCGTACAGTTTGCGATTTTTACGGGGCGCTCTTCGAGGAGCTCGCCGCGATTGACGTGCACGTGCAGATTCATCCCACGCCGCAGGAGTGCCCGGTGACCACGCACTTCACCGACGACGTGGAGCACAAGAGTTACGATCCCGACCGAGCGCACGCCTTTGTGGAGGTGCTGCGGCGCATCGAGCCCGTTTTTCAAACCTTCCGTGCGGGCTTCCGTGGCAAGTGTAGCCCCGTGCATTTCTTCTGGGGTGCGGGCGATCTTGCGGTCTCGCGCTTCAGTGGGCGCCGAGCGCCGGAGCGTGAGGCGAAGGTGGACCGCGACGCGGACAACGGGCTCCAAACTTGACCCCCGAGTGCGCGCCCCCTAGAGTCCATCTATGGCCACTATCCGCGACTACCACGAGCGCATCGTGCTCGATCCCGAAGTTCGTTTCGGCAAGCCTGTCGTTCGCGGGACGCGCATCACGGTTGGCGACGTGCTCGGGTACCTGGCCGGCGGCATGACCGAGGACGAGGTCCTGGCGGACTTCCCGCAACTCACCCGCGATGATCTCCGTGCGTGCCTCGCGTTCGCCGCCGACCGGGAGCACCGGTCCATCAGCCTCTCGGCCACCTGAGAGCCAGCTCGCGTCGTCATTGAGAGCCTGCCGTGAAGCTCCTCTTCGACGAGAATCTATCGGTACGACTCGGGCGCGACCTGACGGATCTCTATCTCGAGTCCACACACGTCATCACTCTCGGTTTAGGCGGCGCAGGGCACGCTGCGATCTGGGTGCGCGCTGCCGCGGATGGCTTCGTTCTCGTCACCAAGGATGAAGATTTCCAGCGCCTCAGCGTCCTTCGTGGCGCGCCGCCCAAGGTCATCTGGATTCGCCTCGGCAACTGTACAACGCCTGACGTCAGTCGATTGCTCCGCTTTCGCCGCGAACAGATCCACGCCTTCCTCGAACGGGCCGACGCAGATTTTCTGGCGCTCGGGTAAACATCGCACGCATCCGCGCACCGCCGCCCAACGTGCGCTGCAACTGACAAGCGATCTGGGGATTTGCGCCTGCTTCGCAGGCGCTTTCTATTCGATTCGCTTGCGCCTTAGCTCGGGCGTTGGGCGGACAGCAGGCATCGCTGAAGATCGCCGCTCGGAGGTTCCCGTGACCTCCCCCCGACGCGGCGGCGGTGGCCTCACAATCTCCCGCCCGCTACACTCCAATCATGACCAAGCTTCTCGACCAGGCGTTACGCGCGGTTTCCAAGCTCCCAGACGCCGAACAGGACGCGCTCGCCGTGGCCATTCTCGCGGAAGTCACTGGCGAGGCGAACTGGGATCGCCAGTTCAAAGCGTCGGCCGCGGAGCTGGAGCGACTGGCCGATGAGGCCATCGGTGAGCACCGGCACGGCCGTTCTCAGCCCCTCGACCCCGAGACGCTATAGGGCGGCGGCGCGGCCACCCGACCCATCGTGCGTTCGCGGACTACAGCGCGCTTTTCGCGACGCGTTTGCTGCGTTGCCGCCGCGCGT
>JBDTAE010000182.1:0-33974 GCA_039924785.1 Gemmatimonadaceae bacterium | reverse complement strand
AACAAGCACGTGCGACTCGGCGTTTTTGATGCCGGATCGCATGTTGTCGTCCATACTGAGTGCGATCGTGAAGATGGTTCCGATGAGGATTACGACATCGACCATCCAGCGGAAGTTGTCGAGCGCGATGGGTCCAGGTCCCGCCGTAAATCGGCCGACCCAGAGGAGAACCACCATCAGCGTGACGCCGGCGAGCGCAATGCTGCCCATTCCGACTCGGCGCTGATGTTCGTCGCTGTCGGGCGCCCAGGCGGCCCACAGGAGCATGATCATTGCCCCGCCCATCAGAACAATCTCAGGAACCAGCGCCAGCGTCAGCTGCGCCGGAATCGCAAGATCGAGCACGGAGGAAATGTTCATGGGCGTTCTCCCGCGGCAACGTCCATCGGATTCTCGAGCATCTGCTGTTGGCGAGCGGTTACGTTCATCACGAACTTCGTTGCCGACGGCTCCATGCGGCGCAGCACCGGCGCCGGATAGACACCGAGCCAGACGATGCACGCAACGAGCGGAATCATGATCGCAAGCTCGCGCCGGTTGAGATCGGGGATATGCTCGTTCTCAGGCTTGTCGAGCGGGTTGAAGATGATTCTCTGAATTGCCCAGAGCAGATACGCCGCCGAAGTGATGACCGTGGTCGTCGCGATGACGGCCATGATCGGCTCGGTGCGGTAGGCGCCAAGGAGTACGAGGAACTCACCGATAAATCCGTTCGTGCCTGGCACGCCAATGCTGCTGAACGTCGCGATCACGAGCATCGCGCCGAACATCGGCACCACGCGCGCGATGCCGCCGTACGCGTCGATCTGACGCGTGTGGCGACGCTCGTAGATCATGCCGATGAGGAGGAACAACGCGCCGGTGGAGATACCGTGGTTGATCATCACCATCAGTGCGCCCTGAACGCTTTGCACGGTCATGGCGAAGATGCCGAGCATGACGAAACCAAGGTGGCTCACCGAGGAGTACGCGACGAGCTTTTTGAAATCGGGCTGCACGAGCGACACGAGCGCACCGTACACGATCCCGATGACGGCCAGTCCGAGGATGATCGAGCGAATGGTCGGGCTCATCGCTGCGCCTGGGAACAGCGGCACCGCGAGACGGATGAAGCCGAACGTTCCGAGCTTGAGCATGATGCTCGCCAGAACCACGGAGCCTGCCGTCGGCGCTTCGACGTGCGCGTCAGGCAACCAAGTGTGGAATGGGAACATCGGGACTTTCACGGCGAACGCGAGGAAGAACGCGCCGAACAACCAGCGCGCAGCAACCGGGCTGATCACCGCATGCGCGAGCACGTAGTCGTAGCTGAAATTCGGAACGGTCGAGAATGGCGCGCGCGCGGCCCATCCGAGATACACGATGCCGACGAGCATCAGCAACGAGCCGAGCATCGTATAGATAAAGAACTTCATGCTCGCGTAGATGCGGCGTTCCCCGCCCCAGATGCCGATGATGAAGTACATCGGCACGAGCATCACTTCCCACATCACATAAAAGAGGAAGAGATCGAGCGACATGAAGACGCCGAGCATGCCCGTGGTCAGCACCAGCAGCAGCGCGTAGAAGCTGTGCGTGCGCGTGCGAATGCTCGTCCAGCTTCCGCCGACCGACAACAGCATGATGAACGTTGTCAGCAGAATCATCATGACCGAGATGCCGTCGACGCCGATATCGAAGCGAATGCCCCATGCAGGTATCCACGCGGTGTTGACGACGGACTGCCACTCGGTGTTCGCCGGGTTGTAGCTCCACCACAGTCCAATGGACACGACGAATTCGACCGCGAACATGGCCAGCGCGATGAGCCGGGGCACCGCGACCGCGCCGCTCGTCACCTCGTCTTCGCGCGGCAGGTCCTGCATGGCCCCGTGAATCCAAATCGCCGCCGCGCCGATCAACGGAATGATCAGCAGTGCCGGGAGGATCCAGGTTGAATAGCCGATGGACGACAGAAACGCGTTCATTAGTTAGATGCGAGTTATTAGATGCGGAAGGCTGGAGCTGGTGACCAAACCGCGCGTTTCATCGAGCCTTATCGAATGCTGAAGGCGCCAAGTACGGCGAGAACTCCAACGACCAACACCCACGCATACGTGCCGAGCTGTCCGGACTGCAGCTGCGAACCGATCCATCCGAGGAAGCGCGCCAAGTACGCCGAACCGTTGACGGCAAGGCCATCGATCAACCCGTTGTCGACTCCGCGCCACAGCAACCCGCGCGACACACCGACGACCGGCGTCACGATCGCCTTGTCATAGATCTCATCGACGTAGTACGTGTCCAGCAACACCTTCTCGAATCCGTGCTCCGGTGCCGACTGATTCTTCGGAACGAGGTTGGCCGGATTGAGACGGACCTTGGCGAGCAGAATTCCGCCCAGCGCAATGGCGACCGCCAGGCCCACGAGTCCATACTCGAGGCTTGGCGAAATCCCCGCGCCGCCGGCGATCACTTTCGCCGTCGATTCGCCAACCACCGGCTCGAGCCAGTGGTCCAAGCCGCCGACCGGTCCGACCAGCCTCGCAAAATCGGGAATGTTCAACCAACCGCCAACGGCGGTGAGTACGCCGAGCACGACGAGCGGGCCCGTCATGATCCAGGGCGCTTCGGCGAGGTGCTGCGCTTCCTTGGCGCCGGTGCGATTCGGACCGTGGAATGTGTAAAGCATCATGCGCGTCATGTACACCGCCGTCATGAGCGCTGCAGCAAGACCGAGCACGTACGCGGTCATCAGCCACGTGCCGCCGCCGATACCGAACAAGCTGGCGCTGGCGATCGTCGAATGCTGCGCGCGCTGGAAGACCGCGCCGAGGATCTCGTCTTTGGAAAAGAAGCCGGCGAACGGAGGAACTCCCGCAATCGCCAACGTGGCGATCCACATCAGCACAAACGTCACCGGCATGTGCTTTCGCAGGCCGCCCATGTTGCGCATGTCTTGCGCGTCGTCGTGGTTGCCGGTGTGATGATACGCGCGATGCATTGCAAAGATCACCGAACCGGCCCCGAGGAACAGGAGCGCCTTGAAGAAGGCGTGGGTCACGAGATGGAACACGCCCGCCACATACGCGCCGGATCCCACGCCGACGAACATATAGCCGAGCTGCGAGACGGTTGAATATGCCAGGACCTTCTTGATGTCCCACTGCTTGAGACCGATCGACGCCGCGAAGATCGCGGTCAGCGCACCGATCATCACCACGACGATCTGCGCGACCGGCGCGATCGAGAAAAGGAAACTGCTGCGCGCAATGAGGTACACACCCGCCGTCACCATCGTCGCCGCGTGGATGAGCGCCGACACTGGCGTCGGACCGGCCATGGCGTCAGGCAACCAGATATAGAGCGGAATCTGCGCGCTCTTGCCGGCGCAACCCAAAAACAGGAAGAGACAGATCGCCGTCACGAGAGCGCCACCCGTCTGCAGCTGATCCGCCGCCGCGTGCACGCCGACGAAATCGAGCGTTCCGAGATTCGCGAAGATCATGAACATCGCGACGAGAAAGCCGACGTCGCCGATGCGGTTGACGATGAATGCCTTCTTGCCGGCGTCCGAGTTCGCCTGTTCGCTGAACCAGAAGCCGATGAGCAAATATGAGCAGACACCGACGCCTTCCCATCCGATGAACATCAACGGATAGCTGCCACCCAACACCAGCAGCAACATGAAGAAGACGAAGAGATTCAAGTATGCGAAGTAGCGCGGATAGCCCGGATCGTCCTGCATGTATCCGACGCTGAACAAGTGGATCAGCGTGCCGACGCCGGTGACGACGAGCGTCATCAGCATCGAGAGCTGGTCCAGCTGGAACGACGCGTTAATGTGCAGTTCGCCGGCCGGCATCCACGCGAAATAGGTCTGCACGAACGGCGCGGTCATGTCGCCGACGCCGCGCATGGCGATGAAGATCGCGGCGGTCAGGAGGAACGACAGAACCAGAACGCCCGGACCGACGATGTTCGTGATCGCGGCGAACTTGTGGCGAACGACCGCATGGCCGTCGTGACCGCCCGCGTGATGCGTGTCGTCATGCGTGTCGTCATGCGCGTCATGCCCGTGTGCGTCGTCATGCGCATGATGGCTCGCGGCAGTCGGATCCGCGGGGCCGCCCTGATACGCCGAGAATAGCGACGCCAATCCGTTGATCAGGAAGCCGAGCAACGGAAGCAGCGGCACCAGCCAGATGTATGTGGCTACGGTGCCATCGAGCGGATGTGCGGCCGCCGTCGCTGCTTGCAAAAGAAGGAGAGGCGGCATCATCCCTTGAGCAGGTTGATGTTCTGGAGATTCACGGTCTGGCGGTGACGGAAGAGTGCGATGATGATCGCCAAGCCGACCGCCGCTTCAGCGGCAGCCACCGTCATCACGAAGAACACGAACACCTGGCCGGCCGCGCCGTACTGCTGGGCGAACGCGACGAAGGTCAGGTTCACGGCGTTCAGCATCAGCTCGACGCACATGAACACGATGATCGCATTGCGGCGAATGAGGACGCCGAACACACCGATCGAAAACAACACGGCCGAGAAGAAGAGAGACTCAGCGAGCACGGTCGACCTCCTCTTGGCTGCGCTGCTTGCCGAGGACGACCGCGCCGACGATCGCCGCGAGCAACAGAATGCTCGTCACCTCGAACGCCAGAAGATATTGATTGAAGAGCGGCCCCGCGATCGGATCGATCGCGCCGCTAACGCCGACTTGCATCGCCGTATAGCCCTCGGGCAGCGTCAGCGGAGCGACTGTGTTTGCCCGCGTCAGCGCGAAGATCTGGGCCAACAGCGCAACGCCGACCGCGCCGGCTATCAGCTTCCAGCCCAATCCACGCGTGTCAGCGGCCTCGCCATGTCCGAGATTCAGAAGCATGACGACGAACAGGAACACGACCATGATCGCGCCCGCGTATACGAGAACTTGAATGGCCCCGATGAACTGCGCGTCGAGCAGCACGTACAACGCCGCGAGACAGAACATCGTGCTCACCAGCCACAGCGCCGCCGACACGGGACTCTTCCGCGTGACGAACAACAGCGCCGAGACGATGGCGATGAGGCCGAAGAGATAAAAGTGGAACGTGTAGAGCAGCGGGAGCGCCCCGTGCGGCATGCCGTGAGGTTGCATTACTCGCCTTTCGGATCGGCGGGGTCCCACATCTCGCACACGGGATGTGTCTGCGCCATCAACCGCTCCAGGTCGTAGACAAACCCTTCTCGGCTGTATTCAGCATTCTCATAATGCCGCCCCATGTGAATCGCCTCTTCCGGGCACACTTCCTGGCAATAGCCGCAAAAGATGCAGCGGAATTCGTCGATCTCGAACACCAGCGGATACCGATTGCCGAGCTCGTCTTCGCCCGGCACGAGCTTGATGCAGTTCGCGGGGCACACGGTCGGACACAGCCCGCAGGCCACACATTTCGCCTTGCCGTCTTCGGTTGTGAGCATGCGATGCGTTCCCCGCCACCGCGGCGACAGATCCCATTTCTGTTCGGGATACTGAATGGTCACCGTGCTGCTCGGATCGAGCAAATGCTTGAGCGTCAGCGCCATGCCACTCAACGTGGCCCGCACGTAGCTCGTCTGTGCGATCGGACGCTCCAGAACTTTGACGCCGATAGCCATCAGTCAGCTCCCCCTTCACCGGTTGCCGGCAGCGGAATTCCGCGGTCAAACCGCACTTGCCGGAGCTTGTCAAGATTTCTCTTATCGAGGCGCGAGTACGCCGGACTGATCAAACGGCCGCGGTCGATCACCCCGAACAAGATGGCGACCAAAACGATGTTCAAGGCGAGCATCGCAACGGCGAACTGCCACTGATTCGGATCGAACCCGATCGCCTGCATTGTCAGGGTCGCGGCCGCCACGATCACGATGTACGCGAGCGACGTCGGCAGCATGAACTTCCAGCCAAGCGCCATGAGTTGATCGTAGCGGAACCGCGGTAGCGTCCAGCGAATCCAGATGTAGATGAAGACGAACACCATGATCTTCACCCAGAAAAACCCAAACGTCGCGAGCGTCTTGATGAACGTGTGCGGGGCGACGTTGTCCCACAGCGTGAACGGAATGTCCCAGCCGCCGAAAAACAGCGTCGCCATCAACGCGCTCGCCGTCATCATGTTCGCGTATTCGGCGATGAAGAACATCGAGAACTTCATCGCGCTGTACTCCGAGTGATAACCGGCAACGAGCTCGGATTCCGCTTCCGGAAGATCGAACGGCAACCGGTTGGTCTCGGCGAACGCTGAAACCATGAACACGAAGAAGGCGATCGTGCAGTTGATCACATTCCAATGAAGACCGCGTCCCCCCTGCTGCTCGACGATGCTGCTGAGCGACACATTGCCGGCGAGGATCAACACGGGAATCGTCGCCATACCCATCGAGATCTCATACGAGATCATCTGAGCGCTCGAACGAAGTCCGCCGAGCAACGAGTACTTGCTGTTCGACGCCCACCCCGCCAGCACGATGCCGTACACGCCGAGGGACGAGATCGCGAGAATGAAGAGGAAGCCGATCGGCATTGGCGCGAGCGCCATGTCGATCTTGCCCCACGGCGAATCCCACGCGGCGCCATACGGAATCACTGACCACACCAGCAGCGCCGGGATGAACGAGAACACCGGTGCAAGAATGAACAGCGGCAGATTCGCGCTGCCGGGATAGGTCTCTTCCTTCATGATGTTCTTCACGCCGTCCGCGACCGACTGCAACAACCCGTGCGGACCAACGCGGTTCGGGCCACGACGATCCTGGATGAACGCGCACACTCGGCGCTCCAGCCAGATGACCATCATGACGCCGATCATGTAAATCGTGAAGATCAGCAGCAGCTTGATGACGGTGGCGATGAACCACCCCCACTCGCTCGACGGCGGCGGCAAGTGCTGCAGCGGAACATTCTTTACAACCGGCGCCGCCGCTTGGGCGGTCGTCGCGGCAGCGGTTTGAATGAACGAAAGAACACTGATCGCGGCGCTCATACGGCCGCTCCGGCCGCCGCAGCGGCGCTGGCAACGACCGCTCCCCGAAGCGCGAGTGCGTCGTGACTCATCGCGGCGAATTCAGCGTTCGCCGCAGCGAGCGCCGCGAACACCTCACCCGCGAGCGAGTAGTCAGTCTTGACTCCAATCGCTGCCAGCAGGTCGGACAGCACGTACCAACTCGGACGCGCAAAACCCGGTGCGGCCTTGGCTTGCATGAAACGCTGCACGCGACCTCTGAGGTTCGTGAACGTTCCCTCTTCCTCCGCGAAGTTCGCGATTGGAAGCACGACAGCGGCGAGATGACGCGCCCAAGCGGGCAACGTCGTGCCGAGGACGATGACCGCACCGGCCTTGCTCAGATCGGGCGCATCGACGCCGGCCAACTCTTCGTCGGCAACGATCAACACGTCGCCGGCACCAAGGTGCGACAGCGGCGTGTCGCTGCGCGCGAAGCCGAGGATGTCGGCGCCCCGAGTGTTCGGCGCGCGATCTGCACGCAATGAGAGGTCTTCAACGCCAGGCAGCGGCGCTTCGGGACCTTGGGCGACGCGATACGTGCCGGCGCCACCCGTCTTCGCGATGAGTTGCGACAGGAGATACAGCGCCTCGTTCGACAACCGCGGCGACGCAAGCACGACCGCTCGCTTGCCCGACAGCACGCGCGCCGCCTCGGCGATCGCGAGTTGCCAGTCCGTGCCCGCGAGTGCCGCACCATGACGAACCATCGGCACGTCCACGCGATCCTGGCGGTTCATCCAGCGATAGTCCAAACGACCCGTGTCGCACATGAAATACTTGTTCACGTCGTCGTTCGGACGCGGACGAAGACGCACGACCATGTTGTCGCGCGTCTCGATGATCATGTTGCAGCCTTGCGAGCAGCCCGTGCACACCGACGACGTGCGGTCGAGCTCCCAGGCGCGGGCCTTGTTCAGAGAATCCTTGGAGAGCAGCGCGCCGACCGGGCAGAGGTCAATGACGTTTCCGGCCCACGCGTGCGTCAAGTCCTTGCCTTCGAACTTGCCGATCAACGCGCGGTCGCCGCGCTCGCTGACGTTCAGCACCGGATCGTGCGCGACATCGTCCATGAAGCGAACGCATCGCGTGCACAGAATGCAACGGTTCGGCGTATACAGCACATCGCCGCCGAAGTCCTCGACCGGGTTGAAGCGCTTGGGATCGCGATACCGTCCCGCGCCGCGACCTTCCTGATACGTGTAGTCCTGCAACTCGCACTCGCCGGACTGATCGCAGATCGGACAGTCAAGCGGATGATTGATGAGCAGCATCTCGAGAACGCCCTTCCGTGCCTCCGTCGCTTTCGGCGAATGCACGTGAACGACCTGTCCCTCGGCGACCGCCGTCGCGCACGACGGCGCGAGCTTTGGCGCCTTTTCGACTTCGACGAGACACATCCGGCACACGCCCGCCACGGGAAGCCCCGGATGGTAGCAATAGTGCGGCACGAGCACGCCGGCATACTTCGCCGCTTCGAGAATCGACGTTCCCGCGGGAACGCTGATCTCGCGCCCTTCAACGGTAAGCTTGACCATGTCAGCCATTATGCCACCGCCGCGACTGGATGGAACTTCTTCTTCTTGATCAACGCTTCGAAATCGCCGCGGAACTTCTCGATGCCCGACTTGACCGGCGTCGCGCACGAGTCGCTCAAAACGCAGATCGTCTTGCCGGTCATGTTCTCGCCGATTGAGAGCAGCGTATCGAGATCTTCCGTCGTGCCGTCGCCCGCGACGATGCGCTCGAGAATCTTCGTCGTCCACGCGGTGCCTTCGCGGCATTGCGTGCACTGCGAACAGCTCTCGTGCGCAAAGAAGCGAGCCGCGCGCGCAATCTGCTTCACGAGGTTCTGTGCGTCGTCGATCAGAATCACGCCGCCGGAGCCGAGCATGGTGCCCTGCGCGACGAAGCCCTCATAGTCCATGAGGCTGGCCTCGGCTTCATCCAGCGTCTGGATGGGGACCGAGATGCCGCCCGGAATGATCGCCTTGAACTTGCGGCCCGACGGCGGACCGCCGCAAAGATCGTATAAGAAATCTTTGAACGGAAAGCCCATCGGCACTTCGTAGTTGCCTGGACGCTGCACGTTGCCACACACCGAATAGAGCTTGGTGCCTGTGCTCTTCGGGTTGTCGGCGCGCATCCACTGCTTGTACCACGCGGCGCCGTTGTTCAGGATGTGCGGCACCGCCACCAGCGTCTCGACGTTGTTGATCGTCGTCGGCTGCGCGAACACGCCCGACACGGCCGGGAACGGCGGCTTGATGCGGGGGTTGCCGCGACGCCCTTCGATCGAGTTCATCATAGCGGTTTCTTCGCCGCAGATGTACGCGCCAGCGCCACGATGAACCCAGATGTTGATGGTCTTGCCCGTTCCCATCGCGTTCTTGCCGAGGATGCCGGCCGCGTACGCTTCCTTGACCGCCGCCTCGACCTTGACGATGGGCTCGGTGAACTCGCCGCGAATGTAGATGTACGCCGTCTCGGCGCCAATGGCATACGCGCCGATCGCGCAGCCTTCGACCAAGGCGTGCGGGGTCCAACGCATGATTTCGCGATCTTTAAACGTGCCGGGCTCTGATTCGTCGGCGTTGCAGCAGAGGTAGTGCGGCTTGCCGTCGCCCGGCTTCATGAACGACCACTTGACGCCTGTCGGGAATCCGGCGCCGCCGCGACCGCGCAGGCCCGACTCCTTCACGATGTTCACGATGTCGGCCGGCGCCATGCCGAGCGCGGTCTTGAGGGCGACGTATCCGCCGCGCTTCTTCCAGCCTTCGAGCGACGCGGCGTCCTTGTCCCCAAAGTACTTGGAGAGGACGACAGTTTCGCGGTCGTGCGGCTTGTGTGGGTATCCCATTTCTCTAAATAGGTCCTACTGTCGCGTGGCGAGAATCTCGGACACGTTGTCCGGAGTCACCGACTCGATGAAATCCTCATTGATCATGATCGGCGTCGCAAACCCGCACGCGCCGAGGCACTCCACTTCGATCACCGTGAACTTGCCGTCGGGCGACGGCTGTCCGAGCTCCTGACAGCCGGTCGCGCGCAATAGCGCATCGACCACGGCGTCCGCGCCGCACACATTGCAGGGGGTTGTTGTGCACACTTGAATGAGATGCCTTCCGACCGGATGCTGGTGGTACATGGTGTAGAACGTCACAACGCCCTTGACGTATGCCGGCGTCAGCTCAAGCACCTCGGCCACTTCGGCCATGCCCTCCGGACTGACCCAGCCACGTTCGTGCTGCACCATCCACAGCGCGGGAAGGACCAGAGCCATCTTTGTGGGATAGCGGGTCATCAACTCGTCGAGCTCCTTGCGACGCGCGCTCCCGGCCGTGAGCACCGCCACATACTCGTGGTGCTCATGGTGTCCGTGTCCCGAATCCGTCTGAAATCCCTTTCCGTCCGAGGGCGACCACTCCGCGGGCGCGCGGAAATACTCGGGCGTGCTGTTCGGCGCCGTCATCGGTCGATCTCTCCCATGATACCAGGTCGCGCTCTCCCGATTCGCAGGCTCATCGGTCGATCTCTCCCATTTGAGCAGGTCGCGCTCTCCCGATTCGCAGGCTCATCGGTCGATCTCTCCCATCACAATGTCAATCGACGCGTTGATCGCGATGACGTCGGACAACAGGTGGCCTTCGACCATGCGCGGAATTGCCGAGAGGTTGACGAATGAGGGTGGACGAATGCGCCAACGAACGGGCTTGGACGAGCCGTCGGACACGAAGTAGTAGCCCTTCTCGCCCTTGGGGCTTTCGACCGCCACGTAGGCTTCGCCGATCGGCGGACGCGGACCTTCCATCACTTGTTTGAAGTGATGGATCATCGACTCCATGTCGCTCGTCGACTTGCTCTTCGGCGGCAGAATGACGCGATGGTCGTCGACGTTCACCGGTCCGTCGGGCAACCGCTTGATCGTCTGTTCGAGAATTCTCGTGGACTGACGCATCTCTTCCATGCGGACGAGATAGCGATCGTACACGTCGCCGTTCGTTCCCACCGGCACGTCGAAGTCGTACGTCTCATAGTCCAGATACGGGAAGTCCTTCCGCACGTCGTAGCCGACACCCGACGCCCGAACCATCGGTCCGGACAGGCCGTAGTTCACCGCTTCTTCCGGCGACATCACGCCGAGTCCGACGGTGCGGCCGACCCAGATACCGTTGCGGGTCACCACACGATCGATTTCGCCGAGCACTTTCGGGAAGCCGCTGACGAACGCCTTCAGTTTGTCGAGCCAGCCGTCGGGAATGTCCGCGCCCATGCCTCCGACGCGCGTCAGCGTCGTCGTGAGACGCGCTCCGATCCACGATTCGAGCAAAGAATACACTCGCTCGCGCTGGTGGAACGCCCAGAGGAACGGCGTGAACGCGCCGATGTCGATACAGGTGGTGCCCGTCCATACGAGGTGGGAGATGATGCGCGACAACTCCATCGCCATCACGCGGAGGACTTTGCAGCGCTCCGTGATCTCGATGCCGAACAGCCGCTCGGCGCCGAGCGCGAACGCGACGTTGTTGCCCGGCGAGTTTAGATAATCCTCACGGTCGGTCCACGGGATGATCTGGTTGTACTGACGGTACTCGCCAATCTTCTCGAAGCCGCAGTGGAGATAGCCGATGTGCGGAATGCAGCGCACCACCGTTTCGCCGTCGAGCTCGAGGACGAGGCGCAGCACGCCGTGCGTCGCCGGGTGCTGCGGGCCGAGGTTGATGAGCATGTGCTCACCAGTCAGATCGGGCTCGAGCGACGGCGGGGGCTCGACCGCGACCGCGGATCCACTCTCGTCGACCGCGAGCGGGACGCGCTGCGGACGGCCGCTCGCGTCGAGACCGCTCGTCGATAGCTGAACTTCGATCGTTCGCTTCGTGGTGGCCATGGTTACTCTCCCGTCCGCTCGCCGGTCGTCAAACGCTGGCGCATGTCGGACGGCAAATCTTCGAATGCCTCGGCGATCGAGAGCTCGTCCTTCGAATAGCGCGCCTCAGGATTGGCGGACAGCGCTTGGCGAAGCTGCTCGGAACGGCTGAAGCGGCCGCGAAGCGGAAAATCCTTGCGCAGCGGAAAGCCCTCCTTGTACTGCTCCCACATCAGCAGGCGGCGCAGATCGGGATGGCCGATGAACTTGATGCCGAACATGTCGTAGCACTCACGCTCGAGCCAATCCGCGCCCTTGTAGATGTCCCACACGCTTGGCACCGCGAGCGCGGTGCCCTTCTCGATGAGAATCTTGAGGCGCAGGAAGCGGCGGTACGGCAATGACCGCAGATGCCAGACGACCTGGATCGCTTGTTCGAGATCTCTAAACTCGACCGCCGTGACGTCCGACAGATAGTTGTATTGCTGCGACGGATCGTCGTGGAGCCACTGAATCACGGCGTGGATCTGCGGGCGGTCGATGATGAGCGTGGTCTCGCCCCACACGACGTCGACCCGAACGATCGCGTTCGGGAACTTCGCGCGAATCGCGTCGACTGACAGACACTCAGCACCGCCGCGATGCGGAACATTCTTTGGAGTCGACGGCGCAGGCGTGCCGCTGGCCGCCGCGCTGCCGGCGAGCACCGTCGCGAAAGTTGGATCGCCGTGACTCACAGGCCCGAGCGCGTCTGATTGACGGAGTTGCCGAACGGCTCCGAGATTTCGTCGATGGCTTGCGGCGACACGTACAGCTGGCTGCGTGAATCGGGTTCCATCTCGTTGCGGAGCGTTTTATCGCTCATGCGCTCGTTGCCGATCTTCTTCTGCAACATGAGAATGCCGTACAGCAATCCTTCCGGACGCGGCGGACACCCCGGCACGTACACATCGACGGGAATGATGCTGTCGATGCCCTGCACTACAGCGTAGTTGTCGAACATCCCGCCGCTCGAGGCGCACGCGCCCATTGAAATGCACCACTTCGGCTGCGGCATCTGCTGCCAGATGCGACGCAACACCGGCGCGAGCTTGAACGGCACGCGGCCCGCGCAGATGAGGAGATCCGACTGGCGCGGCGAGAACGCCTGTCGCTCCATGCCGAAACGCGCGAGATCGTAGTCGCTCGCCGCGGTCGCCATGAACTCAATGGCGCAACACGCGGTGCCGAACGGCATTGGCCAGAGCGAATTCTTGCGACCCCAGTTCACGAACGCATCGAGCTTCGTGGTCAGCCACGGCTCGTCGCTGGTCGTCTCGACGATGTTCGAGTCAGGACGCGGGCTCAATCCCATTGCAAGGCTCCCTTCTTCCACACGTAGACGAACCCAACGAGCAGAATGAGAATGAACACGAGCATCTCGGACAGCCCGAAAAACGACAGATGCCCCGCGGGACACAGGCCGGCGGATGTCAGGGTGTCCACAAGCGGCACCGTGCAGGAGAGCTGTCGGAAATACGCTCCCCACGGAATCATGAAGACCGTTTCGATATCGAAAATGATGAACAGCACCGCCACCATATAGAACTTGACGGAGAATCGCTCGTGCGCGTCTCCGAGTGGTGGAATGCCCGATTCGTACGGTTGTTGTTTGACCTGCGACGGTCGCGGTCTCAGCACCAGGTGGGACAAACCCAGCATCAGCACCGCGTTCATAATGATGAAGCCGAGCAGAAGCAGGACCGGGAAGTACGTGTGAAGCATGTGTCTCCCAACTTCGTGAAAACTTTCACTAAGTCCAGCGCGAGAAAATTATCCGCGCCGAGAGGGTGGGTCAACGGATAAGGCGCGGATTATCAACTCTCGAAGAACTTCTCCAGCATTCGCGAGAACTTGGCGAGCGACATCAGACAACGTACCTTGACGCGCCCCTCCGTGCAGCGCGAAATCGCGCAAAAGCACTGATTTCCTCGGTCGCCACAACAAACACTTCAATCCTGCCAGTGATGTCTATCATGTCCGACCGCTGGATCACTCGCATGGCGCGCGACCACGGCATGATCGAGCCCTTCGAAGGACGCCAGGTTCGCGCGGGGGTCATCTCCTACGGCGTCAGCTCGTACGGATACGACATGCGCGTCGGACGCCAGTTCAAAATCTTCACGAACGTGCTGAGCTCGATCGTCGATCCCAAGGACTTCGATCCCAAGTCGTTCGTCGAATTCGAAGGCGATGTCTGCATCGTGCCGCCGAACTCGTTCGCGCTGGCGAGCTCGGTCGAGTACTTCCGCATTCCCCGCAACATCCTCACTGTGACCGTCGGCAAATCCACCTACGCCCGCTGCGGAATCATCACCAACGTCACGCCCTTCGAGCCGGAATGGGAGGGTTACGTGACGCTCGAGATCTCCAACACCACGCCGCTTCCCGCCAAAATCTACGCAAACGAAGGGATCGCACAGGTGCTCTTCTTCCGCGGTGAAGAAGAACCAGAAATCTCGTACAAGGACAAGCTCGGTAAATACCAAGGCCAAGTCGGCGTCACGCTCCCGCGTTTGTAGTTGCTCGCCCTTAGCCGCGGACTTTCGCGGATGAGAGAAAACGAATCCCACGGAGTGTTTTGCAGGTTTCTGCGGGATTCGCTGGTTCTTGGTCCGTGGACGTCCGCGGCTAGGCGGCCTCTGAAAGCAAACAAAGACGCCTCAGCCCGCTCCCCCGCCTACTTTTTCCTCGCGCTCGCTCAGCGACGCCACGACGAAATCGTGATTCATGCGCGCGATCGTGTCGATGCTGATCTGCTTGGGACACGCTTCCTGGCACTCGCCGTACCACGTGCAGTGCCCAAAACCCTCCGCGTCCATCTGCAGGACCATGCGCGTTGCGCGACGATCGCGCTCCGGCTGCCCCTGCGGCAGCAACCCGAGATGCGAGATCTTCGCCGCGGTGAACAGTGACGCCGATCCGTTCGGACACGCGGCCACGCACGCGCCACACCCGATGCAGGCGGCGGCGTCCATCGCTTCGTCGGCGTCCAGCTTCGGTATCGGGATCGAATTGGCATCTTGAGCGGAACCGGTTTGCGCGCTGACGAACCCGCCGGACGAAATGATTCGGTCGAAAGCCGCGCGATTCACGACGAGATCGCGAATCACCGGGAAGGCGCGCGAGCGCCACGGCTCAATGTAGATCTCCGCGCCGTCCTGAAAGCTGCGCATGTGCAACTGACACGTGGCCGTGCCCTTCATCGGACCATGCGCGACGCCGTTGATCATCATACCGCACGAGCCGCAAATTCCTTCGCGACAATCGTGATCGAAGGCGATGGGAAGCTTGCCGCTCTCAGTCAATCCTTCATTGACGACGTCGAGCATCTCGAGGAACGACATGTCCGCGCTGATGTCGCGCGCTTCGTACTGCTCGAGCTTTCCCTCGGACTCGGCATCAGGCTGTCGCCAAACGTGCAGTGTCAGGTTCATTTGTAGGACCTCTGCGAGAGCGCCACGTTCTCGAACACCAGCGGTTCCTTGTTGAGAATCGGCGCTTTGTCGTTTCCAGCGAACTCCCATGCCGCGGCGTACGCGAACTTCTCGTCGTTGCGCAACGCCTCGCCGTCGGGCGTTTGGTGCTCGATGCGGAAGTGTCCGCCGCACGACTCTTCACGATCGAGCGCGTCGCGGCACATCAGCTCACCCAGCTCGAGAAAATCCGCCACGCGACCGGCATGCTCGAGCGACTGATTGAGCTCGGCGCCAGAGCCCGGAACGCGAACGTCGTTCCAGAACTCTTCTTTGAGTTGTGGAATGAGCTCCATGGCCTTGGTGAGCCCGGCGGCGTCGCGGGCCATGCCGCAATAGTTCCACATGACGTGGCCCAGCTCGCGGTGGAACGACGCGACCGTGCGTTTTCCCTGCACTGCCAGCAACCGGCTCAGGCGCGACTTGACCGCATCTTCCGTCGCCTTCACCTCTGGATGATCCGGGGCTACCGCCTCGAGCTTGGTGGAGCCGAGGTAGTCGCCAATCGTCATGGGCACGACGAAGTAGCCGTCGGCCAAGCCCTGCATGAGCGCACTCGCGCCCAGTCTGTTCGCGCCATGGTCCGAGAAGTTTGCCTCACCGATCACGTGCAACCCAGGAATGGTGCTCATGAGGTTGTAGTCGACCCACAATCCGCCCATGGTGTAATGGACGGCGGGATAGATGCGCATCGGGACTTCGTACGGGTTCTCGTCCGTGATGCGTTGATACATCTCGAACAGATTGCCATAGCGCTCGGCGATCTTCTCCTGGCCCAGACGACGAATCGCATCCGCGAAATCGAGATAGACGCCGCGGCCGCCCGGTCCAACGCCGCGCCCTTCGTCACAGACCTCCTTCGCGGAGCGAGAAGCGATGTCTCGCGGAGAAAGGTTCCCGAATGCCGGGTACTTCCGCTCGAGATAGTAGTCGCGGTCGGCCTCGGGAATATCCTTCGGCGATTTCCCGCAATCTTCCTTCCGCTTCGGCACCCACACACGACCGTCGTTGCGAAGTGACTCGCTCATCAGCGTCAGCTTTGACTGATGCTCGCCGCTCACTGGAATGCACGTTGGGTGAATCTGGGTAAAGCACGGATTCGCGAACGCCGCACCGCGCTTATACGCGCGCCAGATGGCCGTCGCGTTGCAGCCCTTGGCGTTCGTCGACAGGTAAAAGACGTTGCCGTACCCGCCGGTGCCAAGAATCACGGCGTCGGCGAGGTGCGTATCGATCGCGCCGGTGACCATGTCCCGCACGACGATGCCGCGCGCGCGCCCGTTAACCACGACGAGGTCGAGCATCTCGTGGCGCGCATACATCTGCACGCCGCCCTTCGAAATCTCTTTCTCGAGGGCCTGATACGCCCCCAGCAGCAGTTGCTGTCCCGTTTGTCCGCGCGCGTAGAAGGTGCGGGACACCTGCGCGCCGCCGAACGAGCGGTTCGCGAGCAGGCCGCCGTACTCGCGCGCAAATGGGACGCCTTGTGCGACGCATTGATCGATGATGTTGACACTAACTTGCGCGAGACGGTAGACGTTCGATTCGCGCGAGCGGAAGTCTCCGCCCTTGATCGTGTCATAGAACAGACGGTAGATACTGTCGCCGTCGTTCTGATAGTTCTTCGCCGCGTTGATGCCGCCCTGCGCCGCGATGCTGTGCGCTCGTCGCGGCGAATCCTGGAAGCAGAAACACTTGACGTTGTATCCCAGCTCGCTGAGCGTCGCGGCCGCCGATCCCCCGGCCAGCCCCGAGCCAACGACGATCACGGAATATTTCCGCTTGTTCGCCGGGTTCACGAGCTTCATCTCGAACCGGTGCTTGTCCCACTTCTTTTCGAGAGGACCCGACGGAGACTTGGATTTGAGTTCCATAATTATCGAATCACGCCGGCGATGACGCCGAGTGGCACGGCCGTGAACCCGAGCCACACGACGACCGCCACCGCGAGCGCAATCTTGCGATGCAGTGGATTCCCCGTTGGCCTGGCGTACCCCAGCGTGCGGATCGACGCCCACGCGCCGTGGTACAGGTGAAGCCCAAGCGCCAGCATCGCGATGATGTAGAAGGCCGCCACCCACCAGATGCGAAAGCTCGCGATGATGTTGCCGTAGACGTCGCGATGCCCTTGCGAGTCGGTCATGCCGCGCCAGCCGCCGGGGTCGATCGTTTCCGTCGTGAAATGCAGGATATGGACGACGATGAACAGCAGAAGCAGCACGCCACCCCATTTCATCGTGCGCGATGCCAGCGTCGCGACCTGCGCTTCTTTTTTCTGGTAGCCGATGGGGCGGGCTTCGGCGGACCGGCGCGTCAGTTGATACGCCATCGTCACGTGCAGGATCACCGAAACGATCAGCACGATCCGCAGCAACCAAGTCACCTCTGCGAGCGGTCCGTGCAACAACGCGCCGTAGCTGTTGAGCTTCTCCTGCCCGATGAAGACCTGCAGGTTGCCCGCCATATGGAGAATCACGAACCCGATCCCTATCAGGCCCGTGACCCCCATGATGACTTTCTTGCCGATTGTCGAACGATAGAAAGCAAGCACTAGTGCCGTGTTTCCAGCAACGAGTATCTAGAATCTAGTATCAGAGATTACTGCGGGCGCTTAGAGCTTGACCGCCGCCATCGGCTCGCGCACGGCCTCGGCGCTCTTCGCCAACGCGGCCTTCTCGTCGGCCGTGAGTTCGACTTCGATGACCCGCTCGAGTCCGTTCTTGCCAAGCAGACACGGCACGCCGAGGAAAAGATCCTTCATGCCGTATTCGCCCTGAAGCCACGCGGCGCACGGTAGAATCCGGCGCTGGTCGTTCACGATCGCCTCAGCCATCTGCACCGCACCGGCCGACGGCGCATAGTACGCCGAGCCGGTCTTGAGGAATTTCACGATCTCGGCGCCGCCGGTTCTCGTGCGGTCGATGATGGCGTCGAGCTTGGCACGGTCCATCAACTGCGTGATCGGGATGCCACTCACGCTGGTGTACGAGATCAGCGGAACCATCGTGTCGCCGTGGCCGCCGAGCACCATTGCCTGGATGTCGCGCACCGACATATTGAGCGCTTCGGCGAGGAACGCGCGATAGCGAGCCGTGTCGAGCACGCCCGCCATGCCGAGCACACGCTCGCGCGGGAAACCGCTGGCTTCCTTCGCGACGTAGCACATCACATCGAGCGGATTCGACACCATGATGATGATCGCCTTGGGCGACGTCTTCGCGATGTTCTCCGCAACCGACTTCACGATGCCGGCGTTCGTGTTGAGCAAATCATCACGCGACATCCCCGGCTTCCGCGCAATGCCCGCCGTGATGATGACGATGTCCGAGTCTTTCGTCTCTTCGTACCCGTTGGTACCGATGATGCGCGAGTCGAAGCCCTCGATCGGGGCGGATTGCCACTGGTCGAGGCCCTTTCCCTGCGGAATGCCTTCGGCGATGTCGACGACGACAACCGTGCGCGCGAGCTCTTTCTCGGCGACGCGCTGAGCAGTGGTGGCGCCTACGTTGCCCGCGCCGACGACCGTGATTTTGTTGACCATGAGTGTATTTCGCTTGGAGGGTGAAGTCGAAGCGAAAACTAATGGAATCCGACTCTCTAACCACCCACCTGCGACAAAGCCTTTAGTCCGCCGACCTGCATTTGCAAGAGAGCATGCTCTTTCGGCTTGTCGGCGAGGGCCTGCCGGAAGTACGACTCCAGTGGCTCGCCGGCACGCAGCGGCGTTCGCAGATCGATCTCGTGATCGCCGAAGAGGCAGGTGCGCAAACGGCCGGTGGCAGTGAGACGCACGCGGTTGCACGACGCGCAGTACGTGTGTGACATAGGCGTGATGACGCCGATTTTCCCTTTCGCGCCGGCCCACTGGTGATAGGCCGCGGGCCCGTTGCTCCGCTCTGGCCCAGCAACCGCGACAAGAGGCGCGATCCTGTTCAGCCGCGCGAGAATCTCGTCGCTCGGCACGACGTGCTCCCATGTGAGCTCGCGCATATCGCCAACAGGCATCAGCTCGATGAAGCGCACATGCCACGGGTGATCGAGCGTGAGCCTCGCGAGATCCTCGACCTCGTCGTCGTTCACGCCGCGCATCACGACCATGTTCAGCTTGATCGGGTCGAGACCGGCGTCCTCGGCCGCCTGCGCGGCCCTGACGGGATCGAATCCAAGATTGCGTCGAGCAATGGCAACGATGCGATCCGAGCGCAGGCTGTCGACGCTCATGTTCACGCGATCGAGCCCTGATTCCCGCAGCAACCCTCCAAGCTCCGGCAAACGCACGCCGTTCGTCGACAGCGCGATGTCCGTGATCTCGGGAACGTCGCGAAGCATACGAATCAGCTCGTGAATCTGCGGACGAATCGTCGGCTCCCCGCCGGTGATTCGCAATCGGCGCAAGCCGAGCGGCGCGAGTTGCCGCACGATGGCGGCGATCTCCTCATACGAGAGAATGTCGCGTTTCGGAAGCCACTGCATTCCCGTCTCCGGCATGCAGTAGACGCAGCGAAAATTGCAACGGTCCGTCACGGAGATTCGCAGATACTCGATGCTGCGTCCAAACTGATCGCGCAGCGCCGGCTCGCCACTGTTCGTGCGCGCCACGTCGGTCATCGAATCTCCGCCTTTCGGACGGCGCGACGTTCTTCAGTCACAACCTCGGGCCGATGCACCGCGATCGGCTCCGGATTCACGTTGCCCGCGCCGACCCACTCGCGAGTGCCGTCGATGTAGTGCTCCAGCTTCCAGATCGGCACGCGCTTTTTGAGCTGCTCGATGATGTAGCGGCTCGCTTCGTATGCCAGCCCACGATGTGGATGCGCGACGGCGATGGCGACACTCGCCTCGCCGAGGCGAAGCGTACCAAGTCGATGTTCCAGGACGATGTCCTTCGTCGCGAACCGCTGGCTCGCCTCACGAAGAATCTCGGCCATCTCGCACTCGGCCATCGATCGGTACGCCGTGTACTCCATTCCGCTCACAGCGCGTCCCTGATTCGTTTCGCGGACGGTTCCCACGAATAGCACCGTGGCGCCGTTGGCGTTGCGGGCGATCTCGCCGAGGAGGTCCGCCGCGTCGATTGGTCGGTCGACCAGCGCGCTTCGCATCAGCCGCCCGCCACCGGGGGAATGATCGCGACTTCGTCGCCGGCCGCGAGAACTCGGTCGCGCTTCGCGTACCGCTCGTTCACGGCGACGAGCGGTTCGACCGGCAGCGTGCCGGCACCCGGCAACGAACGGATCCGAGAGACGACGTCACCCACCGTATCCCCGGTATTGAGCGGCATCACGAGAGATGTTTTGCCCAGCGATTCCGCGTACGACGCGAAGAGAAGAACGGTGACGTTCATGGGATGAAAGATGTACCCGCGGCGAACCAAAGTGGGAAGACACTGACGGCCCGACACCGGAAAGGCGTCGAGCCGTTTGGAGATGAAGCAGCGGAAGTCGTTATGCCTCGGTCATTTCCTCGACGTCGTCGTCCTCGAGTTCCGAGATGTCGATTCCGGCAACCATGGCGCGGAGCTCCTTCGACGGCTTGAAGACCGGAACGGGGCGAGCGGAGACTTCGACCGGCGATCCCGTTCGAGGATTCCGGGCCATGCGCGTTTTGCGATGGCGGATCTTGAACGTGCCAAATCCCCGAACTTCAATGTTTTTCTGCTGTTGCAGCGCTTCTTTGATCGACTCGAGAAAGGCGTCGACGACTCGAGCGCAGTCTTTCTTCGAAATCATCGGCCCAGCGGTCTTCGAAATCTGGGTGGTGACTCTCTCGACCAGGTCAGCTTTGGTCATTCGAAAATGCCTCGTGTTCGGGCGCCCGGGGAGCCGGGAACGCATACCGAACTTAGCGACGTTAATTCTTATGTGTCAAGAGTTTGAGTCACTTCCAGCCGCGTGCGAACGGACGGTGTTCAAGAATTCGTCGAACAGCGGTCTGGCGTCGTGCGGACCGGGCGCGGCCTCGGGGTGATACTGGACGGCAAAGATCGGCTTGCCACGGTGGCGCAGCCCTTCGACGGTGCCGTCGTTGAGATTGATGTGGGTCATTTCCAAGTCTGGAGCGCCTGGAATGCCATCGGCACCGCCAACGACCGCGAATCCGTGGTTCTGCGCCGTAATGAGCACTTTCCCCGTGGCGATGTCCTTGACCGGATGATTTCCGCCATGGTGGCCGTACCCCATCTTCGTCGTCGACGCGCCATACGTCAGGCCCAAGATCTGATGTCCCAGACAGATACCGAAAATCGGCACATCTTTGTCCGCGATCGCTCGCACGATTTCCGGTGCGTAAGAAACGGCCGCCGGATCGCCTGGACCGTTCGACAGGAACACACCGTTGGGTTCGAGCGCCATCGCTTCGTCGGCACTCGTCTCGGCGGGAACTACCGTGATGCGGCACCCTTGATCCGCAAACAGTCGAAGGATGTTGCGCTTGATGCCGAAGTCGTATGCGACGATGTGTAGCGGCGCGTCGGCCTCGCCCCACGAGTACGGCTTGTCGGTCGTCACCAGCGACGCGAGGTCGAGCCCTTCCATCGATGGACATGCGTCGAGGGCGAGCAACGCTTCTCGACTCGGCTCATCACCTTCGGCGAGCACGCCGCGCATGACTCCGGCTGTCCGCAGATGTCGAGTAAGGCGCCGTGTATCAACGCCTTCGAGCACGGGAACTCCGGCCGCTTCGAGCCAGCTGAGCAGGTCGCCCTCCGCGCGCCAGTTGGAGTAACTGCGCGATAGTTCTCGCACAACGACACCGGCAATCTGCGGTTTGGACGATTCCGGATCAGACGAATTGATGCCGTAGTTGCCAATCATTGGCGACGTCATCACGACGGTCTGACCGCGGTATGAGGGATCGGTAAAGACCTCCTGATACCCGCTCATGTTCGTCGTGAAAACGACTTCGGCGACGGACGGTTCCGTTGCTCCAAAGAGGCTTCCACGAAACAGGGTTCCATCTTCGAGGAGAAGGAACCCTGGGCGTCCGCGACGAGAGGCCACAGTCGTGCTAAGGCTTTTTGGTCGCCGGCGCTGCCGGAGCTGGATTCTTCGTCGCCGGTGGCGTCTTCGTGGTCGGCGCTGGTGCTGCCGGCGACGTCGTCAACGGAATCGCGGGATTGGCTCCAGGGGCCGCGTTCGCCGGAGCCGAGCTCGCGGGCGCGGACGGAGCAGGCTGGTTGAACGTCTGATCGAGCACCGACTTGGGCGCCCGGCTCTGCGTCGACGCAAGCGCAAGCAGGAACGACAGACCGAGGAACAGGCCACCGGACCACCAGCTCGCCTTCGTGAGAAGATTGCCGGTCTGACGCGTGCCGAGGAACGAGCTCGCGGAACTGCTGACGCCGCCGAACGACGCGGCCATGCCTCCACCCTGTCCCGCCTGAAGAAGCACGGCGGCGATGAGGACCAGACTGTCGATGACGAGGAGCGTTAGGAGGAAGGTGTACAGCATCTAAATCGCAGGAGTGGGCAGTATGTAAGCGTTAAATATCACGACACTTAGCGCATCGCGTCAAGTGCACACCGTCTGCGCGTTACGTGCCGCAGATGGAGATCCACCCGTCGACGTCGAGACTCGCGCCGCCAACCAGCACTCCGTTTACCCCGTCCGCGGCCAAAAGACTCGCGGCATTCTGCGCGCTCACGCTTCCCCCGTACAGGATGGGTATTTCGGCGGCAGCGGCGCCCACACGCGACCGAAGTGCCTCGCGCATCCATGCGTGTACCTGCGACGCGTCCGCTGCCGTGGCGGTCTTGCCAGTGCCGATTGCCCACACCGGCTCGTACGCGACGGCCATCGCCAGGATGGACTCGGATGACAACTCGGAAAGACCGGTGTTGAACTGGCGAAGCACGACCTCCTTTGTCGCGCCCGCTTCGCGTTGGTCGAGCAATTCGCCAACACACAACAACGGAGTGAGTCCGTTCCGCACAGCCGCGGCGCACTTCTTCGCCGTCTGCTCGTCGGTCTCGCCAAAAACGTGGCGTCGCTCGGAATGGCCCACGAGCACGAAGCGAGCGCCGGCCTCCTTCACCATGACGGCTGACGTTTCGCCGGTAAAGGCGCCCCTGTCTTCGGTCCAGATGTTCTGCGCGCCGATGATCAGATCATCGCGTCCCTTCACCGCCTCAACGGCCGCCGTCATCGAAATTGCCGGAGGACAGAAAATTAGAGTTCGATCATCCCGCGCGCGCCACCGGCGCGCGAACGTTTCCATGTACGTTCGCGCGTCCGCCGGCCCGAAATGCATTTTCCAATTCGCGACAAATACCGGGCGCTGCATCAGCGTTTGTCGTCCAACGCGGCGACTCCCGGCAGCACCTTTCCCTCGAGAAATTCGAGCGATGCCCCTCCGCCGGTCGACACGTGGCTCATCGCCGAATCGAGTCCCATCTCGGCGACCGCCGCGGCCGAGTCGCCGCCGCCGACAATCGTCGTCGCGCCCTGTTTCGTCGCGGCCGCCAGTGCCTCAGCGACGGCTCGAGTACCGGCGTCGAACGGCGGGGTTTCAAACACTCCCATCGGACCGTTCCACAACACGGTCTTTGCGCTCGCGATCGCGCCAGCAAATGCAACCGCTGATTGTGGTCCGACGTCGAACATCGCTTCAGCAGCCGGAATCGCGTCGTAGGGAACTGCGTGCGCCGCGCTCGGCTGATCCAACGCCGGGGCGACAGTCGCGTCAGTCGGGAGCAGGAACTTTCCGCTCGCTCGCGACAACAGGCTCTTCGCCATGTCGACGCGATCGGGCTCGACGAGCGACTTGCCCGTCTCGACGCCCATGGCCTTGAAGAACGTGCAGGCCATCGCGCCGCCGATGATGAGCGTGTCGACGCGCGGCAACAGCTGCTCGATCACGTCGATCTTGCCGGAAATTTTCGCGCCGCCGAGTACGGCGACGAACGGGCGTTGAGGCTTCTCTAATGCTCCGCCGAGGTACGCGAGCTCGCTCTCCATCAACAGGCCCGCCACGGCGGGCTTGAGGCAGTGCGCCACGCCTTCGGTCGACGAATGCGCGCGATGCGCCGACCCGAACGCGTCGTTCACATAGAGGTCTCCGAGCAACGCCAGGTCGCGCGACAGACGCTCGTCGTTCTTCTCCTCCCCCCCGAGAAACCGCGTGTTCTCGAGGAGAACGACCTTGTTGCCGGGATCGTTCGTCGCCTTCATCGCCTCGTCCGTGTCGGTCGATTCGACGAAGCAAATCGGAGTGCCCTGCATCAGCTCGCCGAGTCGGCGTGCCACCGGCTCGAGCGAATACTTCGCCTCGGGCTTCCCTTTCGGTCGGCCAAGGTGCGACAGCAGAATGACCCGCGCGTTGCGCGCGAGCAGGGCGCGAATCGTCGGCAGCGCGGCACGAATGCGCGTGTCGTCAGTGACCTTGCCGCCGTCGATCGGCACGTTGAAGTCCACGCGCACCAACGCGCGCTTTCCGTTCACCTCGGCGTCGGTGAGGTCGTTGATGGTTCTCTTATTCATCGGGGCGCGCGCCGGTTACAAACGGGCGCCGACATACCGAAGCAAGTCGACGCAGCGCGACGAATAGCCCCACTCGTTGTCGTACCAGCCGGACACCTTCAGCAACAAACCGTCGACGACGTTTGTGCACTTGGCGTCGAGGATGCACGAATGCGGATTGCCGATATAGTCCGAGGAAACGAGCTCCTCCTCGGTGTACTGGAGAATGCCGCTCATCGCGCCCTCGGCCGCCTCCTTGAACTTCGCGTTGACTTCCGCGATCGTGGTCGGCTTTTCGAGCACGACAGTCAGGTCGGTCAGCGAAACGTCGGGCGTTGGAACGCGAATGGAAATGCCGTCGATCTTGCCCTTGAGCTCCGGAATCACGAGCGCTGTTGCTTTGGCCGCGCCGGTCGTGGTCGGAATCATGGACAATGCCGCAGCGCGCGCGCGACGCAGATCCTTGTGCGGGAGGTCGAGAATACTCTGATCGTTGGTATAGCTATGAATGGTGACCATCGAGCCGCGAACGAATCCGAAGTTGTCGCGAATGATCTTGACCATCGGCACGAGACAGTTCGTCGTGCACGACGCGTTCGAGATGATGGTGTGCTTCGCGGAATCGTACTTGTCCTCGTTCACCCCGAGCACGATGGTGAGATCTTCGCCCTTGGCCGGCGCGGAGATGATGACCTTTTTGGCGCCCGCGTCGATATGCTTCCTGGCGCCGTCGGCGGTGGTAAAGCGGCCCGTCGATTCGAGCACGATGTCGACGCCAAGGTCTTTCCACGGAAGCGCGGCGGGGTCCTTTTCGGCGAAGACTTTGATCTCGTCGCCGTCGACCATGATCGCTTTGTCTCCGGCTTCGACGTCGCCCTGATAGGTGCGGTGCACGGAGTCGTACTTGAACAGATGGGCGAGGGTCTTCGTATCGGTGAGATCGTTCACCGCAACGAATTCGATGTCGGCAACTCCCTGCAGTTTCGCGGCGCGGAGTACCTGTCGTCCGATGCGTCCGAAACCGTTGATTCCAACGCGAATGGTCATTCTTAGAGTCCTCTAAAGTCCAGTTGGTTCGAGCCGGTCGCCGAGTGCGGGCGCGCGGCCGAAGGTCACGAAACTCACGATGCGGGCGCCGCCGTCGCAGAGCGCGGCCGCGCATGCATTTAAAGTAGCGGCAGTGGTCACAATATCGTCGATGACGATCACATGCGCGCCGCGCAGCGCTTGTCTCGCCGATGGTGTAGCGCAAAATGCGCCCGAAACGTTGCGGAGTCTTTCGCCGGGTGTCAATCGGGTTTGTGTCTCGGTGTGCCGGGATCGTGTGATGACGTCGTTCCACACCGGCACCGACCATCGCGCGGCGAGCGCATGGGCCAAACACTCGCTCTGGTTGTAGCCACGCTGGCGTTCCCGCTTCGCCGACAGCGGAACGGGAACGAGGGCGCGTCGTTCTTCGGCGACGTCCAACGGCCAATCGAGGCGCGCCATGCGACTCGCCATGTCGTCGGCAACCCGATACCAACCCTGATATTTGAGGGCGTGAACGATTCCTAAGCCGATCGGCCCCGCGGCCCAGCACACGCTGCGTGCGGCGCGAATGTACGGCGGCAGCAAGGGACACCAGCGACAGGCTTCGCCCGACGTTGGATGCCCACACCGATCACACCGCGGCGCGGGCAAGACGGGCAAGCGCGACCAGCACTGGCCGCACACCATTCCCGCTTCGTGCGGGTTCAGCAGGCGCGAGCACACCGTGCATGCGCGCGGCAGCAAAAGGTCGGCAAGCGCGCTTACGGCGCGCTGAACGCCTCCCACATAATCGATCGGTCCGGCGCTATTCCAAACCATATCTCGAACGCAATTGCGCCCTGCTCGACAAGCATTGGGCCGCCATCGCACGCGCGATGTCCGCGGTCTCGCGCAGCCCGGACCCAGGCGGTTTCGCCGGGGCGATATACGAGATCGATAACAGCCGTTCCTGGCGCCAACAGCGCGGGGTCGACGGGAAACTGCGGGTCGCGAAGTCCAAGGGTCGTTGCATTCACCACAAGGTGTGCCCCCGCGATGACTTCTATGTCATCAACCGGTTGCGACACGGCGCGAAATCGCTCACTCAGGGTTCGCGCGCGTTCCGGCGTTCGGTTGTAGACGTGCGCAGTGGATCCGGGCCAGCGTTCAACCGCCGCGAGGACGGCCGCCGCCGACCCACCCGCGCCGACAACTCCAACGGTCAAGTCGCGCGGCGCAGTTCCGAGCAACGCGCGCACGGCGAAATCAAAGCCGCCGACATCGGTATTATCGCCGACGAGCTGGTCGTTCGTGTCGACATAGAACGTGTTCACTGCGCCGACGCGCTCCGCGAGCGGCGTCAACTCGTCGCACGCGTCGTGCATGCGCTCCTTGTGCGGGACGGTGACGTTGCCGGCCGCACGCTCGCGTCGAATCATCGCCACAGCCTCGCCGAACTGGCCCGGATCGACGTCGATCGCTTCGTAGCGAACGGGAATTCCGGCCGCGGCGAGCGCTGCATTTTGAAACGTGGGCGACCGTGAGTGCGAAACGGGATGTCCGAGCAGCACCAAGCGCCCGGGCAGGTTCTTCACGCGTCCGCCGATCCGCGTTCGGCGGTCATTCGATCGATCACGCGACGAATTTCCGCTTCGAGCTCGTCGGCCGTCGCGCGATAGACCTCGAGCTCCGCGCCGATGGGATCGGTGATCGCGCGATTCGAGCCACCGTGCGACGCGTAGTCCGACAGCAGATACGACCGTCCCGCGCCGCCGAGTGCTTCGATGCGCTCGAGATGATGCGGGCCCATGGCGAGAATCAGATCCGCGCTGCGAACGAGATCGCGCGTCAAAGTCTGTGCCTTGTGTCCGCCGAGATCCATGTTGCGTTCCATGCCGACGAGGAGCGACCCGTCACTCGCCGGGGCGCCGTCGTGCGCGCTCGTGCCGGCGCTGATCGCGTCGACGTCCTGTAAGCCGCGCTCGATGGCCACTTTGCGCGCGATGACTTCCGCCATCGGGCTCCGGCACGTATTCCCGGTGCAGACGAAGAGGATTCTCATAACGCTCTCATAACGCTCTTATAAGCACTCACGCGTCTCCGATCAAATTGGGAACGCTCTCCCGCAACGACTCGGCGGAAATTGCGCCCGGCCGAATCACGCGGGGACGCTTTCCCGTGCAATCGAGCACGGTCGACGGCGGCGACGCACTCAGCGTTCCTCCGTCCAGAACCCGCAGTTTCCCGCGCGCGATCTCGTCTCCCCACTGCTCGAGAATCTCAGCGGCGGACGTGGCGGCGGGAACCCCCGGCAAGTTGGCGCTGGTCGACGTGATCGCGTCGCCGTGAGCGCGCACGAGCCGCTGAATGCCCGGATGGCTCGTCCATCGCACAGCGACGCCGCCTTCCGGTCCGCGCAGACGATTCGGCACGCGCTTGTCGCCGCCGGAGAGCACCAGCGTCAGCGGACCCGGCCAATGCCGCGCCACGAGATTCGTCGCGTAGCTCGGGAGGCGCAGGTCGAGGCGATCGATCATGTCGACGCCGGCGATCAGCAAGAGAAACGGCTTCGCCGGTGGCCGACGCTTCATCGCCACGAGCGTCTCGACCGAATCGCGATCGATCGCGCCGCCGAAGCCGTACACGGTTTCGGTCGGATACGCGAGCACACCGCGCGCTTCGAGGTGCGCGAGCGTCCCTCGCAACGATGCTTCGACTTCTTCCGGCGACCAGAATGGAATTGACAACGCGTCGTTTCTCATGTCGCTCGCGCCGACGAGTTCAGTGCGATGCTGTGATTCATAGTCTTCCGTTCATTCGGGAAGTGGAAAGAGCGCTTCCACGAGACCGAAGTCCGACTCCTGGGTGATTTTGACGGCGCGCTCGCTGCCCTGCACCACCACGACGCCATATCCAAAATACTCACAGAGCGCGGCGTCATCGGTGAGCGACAGATGATGCGAGCGAGCCTCGCGGTGCACGCGCACGATCAGCTCGCGCGGAAACCCCTGCGGCGTCTGCGCGCGCCACAGCCGGTCGCGCTCGATGGTCCGCGTAATTTGGCCCGGTTTTTCGACGTCCGTCTCTTTGAGCGTGTCGACGACCGGCAAAGCGGCGATGGCAGATGTTCCGCTTCGCACCGCGGCGATCACGCGATCGATCGTGGCGTCGCCGACAAGCGGCCGCGCCGCGTCGTGGACCAGCACGATCTCGGCTTCGTCGGGAAGATCGTCGAGGCCGTTCGACGCCGATTCCGTTCGCGTACGGCCACCGGTCGAAATCATCAACCGGTCGACGTCGCACTGAAAGATCCACGGCGGCGGGTCGGCCGCGTACGCCTGCGGCAGGACGACGACGACCGACACCACGTCCGCCCGCGCCATGAACGTCTGGAGGCTGTGCAGCAGCACGGGCTTGCCCGCGACCCAACGAAACTGCTTTAGCTCCGTGCCGCCGGTCCGGGTTCCGCTGCCGCCGGCGACGATGACGACGCCGACGTCGCGCTTGACAGGATCGGTCATGCGAATACTCTCTTGAGCATATCCTGAATCGTCCGCACCCCGATCATCTCGATTCCCTTCCCCGCGCGTTTCGGCATTCCACGCTCAGCCAGGTACACGCGCGTCATTCCCATGTTCGCCGCCTCTGCAACGCGACGATCCGCCTGCGACACCGTTCGGACCTCGCCGCCGAGTCCGAGCTCGCCCACAAACATGGCGTCGGTCGGAAGTGGGGTGTCGTAGACGCTCGACGCCAACGCCGCGGCCACGGCCAAGTCACCGGCCGGTTCGTGGAGTTGCATGCCGCCCACGACGTTCACGAACACGTCGAGCTGGCCGAACGAAAGATTGGCGCGTTTGTCGAGCACGGCGAGCAGAAGGGCAAGTCGCCGGCCATCGAATCCAGTCGCAACCCGCTGCGGGGTGCCAAACCCGGCCTTCGCCGCAAGCGCTTGAATTTCAACCAACAACGGTCGCGACCCTTCGAGCAACGCGGTGACGGCGCTGCCCGACGCGTGGCTCGCGCGATCGCTCATGAAGAGCTCCGAAGGATTCGCCACCGGTTCGAGTCCGTGTTCCGACATCCGGAACACACCGATCTCGTCGACGCTGCCGAATCGATTCTTCGTCGCGCGCAGAATGCGATGATCTAGCGTGCTCTCGCCTTCGAAGTACAACACCGTGTCGACGATGTGCTCGAGCGTTTTCGGGCCCGCGATCCCTCCGCCTTTGGTCACGTGGCCCACGACGCACACCGTGGTTCCACTCTCCTTTGCGTACCGCATGAGTCGCGCGGCGCACTCGCGCACCTGGCCCACGTTGCCGGGCGCTCCTTCGAGGTCGGCCGTAAACACAGTCTGAATCGAATCGACGATCAGGACCGACGGCGACAGGCTCGCTGACGTCGCCAGAATCGTTTCGAGATTCGTTTCGCTCAAGAGTGCGACCTGGTCCGCGCTCTCGCTCAGTCGATCGGATCGGAGCTTTACCTGAAGCGCCGACTCCTCGCCGGAGCTGTACAACGTGCTTCGGCCGACGGCCTCCAGTCTCGCCGCGACCTGAAGCAGCAGCGTCGATTTTCCAATGCCCGGTTCGCCGCCGATCAGGACCATCGATCCGGGAACGATGCCGCCGCCGAGGACGAAGTCGAATTCGTCGAGACCCGTTTTCCACCGTTCGGTGCTCGAGCCGGTCACGTCCTTCAGCCGCGGCGCGACCGCGACGCTGCCACCCTCCGCAAGCGCGCGCGCACCGCCTATGCGACGAGCCGCTCCCGTGGGCGCGGTTTTCGGCGCGGCGATTTCCTCGACGAGCGTATTCCACTCGCCGCACACATCACATCGGCCCTGCCACTTCGAATGATCGGCGCCGCACTCGGTGCAGCGGTATATGGTCCGGCTTTTCGCCATCGAAGAAAGGTAGCGACGGCCGCTGAACGGCTGTCACCGGTTCATTGCCAGTCAAACCATTTCAGCGCTGATGCGCCAGAGGCCTAGCCAGGACGGCTCGACAAATTCTCGAAGCGCGTGAACTGCTTTTGGAAGAACACGTTCACCATGCCCGTTGGTCCGTTGCGCTGCTTGCCGACGATGATCTCCGCCTTGCCCTCGAGCGAATTGCCGTCCTTGTCGACCGGACCGTCGTAAAACTCTTGTCGGTACAAGAACATGATCAAGTCGGCGTCCTGCTCGATGGCGCCCGATTCACGAAGATCAGAAAGTTGCGGCCGCTTGTTGTCGCCAGTTCGTTGTTCCGGCGCACGCGAAAGCTGCGACAGCGCGACAACCGGAACGTTCAGCTCCTTCGCGAGCGCCTTGAGGCCTCGCGAAATCTGACTGACTTCCTGCTGTCTGCTTTCGGAGTGCGCGGGTCCCGCCATGAGCTGCAGGTAGTCGACGATCACCATGCCGACGCCTGATTCCGCCTTGAGACGCCGCGCTTTCGATCGCATTTCCAGCAGCGTGATGCCCGGCGTATCATCGATCCACACCGGCGCCGCGCTGAGGATGCCGGCGGCGCGCGCGAGGCGTGGAAAGTCGTCGTCGCGCAACATGCCCTTCCGCAGCCGCTGCGCGTCGATGCGCGCCTCGGCCGTGAGCATTCGTTGAACAAGCGACGCCTTGCTCATTTCGAGCGAGAAGAACGCGACGGGAACATTGTGCTCGATCGCCGCGTGCTGCGCGATGTTGAGCGTAAAGGCGGTCTTTCCCATTGACGGGCGCGCCGCGACGATGATCAGATCGGCCGGCTGGAACCCCGACGTCATTTCGTCGAGGTCCGTGAAGCCCGTCGCAACACCCGTGACGGTTTTCCCGCCGCGCTGAAGCGCCTCGATGCGCTCCATCGTCGGCCACAACAGCTCTTTAATACGCGTGAAGCCGTCTTTGGTCTGCTGCTGCGCGACTTGAAAGATCTTTGATTCGGCCTCGTCGAGCAGCTCGTTCGCCGTGACGCGCCCTTCGAACGCCTCGGCGACGATCGACGTCGACACTTCGATGAGGCGGCGCAGAATCGCCTTCTCGCGCACGATGAGCGCGTGGTATTCGACGTTCGCCGCCGTGGGCACCGCGTCGACGAGAAAGCCGATGTAGTCTTTGCCCCCCGCGGCTTCGAGCTCGCCCTTTCGGCTGAGCTCTTCGGAGAGGGTAAGTGGATCGACGACACTGCCGCGCTCTGTGATCGACATCATCGCGCGAAAAATTCGGCGATGACGCTCGGCGTAGAACATCGAATCGTTGACCGTCTCCACGGCGCGAAGCACCGCGTCCTGGTCGATCAACATCGCCGATATTACTGCTTGCTCAGCGTCCTCGGAGTACGGAGGCCGACGGTCTTTATAGGGATCACGCGCCTGGTTGATCGGCGCGATCGAGTATTCGGCGGACAAGCTGTACGTCTTCCCAGGTGGGTCGTTTCCAGGACGGATTCCGCAGGAGCGCGGCGGGGTGATATGTAACGACGACAGGCACCCCGTGATACTCATGGACTTCGCCGCGCAACTTTCCGAGCGCGAGCTTGGAGCCTAACAAAGTTTGCGCTGCGAACGATCCCAGCGCGAGTATCACTTTCGGCTTCACGAGCTCGATCTGGCGGACAAGAAACGGATTGCATGCAACAATTTCTTCCGGCAGCGGATTCCGGTTACCCGGCGGCCGGTGCTTCAGCACGTTGGCGATGAAGACCTGCTCTCGCGGCAATTGAATCGCTTCGAGAATTTTTGTGAGCAACTCGCCGGCCGGTCCGACGAACGGGCGACCGGTTTCGTCTTCAGTCGCGCCGGGCGCCTCGCCGACGCACATCAAGTCGGCGTGCGGATTCCCCTCACCCGGAACCGGATGAGTCGCCGTGGCGTACAGCGGACACCGCTTGCAGACCGCGACCTCGGCGGCGATTGCCTCGAGCGACGTCAGCGCGTTCGATTCGAACGACGGCACGGGCGTCGCAGCAATCTCTTCCGCGTCTGGCCTCGTCGCGGGCGTTGCGCTCGGCCCCGGAGCGGCACCGGTCGCCCGAAGGGCCTCGCGCCAGTCGCCGCCGGTCGTCTTCAGGGAATCGGACGTCGAGTGCATGCGCGGTGCTTCGTAGTTCTGCGGTCGTTCCGAACTGGACGGCCGCCTAACCGGAGGTTCGCTGGTTTCCGCGGCGCCATTCCGAACGCCAAGCAGCTTGAGCGCCTCGTCGACGCCGAGCGAGTCGAGGAGCAATTCGGATTCACCCATCTCGCGCCGCTGCTCGAGATACCGGCGCAGTTGTTCTCTAGCGTCCACGAATCACCCGCTCGATGCGGTCGAGGATTGCGTCGGCGACTTCGGTCTTTTGCATCAACGGCAATCTCTCTTCTTCGCCCGCCCGAAACAACAGCGTCACGCGATTGGTGTCGACGCCAAAGCCGGCTCCGTCCTCGGTCGCGTCGTTGGCGACGATCATGTCGAGGCCCTTCGTCTCGAGCTTGCCCCGGCCGTTCGCAATCACGTCGTTCGTTTCGAGCGCGAAGCCAACGACCACCGCACCGGGCTTTCTCGCGCGTTTCGTGGCGAGCAGAATGTCGTCGGTCGGCGCCAGCGCGATTCCGTCGGGGGCCGCATTTTTTTTGATCTTCGCGCCCGCGGGCGCGGCCGGTCGAAAATCCGCCGGCGCAGCGGCCATCACCAGCACGTCGGACTGCGGCAGCAGGCGCTCGACGGCCGCCGCCATGTCCGCGGTCGACGTGACGTGATGCACCACCACTCCGGCCGGCGCCGATGCGCTCATCGGGCCCGCGATGAGATCGACCGTCGCGCCGCGCCGCCATGCCGCGGCCGCCAGCGCGACCCCCATCTTGCCGCTGCTGTGATTTGAAATGAAGCGCACGGGATCGATCGCCTCACGCGTCGGCCCGGCGGTGATCAGCACATGCTTGCCCGCGAGCGACGCCGTCGGCTCGAGCAGACGGCCAACATGAGCAAATATGGTTTCAGGTTCCGGCATGCGCCCCGGACCGCTTCCCTCGCCCGCCGCTAGGTGGCCTTCGTCGGGGGGCAGAATGCGATATCGCAATTCGCGTAGGTGGGACACATTCAGCGTCGTCTGCGGATGCGCCCACATGTGATCGTTCATTGCCGGCACGACGAGCACAGGACACGTC
>JBDTAE010000181.1:0-16506 GCA_039924785.1 Gemmatimonadaceae bacterium | reverse complement strand
GCATCGCACCGCCCGGCCGAATTGACTGCGGAACGGTGAGCCAGGTAATGAGTTGGGCCGGATCGTTGGGCACCTCTCCCGCGATCATACGCCGCTCCGACCAATGCTCGAGCGGCGGCCCAACCATCCCGTTCGCCGTGCGAACGCCGGGAATCAGATGGCACGAACCGCAGCCATACGCCTCGATGGCCACGCGGCCGCGCGCTGGATCACCGTTCTCGACGACCCGATCGGCAAACGGCACGGCGCTGCCACCGCAAGCAGCGACGATAGAAGAGAACGACAGCGCAACGACAGTCATCGCGCGGCGCCCCGACAAGCGTACGTCCGCCAAGGCTCCTAGTATTCTCATATCGCCCCGCCGACTGTCGAAGTGGGTCGCGACACGCGCACCGGGGCGTGTTCCGGGGACGGTCGCCGCTCATCCAACCGCATCCAGCGAACGAACACCCACGCCGTTGCCGCGACGTACACGGCGCTTGCCGGAATCCACATCAAGAGTCCTGCCAGTTGCTGATCCTCGAGGAGAGTCGTCCCCCACCGGCTCGCGCCGGCCGCAAGGATCGGATACCACGGTGATTTCGCGAACATGAGCACCGCGCCAAGCGCGCCACTTTGCAGAAGCGTTCCGCCGAGCATAAGGATCGTTGCGCCCTCGCTCGCGCGGCGGCGGCCAATCGGCTGGAACACCACCCACCAGAATAGCGACGCCGTTCCAAGAAACGATATGTGCTCGAGCGCGTGAATCCAGTCGTGCTCGATCGCGGCTTGATACGGCCGCGGAAAATGCCAGAACCAGAGCGCCACCATTTGCGCGATGAAGACGACTGCCGGATTGGTCGCGCCATGCACGACACCGCGCGTGAACGACGACCGTCGCCACCACATCGCGGCCGCGCGACGGCGCGAGAGCGGGAACGCCCACAACATTGGAAGCAATGGCGCCCCGAGCACGCACAACGGCGCAGCGCCCAACATCAGCAGCAGGTGCTGCACCATGTGCGCACTGAAGAGATCCTCGGCGATTCGATCAAGAGGCGACAGCAACGCTACCGCGAGAACAGCGAGGCCCGCGGCGAACACCGTCGCGCGAGCCCGCGACACGCCGTGATTGACTCGCGTGCGTTCTCTCAACGCGCGGTAGCCCCGGGCGTACAACAACGCCGGGACTACGATGAACAGTAGTTCGAACGCGGTGCTCACAGCCGGCAGAGGTTGGGAGAGACGATGAATACCGCGACGATTCGCAGCACGATAGCGTACGAGAACAACAAACCGGTGATCAGCCCGGCCCGCGCCATGAACCGACGGCGATCGAGATCTGTGTCACCTCGGCCTGTGTCGATTCCGATCGCGCGGTACGCCCGCCACGCGACCCAACCCCCGCCGAGAGACATCACAAGCAACGCGACGCCAACGCCGGTCAGGATTGCCCCAATCCCGCTCCACGCCACGAAAGCACCGCCGAGCAAAGCCGCGCAGTAGTCGTGATGAAGCGCGATGCTCGCCAGCAGGTCAACGGACCATGCGGCGGGCGGACCAAATACCGCAAACCAAAGCGCTCGATCGCGAGCAACCGAGGGCGCTGCGTCGATCGTCCGGTCAGTGATCGGCGTTGCTGACACATGCGCACGGGAGTCCGCCATCGATTCCTCCCGAATCAGAAGAGACGTGGAGACAGGTACAGCACCGCGAACAGGAGCACCCACACTCCATCGACGAAATGCCAATACAGCAAGACGTTGGACACTGCCGCGTGGTGTTCATCGTCGAAATGCCCGAGCCACGCGCGCAGTTGCACGTACGCATTCATCAGCAGGCCCGCCGCGACGTGCGCACCGTGAAAACCCGTGATCGTGATGAAGAGCGAATCGTAGGCGCTCGTCGTCCAACTTGAATCGCGATGCGAATACTCCACCGCTTGCAAGCTGAGAAACGCCAGCCCGAGGAGCATCGTCACGCCAAGCCCGATCCGGAGACGCACGCTGTCGCCGCGCTCGATGCCGCGTTCCGCCCACCATGCCGTTGCACTGCTCGACAATAGAACCACCGTCATGATCGCAGGGAGCGTGAGAGGCACGTACCTGCCCCCCTCCGCGGCGAATGCGTCGATATTTCCACGAAGAAAGAAGTAGGCGCCGAGGAAGCTGGCGAAGAGCATGGCCTCGGTGGCGCAAAGCCACACCATGCCCCACCACCCGGTCGTCTTCGGTCGCGAAGTGCGGCCACGCGCTCCCTCTCGCAGTACTCCGTCTCGAGGATGCTCGAATGCAAACGTGCTCATGCGACGATCCTCGACGGAGGCAATGTCGACGCTTTCGGCCAGAGCCACCCGCCGACGGCCGCGCACGTACTCAGAGCCGCGATCACCGTCCACGACGGCGCGCCAACGAGACAGGCAGAAACAAGACCAGTCAGGCACAGCGCCAGAACGAGCGGCCACAATGAATTCTGCGGCATGTGTAGCGCGGCCTGCGGATCGGCATCCAGCAGTGTACTCTCGAGCGTTTCCTTTCCGTCGTCGAGCACACGCCATGTCGCCAATTGAACGGAATTGACAGGCGCTAGATCCGTGTCCGCCGTTGGCCCCAACAACGCGTCGTGCCGTTCCCACAACGGCTCCCGTCCGCCCACGATCGGAATGACGACGAAATTGTATTCGGCCGGCGGCGAGCTCGTCGCCCATTCCAACGTGGCTGCTCCCCACGGATTCGAGGGAGCGACGGCGCCGAACTTTCTGCTCCGCAACACGTTGATGACGAACAAGAGAATTCCAATCACCGTCACTGCGGCCCCGATCGACTCGGCCATGTTGAGCCAGTCCCACCCCATGCCGCTGGGATAGGTATAGACTCGCCGCGGCATACCGCGGAGGCCGACGGCGTGCATTGGGAAGAACGTGAGGTTCACACCGACGAACAGCACCCAGAAATTCCATCGGCCCAACCGCTCATCCAACATTCGGCCGGTCATCTTCGGCAGCCAGAAGTAGAACCCGGCGAGAACAGGAAACAGGTTGATCCCGACGAGGACGTAGTGCAGATGCGCAACGATGAAATACGTGTCGGTCACCTGCCAGTCGAACGGCACCGACGCCGTCATCACGCCGCTCACGCCACCGATGACGAAAAGGCAGATGAATCCGAGCATGAACAACATCGGCGTCGCAAGCACATGGCGACGCGCGGCCCAGATCGTGGCCAGCCAGGCAAAGATCTGAATGCCGCTTGGAATGGAAACGCTCATGCTCGCCGCGCTGAAAAACGTCGTCGACAACGCCGGCATACCGGTGGCGAACATGTGATGCGCCCACACGCCGAATCCGAAAATGCCGGTGCTCACCGTGGCCAGCGCGACGTACACGTGCCCAACGATCGGCCGGCGGCAAAACGTCGGAATGATCATCGACGCCATTCCCGTCGCCGGCAACACGACGATATACACCCACGGGTGCCCGAACACCCAGAAGAGATGCTGCCAGAGCAGCGGAGCGCCGCCACGCACAGGATCGTAGAAGTGCGTTCCGAATCGACGGTCGAACTCGAGGAAGACCAGCGCCGCAGTGAGCGCGGGCATCGCGAACACGATCGCGACGGACGTCGTGAGCGTGCTCCACATGAACAGCGGCATGCGACTCACCGACATGCCCGGACAGCGCATCTTGAGAATCGTCACGATGAAATTGATCGCGCCCGCGGTCGTCGAGATCGTGAGGAACAGCAGGGCCAGCGCATAGAAGTCCATGTTCGCGCCGGGCGAGTATTGAGCGTTCGTATACGGCACATACGCAAACCAGCCGCCGTGCGGTATCGCCCCGGTCAGCGCGCTGGTGTAGATGAACAACCCGGACAGCAGAAATGTCCAATACGAGAACGCATTCAATCGCGGAAACGCCATGTCTCGCGCGCCGATCATGAGCGGTACGAGATAGTTGCTGAAGCCGCTGAGAATCGGCGACGCATACCAGAAAATCATCGTCGTGCCGTGCATGCTGAACAGCTGGTCGTAAGCCTCCGGCGATAAGAGATGGCTGTTGGGCCGCGCAAGCTGCGCGCGTATCGCACCCGCTTGCGCACCGCCGAGCAGGAGAAACACGAACGCCGTGGCGAGATACCGCTTGCCGATCGTTTTGTGGTCCACGGTCGACAGCGCGCCGTACAGGGTCTTCGGCGTATTCCACGTTTGCTCGAGTCGATCCGTCAGCGAATCGATCTCGACCAGCTCGACTGCCGCGGCCATGTCTCCTCCGCTCATTTGAGACTTTCGAGATAGGTGATGATTGCTTCGAGCTGGCCCGCGCCGAGCGGCACAGCGGGCATTTTCGTTCCGGGCTTCAACTGATCGGGATTCTCGATCCATCCGCCGAGATTTCCTCGCGTATTCGCCAGCATTCCTGAGGCAATCGTGAGACGCGACCCGATGTGCGTGAGGTCGGGCCCAATCCGCCCGCTTGCCTGCGTCCCACGCACCGTATGGCAATACACACACTGTGACGACAAGAACGCCGCCTCGCCGTCGAGCGTCGCCGAATCCGTCGGCGCCGCAGACACCCCGCGCTGCGCCTCGGTCCACCGGTTGAAATCACCCGGCAGCTCGGCGACCACCGTGAGCGCCATGTGCGCGTGCTGCATTCCACAATACTCGGCGCACGTTCCTCGCCACGTGCCGCTCGTGTCGGCTTCGATCCACGCGATGTTCGTCGTGCCGGGAATCAGGTCCGTCTTCCCCGCAAGGTTCGGTACCCAAAAACTGTGAATCACATCGGCCGACGTGAGCACGACCCTGACCTCTCGGCCGACGGGAATGTGGATTTCATTCGCCGTGAGAATATGCTCATCGGGATATCGAACTTCCCACCACCACTGATGGCCGACGACCTCGATCGTGAGCCCGCCTGTGCCACTCGGCCGCGCGGCGTGATATGCGCCGAGCGTGAGCACGAAAACGCCTGCGAGAATCGCCGCCGGAGCCAACGTTCCGGCGTAGAGAAGCCAGGCCGTCTCGCTCACTGGCGCCGGCGGACCGTCCTCGACTGACGCGTGCCGGCGCTTCCAGATTGGCAACAGCAACAACGTCATCACGACAATGAAGACGACGGTTGCGGCGACGATCAACGTCCAACCAAGCGTCGCAATCGCTTTGGAGTGCGGGCCAACCGGCTGAAACACCGACGGGTTTCGGTCATAGACCTGTCGGATCTGCAGCGCCACGCCGGGCAGATGAGGCGCGGTCATCATGGAATGCTCGTCCTCGCCGAGGCCCGCCAGTCGTGCGGCGCATGCGCGGTATGACCGCCAGGCCAGGGCTCGCCACGCGTCTGGCTGATCGCCCACACATAAGCGGCAATCGTTCGCGTCTCGGCGGCGTTGAGGTTTCCATGTTGCCCGCGCGCCGGCATCGCGATCGGCGAGCGCGTCTGCGCGTCGGGCATTCCCACGTTGATCACGGAGTCGAGAGCGTTCCAGTCGCCGGCGGGCACAAACGCCAGTCCCGCCGTCAGCGTCTTTCCCCGCGCCGGCAACCCCTGCGCCTCCGAGCCGTGGCAGTTCACGCAGCCTCCCTTTCCGTGAAAGAGCCGATCGCCGTCGCGAATCGTCTCGACGGTCATTCCGAACGCAAGCGTGGGAAGTGTGTCGGGCTGCGCCTCCTCGTCGGTATCGAACGTGTGCGGCGATCGCGCGAGCTTCGCCGAGTCGGGGCGCGAGCCGAGATCCTTCGAGAGAAGGCGCTCGGGAGTGTCACCCTCGCGCACGACCGTCGCCGTCCGCGCCGGATTGTCAGGCGTCGCGCAGCCGACAGCCATAATAAGGAACACCGCGCATTCCACTGCTCGCGCGATGATGGCACTCCGTGGAAGCGAAGAGTCGGGACGCACAGTCATCGCCTCGAGAGGATCGCGGACGTCGCCGAACCCGGGCTTGCTAAGACCGACGTGGTTGTGTCGCCTTTGCTGGGAAGCGCGAACGCCAACACTTCATCGCCGCGAGGGGCATTGATCTGGAGATTGCCACCGGCGGCAACCACCACATACTGCCTGCCGTCGATCATGTAGGTTACCGGCGGGGCGTTCACTCCCGCCGGTGCTGCGTACGTCCACAGGATCTTTCCAGTTCTCGCATCGATGCCGAGAAAGCGCCGGTCCTTCGTGCCGACGAAGACCACACCGCCGGCGGTGGCCATCGCGCCGCCGACCATGGGTTGCGGAACGGTATCCTGCCACGCGATGCGACCCGTATTCAGATCGACCGCGGTGAACGATCCATAATCTTTTTTCGGTTCGACCGAGTACCAGACACCGGTGAGGTAGCTCGCGGGCGCGGCGTATTTCTCCGGCCGAAGCTTGTAGACGTCGTGCTCATTCAGGCCGAGGACATACATATACCCGGTCCGCGCGCTGTACGCCGTCGGCGACCATTCGGTGCCGCCGTTGCCACCGGGAAGCACGCGGACTCCCTGTCGCGTGGCGCGCGTGAACATGCCCGTCTGTTCGACAAAGGCATCCGATCGGCGAATCGGCTTTCCGGTTTCGCGATCGAGCACGTAGACCCAACCAGTCTTTCCCGCTTCGGCGACGCCCGGGACAACGCGTCCGGTCGAGTCCTTGACGTCGATCAGCACCGGCGGACTGATTGGATCGTAATCCCAGGTGTCGTGCGGCACTTCCTGGAAATACCATTTGAGCTTTCCGGTCCGCAGGTCGAGCGCGACGATGCAATCCGAGTATAGGTTGTCGCCCGGCCGCACCACGCCGTCGACGTCCGGACTTGGATTGTTGACGGTGAGAATGAGCAGGTTGCGAGTAGTATCGATCGCCGGCGCCTGCCACACGGATCCGCCGCCGCGCTTCCATGAATCGGCGTATTTGGCGCTGTCGCGTTTCTCCTGCGCGACGTCGCGGGCGATCGGCGTGCCGAATGGATCGGTGGTCTTCCACGTTCCCCACCATCCGCCCTCGTCGGGACTTGGGATGGTGTACCATCGCCAAACGAACGCTCCCGTCGTTGCGTCGAAGGCGGTGACGCGACCGCGAATTCCGTACTCCGCGCCGCTCGCGCCAATGAACACTTTGCCGTCGGCGACTACCGGCGACATCGTGATGCTGTATCCCTTTTTGTTGTCGACGACTTGCACCGTCCACGAGAGGCGTCCGTCCGCCGTATCGAGCGCGACCAATTCGCCGTCGAGCGTCGCCATGTAGACGCGACCGCCGTAATACGCCGCACCGCGGTTGACCGGTCCGCAGCACGCCGTCGTGGTTCCGAGCGGATGAGCGTATTCCCATTTCCTCGCGCCGGTCACGGCATCGAGTGCGATGAGATGATTCATCGCGGTGGTGACGTACATCGTGCGTCCGACGATCAGCGGGCTGGTTTCGAAGGCCTCGACTATTCCCGTTTTGAAATGCCACGCCAATTCCAGCGTTGCGACGTTGCCTGCGCTCACCTGAGTCAGCGGCGAATACCGTTGATTGGTGTAGTCGCGACCGTAGCTGGGCCATTCGTTTCCCGCCGCCATCGATGCTCGTATCGCGGCGTCGTCACTCATACCGCCGGCACGGGGAACAGCTCCTTCTGTTCGCGCGCACCCTGCGACTAACGCGAGCGCGACGACCACCGGCATTAGGCGGGTCGATTGCATCATGCGAATTCGCTGTACTGAATGTTGCGAGGTCATGGTTTTGAACGCTTGGGGAGCGCCGGACCCGCGGTGCCTTTCGTCGAACCCGCCGGGGCCATGTCCTGGTGTGACGAATGCCCTCCGGCCCACGGCTCGCCGCGCACGCCGCTGATTGCCCACACGTACGCCGCGACTCGTTGTATTTCCTGCGGCGACAGATCCCCGCGCGATCCTCGCGCCGGCATGGCAATTGGACTTCTCGTAAGGACGTCCGGCAATCCAACTGCGATCAGCGAGTCGATCGACGTCCACTCGTGGCGCGCATACGACAGCGTGTTCGTGATCGCGTCGCCGGCCGCCGGGAGTCCCTGTCCTTCGGTGCCATGACAAGCGAAGCACCCACCTTTGCCGTGAAAGATCCGGTCGCCTTGCACGAGCATCTCGACCGTCATTCCAACGGGAAGCGCGGGCAACGCGGTCGGCTGAAATTCTTCATTCGTCACCACGGCGTATTTCCCCGGCGGGGTCTGCTGCTGCGCTCTCGGCGACTGTTGCGCTGACGCGACCGTCGACCTCGCGCACAACGCGGCGATCACAAGTCCGGCAACGGATTGAATCGCGCTCATCGGACTGTCCGCGCCACGGTCGGAAGTGCGAACGCGAGAAGTGCGTCACCGCGTTTGCTGCCAACATTCATGGCGCCCGTCGCCGCGACCGCAACGTACTGAACGCCGTCGAGCATGTAGGTGATGGGTGGCGCGTTCACTCCAGCGGGCGCAGCGCCGGTCCACAGCAGACGGCCCGTTCGCGCGTCGTACGCCACGAGTTTGTCATCCGACAATCCGGCGAACACCACGCCCCCCGCGGTCACAGTCACGCCGCTGAGCAATGGCATCGCCGTCGGCGTCTGCCACATGACCTTGCCGGTATTCAAATCGATGGCCGTGATCAGGCCGGAGTTGCCCGTCGATCCGCCCACGACGCTCCCGCCCCACCACTGCGCTCCCGGCCGGAGCGGCTCCTTAGACTTCTTATACACCATCGGAATGACGTTCGACGCCAGATACAGCCAGTCCGTTTTCGGATCATACGCCGTCGGCGACCAGTCGGTGCCGCCGAGTGTGCCCGGCATGATCAGGACGCCTTCTTTTGTTGGCGGCACGAAGAGGTTCTTCGTGGGGATGTAGGCATCAGATCGCCGAATCGGTTTTCCGGTGCGCCGGTCGAGGACATACACCCACGGCACTTTCCCCGCCTGCACGATGGCCGGAACGCGCGCGCCGCTGCTGTCGCGCACCGTCACGAGGACGGGCGGGGGCGACGCGTCGTAGTCCCACAGATCGTGAGACACCAACTGGTAGTACCAACGCACCTTGCCGGTTTTCACGTCGAGCGCCACAACGCAGTCGGTATAGAGATTGTCTCCCGGCCGCTCGCTTCCGTCGAGATCAGGTGCGGGGTTTCCCACGTTTACGAACAACAGGCCCAACGATGGATCGAACGCGGCGTGGTGCCAGGCCGGACCGCCGCCGTGTTGCCAGCTATCCGGGTATGCGGCACTATCGGCGCGCTCTTTAGCGATGTCGCGACCGAACGAAGTCCCCCACTCATCCTTCGCGCGCCAATGCCCCCACCAGCCACCGTCCGCAGGACTGGGGATCGTATACCAGCGCCACACGCGCGCGCCGGTCGCGGCGTCATACGCATCCACGTAGCAGCGGCACCCTTGCTCGCCGCCGCTCACACCGGTGATGATCTTGCCGTCGACCGCAAGCGGCGCGCCGGTCAGGTGATAGCCCGCCTCGTTGTCGCCCGCCTGCACATCCCAGAGCTTGCGACCCGTCGTTGCGTCGAGGGCAACCACTCGCGCGTCCGCCGTCGCCATGAACACGCGTCCGCCATAGAACGTGACGCCTTTGTTGATCGGCCCGCAGCAGTCGACCGTCGTGTTGAACACATGCGAGTACTCCCATTCGGACCGTCCGGTGCGCGGATCGATCGCGAACACGTGATTCAACGCCGAGCTGACGTACATGGTGCCGTTCACGACGACCGGATTGCTTTCCGACGAGTGCGCGATTCCCGAATGGTGAACCCACGCCGGCGCGAGAGACGCCACATTCGCCGCCGTGATCTGCGCGAGCGGCGAATATCGCGTGTTCGCCAAGTCGCGACCATATGTTGGCCACTGCGTAGAATCTTCGATCGCGCGGCTTTGTACGCTGTCCGCCTGTCGCGCATCAAACGAAGGTGCATCGTGAGCACGAGCCGCGTCAGCGCCGCGACATCCAGCGACAGTGGCGATCGACGCCCAAGCGCCGATTACGAGAACCGTCGTTGCTATTGCTCGTTTGCTGGGCGTCCTCCACCCGGATTCATGCGTGCCGAAGCCAGCCATATCGCTCCGTCCAAAAGACGCACGGCCGGAACGCATACTTCGTTCCGGATGATCCGCTCGGCGACGATGAGATTGATGATCCAGCCGGCGCCCATCAACACCGCTCGCATCGATTCGCCTGGCTTGCCCACGAGAATGAGCCACGGAAGATGCGTCAGCACCTGCGTCCCCGCGCCCATTCCGATCGCATAACCGCGCATCATCCACGCGCCGTGCGACACAAAGTCGCGACGTCGTATGGCATCGATCGAAACGATGATCGACATCGCCATCGCGGAACCGAACAGGATGCGAAGAACGTAGAGCCCGCGGCCATCGCCTTGCGGCCACGGATAGAACTGCGTCATCCACAAGCCCGTCAGCGCGGCCACGATTCCGCATACGACGAGGACTTTCCCCGCGGCGCGGTGCCAGTTGCGCCGGCGGCGCCGGAGCGCGGGCGCAAACTGGAACGCCCCGAGAATGCTGAACGGAATCACGGTGAGAATGTGCAAGATCACCGGCAGCGGCATCGCAAAGAACCGCGCGTTCGCCGCCGTGACCTTTGCGCCGCTCGCCAACTCGGCGAGCCTTGCCGTGCCGGCAATTGCCGGCACGAGGCTCAATAACACGAGCGACATTGGAACAAGCCACTCCGACCGACGCTTTGAAGCGTGAATCGCGTTCGGGCTCATCGCGTCACGATGCGCAGGCCCGCCATCAGTGCGACGTCGTTGCCGGTAACCGCCGAGCCTTTGCCGCTGAGAGGCTTGAACCCGCTCACGTAATCGCGCGCTTCGAGGCGAACGCGAACTCTGCTCACGCCGAACTCCCCACCGACGCTGGCATATGCGGAAACGTTGTGGGTCGCGTCGACATCGAGGCTGCGATAGTTGTAGCTCCGCGCACCCGCGCCGAGTCCGGCGAATGAGCTCAGCGTGACGACGTCGCCAACAGTCCAACGCGGCGAGCGGAATTCCGCACCGAGGTCGTAGGCGAAGACGTCGAGCTTTGGGTTGTCGATAGACGCGATGTCGCGGCTGCGTGCCCACCCAAGCGTCGCGGTGACGGCCAACTCCGGACGCACGACGTACGACAACTGCGCCGCGGTCAGATTGGCGCGCTTGATGATTCCGCGCTCTGCGCCGGTGGGCAGAACTGTGCCGCTGGACACGAGGAACTCCCACCCGGTCTTCGGTGCGGGTGCGGCCTGCGTGTCGGTGCTCTGCGCCGAGAGCTGGCCCGCGCTGACGATGGTGCAGCCAACGGCCGCGGCGATGAAAGTCTTATGAATGTTCATGTTTGGCTCCGGTAAGTCGCGTGGATCGGCGTCGGTTCGGAATGAACTGACGTGCTTGCGACGGGAATGTGCCGGAACCGGGTTTTGGTCGCGTCGACCAAAAGGTGCAGAAGGGGGGGTGTAGTCGAGGATGCAGACGCGCCGCGTTAGAGCAGTTTCAGCTCATTCGCCTTTACGAGAGCTTCCGTGCGGTGACGGACATCCAGCTTTCTGTACGTGTTTGCGATGTGGCGTTTGACCGTGGCCGCACTGATGGACAGGTGCTGCGCAATGTCTTGGTTGCGCATTCCCGCCGCGATGAGACGCAGGATCACGAGCTCGCGCGCCGTCAGCAGCACGCCCGCGCTGGAGACGACAGCCTGAGCGGAGGTTGCGGCCGGCGGGGGCGCATCGAACGCCGCGAGGATTCGCGGCGCGTACGCGCCGCCGATCCCACGCGTCGCCGCGCCGCGTAGCAGATCTCTCATTGCGGGTCCCTCATCGAGGAACACGCGGAGGTAGCCCTCCGGCTCCGCGAACGCCATCGCGCGCTCGAGTGGCTCGCGTGCACCACGCGCGTTCCCGAGCGCCTGATGGGTGAGCGCTTGAAGCACCAGCGTCTCGATCGCCGCACCCATTCGCCCGCCGATTTCCGCCGCCGCGGTGAGACGCTCGAGCAACTTCAGCGCCTCGTGGCCGAAGCGCGCGTCGCCTTCTGCGCTGCGCCTCGCCATCAAAGTTCTCGCAAGCGTGATGTGCTCGAACTCGCGCATGTAGCTGAGGTCATCGTCGACTGCCAGTCCGCGATCGCGTGCCCAGCCGACTGCGTCGGCCAGGCGGCCCTGCGCGAGATAAATGCGAGCCTTGATCGCGCCGATCGGACGCGGGCGAGGAAGCGGACTGCGAACGTCGACAGTCTCCGCCTCGACAAGAAGCTCGAGCGCTCCGTCGAGATTTCCTTCCGCCTCTCTTACGCGCGCCATGGTCGTGCACCAGCGCTGCCTGTTGCCCGCATGCGCGGCTCGTCCATCCGAGTTGGCGAGCGTCAACAGTTGGCCGCGCGCGGCGTCGACGTCGCCGCGTTCACGCTGAAGCTCGCTCAACCCGAGATGCAGCTCGTCAGTTTCGGCCAGCGCCGCTGAGACATACTCGGCTGCCTTGCGCAGGCCCCGGGCATACGCTTTTTCTGCTTCGCGAAGACGACCCTGCACCATCCTGATGTCGCCGAGGACGAACATGCCACGGATGTTCGACAGGGGATCGCCGCCGGCGAGCATGCAGTCGAGCGCATCGCTGAATGTGTCGTGCGCCAATTCCAGCTCCCCGCCCGCCCACTGCGCGAGCGACAGAAGCGCGAGCGCGGTTGAGCGCTTTGCATGCTGATCGACGGGGATGAGATCCAGCGCGCGCCTCGCGTGCGCGACGGTCCCTGGCGTGTCACCGAGCGCTCCCGCGAGGTACAACCGAGCTGGGACGAGCTCTGCGGGCAGCGAGCGAAAGCGCGCTTCGTCCACCATCACCATTCCAGGAGCAGCTTCGCCGCGCGACTCCGCGTCTCGCGCGACATCCAACCACCGTTCTACATCCCGCAGTCGCAACTCGGCGGCCTCGAGTTCGCCGCCATTCAACAATCCCCACGCGTACGCCATGCTCAGCACGGGTCGCGCGCGCACGACGTCGTCGGGAAGCGTCTTCACTCGCTTCAACCACCCATACGACTGGTGGCTTCGGTCCATCGCGGGCCACTTCGTCTCCAAAAGATTCGCCGCGCGCTCGGTGTCCTGCGCGGCCAACGCGTGGCGCACCGCGTCCTCGAGCGAGCCGTTGCGCTCGTACCATACGCTCGCCCTGGTATGAGAACTATGAAGTCGATCGGCGTCAACGCGCGCGGCATATGCCTGAAGCACATCCGCAAACAGATGGTGGTAGCGATACCACTCGCGTTTATCGTCGAGGGCGACGATGAACAGGTTACGTCGCTCCAACTCATCGAGCAGGAGTTGCGAACCGGGTTCGCCGGTGACGGAGTCGCAGAGTGGACCGCTCAATCGCGCGAGAATCGACGTCGCGAGGAGGAAGTTTCGAACAAGCCCCGGTTCTCGTTGCAGAACTTCTTCAACCAGATAGTCCGCGATGTACCGGTTGTCGCCTGAAAACGCGTCGACGAAGCCATGCCGGTCGTCGCGGCCTTTCATCGAGACAGCCGCCAACTTCAATCCGGCGATCCACCCTTCGGTGCGTTGCTCGAGCGTCGCCGTGTCAGTGGCCGACAACGCGAGCCCCATTTCGCGATTGAGAAACGCTGACGCCTCATCCCCCGTGAAGCGCAGATCCGTCGGCCGCAGTTCGGTCAGCTCGCCGCGGGCACGAAGTTTGGCGAGAGGGAGCGGCGGATCGGAGCGGCTCGCGAGAACGAGATGCAACCGGGGCGGCATGTGGTCGAGCAGAAACGCCACCGAGTTGTGCACGGCGGCGGCATCGATCACGTGATAGTCGTCGAAGACGAGAACGAAGTCTGAATCGATCGTGTTGATGTCGTTGATGAGCGACGTCAGCGCATATTCGGCAGGCGGCGGTTGCGGCCCGAGCAACAGCGAGAGCGCGCGCTTCCCGACGAGCGCGTGAACTTTTTGCAGAGCGCTTATGGCGTAGGCCCAAAAATGCGACGGATCATTCTCCGTGGCATCGAGCGACACCCATGCCGCAATGCTCGTACCGGCCGTGGGATCGGCGAGCCATTCGGACACGAGTGTCGTCTTGCCGAAGCCCGCGGGCGCGGAGACGATCGTGAGCTTGTGTGTCGCCGCTTCGCGAAGTCGTTCGATCAATCGCGGGCGCGAGACCTGCGCGGCGCCTCGCCGAGGGATGTAGAATTTCGTCTTGAGGAGTTGTACCGAGGATGCTGTGGCGTTCGCCGACTCGCCCGACAAATCCGTTGCGGGATTGTCTGGAGTGATCCTGCCCGCTACCTGGTCGCCACGACGGGTCGCACCCGTGCGAGCTATTTCGGCCCCTCTTTCATGTCTCCAATCTCTCTGCCGCAAGGGTCGCCGCAACCCTGACCTCAGCTACGGCTTCATACCGACTTCATAGACACGCGGCCGACGATCAAGAGTTGATGTCGGCAGCTGAAACAGGATCGCCGACAATCGACGCGGGTTGCCGAGCAAGGTTGCTCAGCACCCCCGTTCGGCCTTCTGGTGGGGTGCTCGTGCCTCGCAACAGCGTTGATTTCTTCGATCGCCTGGGCGAAAGATGAGAAGGACGATAGTTCGCATACCAGCATTTCGACCTCTCATCCGATCTAATAGGTAGAGGGGCTGATCGTTCTCCCATCGATGCTCGGCCGGCCCGGCCGGAAGGGGTCAGGGGCGCGGTGAAGCAATTCTTCTGCATCGGCATGCACGTAAACGGGTCCCTCGTACGACGTAGTCATTTAGAAGCGCGAGAGAACCCGGTCACGGCTTAGCCGATGGAACACATGAGAACAGAAGGGTTGCACCCGAATCACATCGGACACGTGCCTGCCTCGTCGAGGCTCGGGACGCGTTCGCCGATCCTCGTGCCGAGCGTACGACACCTCGCGCCGAATCGGTGGTTCTTCATGCCCACGTCGCCGAACCGCGTGCCGAGCGAGGCCGCCCTCGTATCGCGGTGTCGCGTCCCTGTGCGTCGGTTGCAGCTCCCGGAACAGCGCGAGCCGTGCCTCGTGCATCGGGCGCAGCTCCTCGTGCGCCGACGCCGACTCCTCGTGCGCCGACGCCGACTCCTCGTGCGCAGCAGCGACATCCGCATCGAGCACAAACGATCCCTTGCGTCGCGACCACCCGTCACGACGCGTCGACCGCCATACACACTACAGAGAGGACAACTATGAATGCCGACGTCACAGAGGTACTCGCCGCGCTCAAACGAGTGCAAACGTTCATCGACAAGCATGCCGCAGCGCTGGACAACTTGGCGGCCTGCGGCACTCGCCACGAACTTGACGCCGCGGTCACCGCGCTGGAGCAGCATTCCGTTGGTCAAGCGGCGGCAGAGCGAATGGGTCTTGCCGCAACCGTCACGATCAGGGTCGCTCGGAACAAGCTGCGACTGAATCACATGGCCCCGATCGCAAACCTTGCCGCGGCGCACCTCCGCGACGTTCCCGAGCTCGGCGCGTTGAAGATGCCGGACGGGAAGATACCGTCGCTGCAGCTCGTCGCCGTCGCCGGGGCGATGGGGAAGGCGGCGGCGCCGTATGCGAAAACGTTCATCGACGCCGGACTACGAACCGATTTCCTCGACCGCCTCGACCGCGCCGCGAACGCGCTGGTTGGGACGATCGACAATCGGGACGCGCTCATCGGTGCAGGTACGGGCGCGACTCGCGGCTTGAAGGAGGCCGCGTCGATTGGACGCAAGCAGCTGAGCGCAATCAGCTCCATGATCGTCCCGTTGATCAGCGACGCGCCTGCTCTCTATGCCGAATGGCGGGCGATGAAGCGGATCGGCAGTCGTCGTGGACAAAAGCGCCCGCGGGTCGAAGCAGTCGCCTCACCTGTCGTCGACACCGTCCGCGTCACGGAGCAAGACGGAGCAACGGAAGACTCCGTGGTGCGCACGGCGACGACCGACACCGGGTCACAAGCAAAGGCGCTCGTTCCGCCGCCGGCTATCCTGTCCATTGTCAACGCGCGGTCGCTGCTCGACAGGATACTCGCCGAAACCAGGGTTCACCGATCGGCGTGAAGTCGATCGATCGTTGAAGGACACTCATGCTTCGGCTGACGACGTCGGGAATGCATCGCGACCGCGCGTGCGTTCACGTCGTCGCAGCGAGTGCCCGCTCGATCATCGCGGACAGATCCTTGCGATTCACCACTCCCACGAATGGAGGTCCACACGCCGTGGTGGAATGTTCGTTGGGGGACATGCGGTCCGCACCGATATTCCAGGAATGAGCGCCCGAGGGGTCCGGGTATTATTGAAGGAGTTGCATCCCGGACCCGCAGCGATGGTCTCGCCTTCTCGAGCCGATTCCATATGGAGCCTACGTCGTTCGGAGGAAGCGAACGCTTCCAACGACATCTATCATCCTCTCATGAACGAAGAGCCAATGCATGACGCGCGCTGCGATTCCCGCAGCGGCCTCGTAGCGTTTCTGTCGAGCGTGGACAAAGACCTTGTTCGCCGCCGAGTGACCGCTTCCGATCATCCACCCGATGCGAAATCTTCGCGATTGCTCCCT
>JBDTAE010000180.1:0-15932 GCA_039924785.1 Gemmatimonadaceae bacterium | reverse complement strand
AACTCGGACATCTTTCCATCCAAACATCGCCGCGGCGTCAGCCGTGCCATCGCACCAGCCCCCCGAATGCAGTGCGACGTCGACGCTGTTCGACTGGGATGGCAAAGCAGCCCTATCGCTGAGCGACCTGAAGCACGCTAGATCGCTTGCGCAGTGGTACCACAACGGGGGAGAGAACTATCGAACGGTCCTAAAGTCCGGAACTATCCAACAATACGGATATACTCAAGTCAATCAGTGCGCCCGTAAACTCAAGATCGACAAACTCGATAAGGGAAAGGCGGTGGTAGTGGGTGCCATCCGATTTGCGCATCAGGCTGGCGCCGATCAAACGTATCGTGTGGCCGAGGGCATCCCGTACGACGATCAAGAGTTGAGGCACTTCATCTTTATTGTGTATCGTCCGGATGGATATCCAACACCAACGAACGACAACCCGAAATGGAACGATCGATACATTGCGGAGTGGGCGATGTACCAGATCGTTGATGGCCCCCAAAAGGGAGATCGACAGGCGCAAAACGTCGGCCACGGGAAAATTCGAGAGTGCGGCCATCCCACGGGGGGCGCTGATCCTAGCGTTTCGCAGGCACAGTTCACCCGTTGCGACGGCGCCCCCGCCATCCAGGCAATCGCCAACAGGCCAGAGTTTGTACGACATTCGCGCAATGGCCAATCACCCGTGTTTCAGCTCATCAATTTGTTCAGCAGAGCAGCGTCGCAGAACGGTGTATCCTTTCACGAACAATTGCACTACGAACGCTGCAGGCTCGGCGAGGACACGACTTGCGTTCCCAAAGACAAAACCGTTCGAGCCGCAACCAGGGCGTTCGCGGACCTAACCGATGTATTTCCGATTACGGATTCCTCAAGGCGGAGTATGCTCTCCACACTATTCGCAAGCGGATTAGACGCGATGATCGATCCCTACTGGTTCTCATGTGGCGCGGGTTGCTGTACTGCCGATATTTGAACCACTCGGCTGAAATACAAGCCGACTGGTTCGTCGCGGCCAGCGGTTTGAGACTGCCTCAAAGCAGCGCGATCTTCGCCCGCAGCGCCTCGAAGCGCGGATGCCCGTGCAACGGCTGATACGCCTGACGCACGCCGAGGAAAATCATGTCGGCGTCCCGATCGGCAACGGCTTGTTCCAGGTGCGTCAGCGCGACGTCCGCATTGCCCAGCGATGCCTCGACCTGTGCAACCAGACTCGGCGCGACATGCCGTTGCCTGCCGAGCGATACGAGGCGATCGCGAATTGCGACCGCACCAGCCGTGTCGCCACCGAGCGCAAGCGTACTCGCAAGACCCGCAAGCATCTCCGGACTGCCACCGCCCGATTTCGCGATTGCTGTTTCGAACTCTGATACAGCGGCCGACGTCTCTCCGCGATCGCGGCGCACCGAACCCATGAAATAGTGCGTCATCGCGAACGACGGATCGAGCTCCAACGCTTGCTCGAGCTCGCGAACCGCCGCGTCGAAATCGCCGGCGAGCCAGCGCACCACGCCGCCCGTCGCGCGAATGACGAGCGCCAGCGGATCGAGCACGCGCGCGCGATCGATTGCCCGAATGGCTTCGTCGAACCGCCGCTGCGGAACGAGACAATTCACCGCGTACCACTGATGCGCCGTTGGATACCGAGGTCCGAGCGCGATCGAACGCGTGAACGCGTCCTCCGAACCGCTCCAATCCCAGTCGTACACCGCGCGCACTGCGCCGAGCGTGGTGTACGCCTCCGGCAACGACGGATCGATGGCGAGCGCGCGTTCGACAGCAGCGCGAGCGAGCGGCATCACGTCGCGCGGCGGCTCCGCGCCATACACGCCGCGGACGAGCATCGCATCGCCGAGGCCCGCGTATGCAAGCGCGAATTCGGGATCGCGTTCGTTTGCGTCGCAGAAATAGTTGACGGCCTTCGTCAGCTCGGCTTCGGTGCGCTTGTTGAGCGCGAAGCGTCCGCGCAGATACGCTTCGTAGACTGGACCTGCGACGCTCACGCCGGGAGCTTGAACTGCATCGCCGAGCAGCGTGGCTTGCAGCGCGGACGCGATGGAGTTTGCGATTTCGTCTTGAATCGCGAAGACGTCGTTGAGCTCGCGGTCGAGCTGGTTCGACCACAATTCGTAGCCGGACCGCGCGTCGGTGAGTTGCGCGCGCACGCGGACCCGGCCGCCCGCACGGCGAACGCTCCCATCAAGAATCGTCGACACTCCGAGCTGCTCGGCGATATTGCGAATGTCGTCGTGCTTGCCCTTGAACGCGAACGACGACGTGCGCGCCGCGACGCGAATCGTGCGACGCCGGCTCAGCGCGCCGATGATTTCTTCGGTGATTCCGTCGGAGAAGAATTCGTTTTCCGGATCGGAGCTGAGGTTCGCGAATGGCAACACCGCGACCGACGGCATATGTGTCTCGCTCACGGCAAAGCTGCGCGGCGTCGCGGGACGTGTTGTGCGAGCGTCAAGGGTTTGAGCCGGCGACGGACGCCGGCCGCCGGTGAGCGCGCGCGCGAACATCGCCACGAGGGCGGGTCGATCGTTGGGGCGCATCGCCAGCGCGTGAGCGACCGCGTTGTCGACGTCGGCGGGAACGTCTTCGACTTTGCTCGACATGCGCGGAGCGACGTGAGTGAACCGCTTCGCGATCATCGCGAGTGCCGAACGGTCGTGGAACGGCGTCGTCCCGACGACCATCTCGTAGAACACCGTCGCCAGACTGTAGGTGTCACTGCGTCCGTCGATCTGATCTTCGCCCGCTGCCTGCTCGGGGCTCATATACGCCGGTGTTCCAACGGTGATGCCGATGCCGGTGACGTCAGCGTCGTCCTTCGCGGCAGTGATCGCGCGCGCGATGCCGAAGTCCGTCACGAGGGCGTGTCCGCCGAGGAGGAGAATGTTCTCCGGCTTGATGTCGCGGTGGACGATGCCCGCGGCATGCGCGTAGGCGAGCGCGTCGGCCACTTCTTCGGTGAGACGAATCGCTTCGTCGACCGAGACCACCCGTTCGCGATCGAGGCGGTCGCGAAGTGACTCACCCTCGATGAACGGCATCACGTAGAAGGGGAGCGAGTCCGCTTCGCCGGAGTCGAGCACAGGCAGGATGTGCGGATGCGTGAGCCGCGCGGCGAATCGAATCTCTCGCACGAACCGCGAGGCGCCGACGGTCGCGGCGAGATCGGGCGCGAGGACTTTCAGCGCGACACGCCGATCGTGCTTGATGTCCCGCGCCACGAAGACGACCGCCATTCCTCCAACCGCAAACTGGCGCTCGACATCGTAGACCGCCGCTAACGGCGGCCGGATGCGGTCGATCAGTTGGGGTGACGGAGAATCCACGCTACGGCAATGCAGGGGTCAGCGGCGGCGGGAATGACAGATGCGACGGCCGCAGGTGATGCAATGTACGGGAGGTTCTTCGCTCGAACCAGCCATTTTCACGGCTTGTCCGCAATCGTCGGAGTCGTGAACGGGACGGTGATCGTTCAGTAGCTGTCAGCGTCCGGTCCGTGGCGGTTGCGGTTCCGTCAAAGGCAGATTGCCCGCGGGCCGCGCGGTGTGCGTCGTTGCGTTGCGCGTTTACGCGTACCGCGTTGAGCTTGGACCCCGACAGATCATCATGGCGTAACTAGGCGCGGACTCCCGCCGCCACCCAACTGTCGGGGTCCGTTGTTTCACGGCCAACGCGCAAACGCAAAACCCTTGTAACGCACACCGCGCGGTCAGCTCAGCTTCTCCAATAAGGTCTGAAGCGTGCGGAGCTCCGATGCGCTCAGCCGAGAGAGGCGCGCGCCGAACGCTTCCGAAATGATCGCGACGCCGCGCACCATCGCCCGCCGCCCTGCTGCGGTGAGGATGAGCCGGTGACGTCGTAAGTCCTCGGCGTCGATCTCCCGCCGAACGAACCCCGCCGCCTCGACACGCTTCAGCGTGGCCGTAAGCGTCGGCTTCGGCATGCACAGTTTCCCGGCGAGCGCGGCGGGAAACGGATGCTCGTCGATCTCCGAGAGCACGAACAGCTCCTTCGGTTCCAGGCTCAGTTTCGCCACCGCCGGCCCGATCTCGTCGACGATCGAGAGAATGAGCTGGTAGTGGAGCGACCACATCACTGCCGGTTCAGGTCGTGCCATCTTCCCACTCTCGTACATTGTTCCAAGTGGAACTAGTTGTGTTTCGAACTATCGGCGGCACGGTATCCTTTTCACCCTCGAGGGGTTCATGAGTCTCGACCACTACATCACACTCGGCCGCTCCGGCCTGCGCGTCAGCCCTCTTTGCTTAGGCGCGATGACCTTCGGAGAAGATCTCGGCTGGGGCTCGAGTGTCGAAGAGTCGCAACAGATTATCGATCGCTACATCGAGCTCGGTGGCAACTTCATCGACACGGCAAATTTCTATACCAAAAGTCACTCAGAGAAGATCATCGGCGACCACCTCGGCCGCCACGCCCCCCGGCGCGACCGCCTCGTCATTGCGACGAAATTCAGCGGCAACCTGTATCCCGGCGACCCGAATGCCGGCGGTTCGAGCCGCAAAGCCATCATCGATTCATGCAACAACTCCCTCCGCCGGTTGCAGACGGACTACATCGACCTGTACTGGCTGCACAACTGGGACGTGAACACGCCGATCGAAGAAACGATGTCGGCGCTCGACACCCTCGTCACCGCGGGGAAGGTACGCTACATCGGCGTGTCCGACACGCCGGCGTGGAAGGTCGCGCAGGCGAATGTGATGGCGCACTTCCGCGGATGGGCGTCGTTCGTCGGGCTGCAGATCGAGTATTCTCTGCTCGAGCGCACCGTCGAGCAGGAGCTCGTTCCGATGGCGCTGGAGCTGGGACTCGGCATCACGCCGTGGTCGCCGCTCAAGAGCGGAGCGCTGAGCGGCAAGTACACGCGTGCCAATGCCGGTGAAAAGCAGTCGGGTCGCGGAGCGTTTGTCGAAGGCGCGCTCAACGAGAAGGCGTTCTCCGTCGTCGACGCGCTCGAGGTGATAGCGCGCGCGCACGACACAACCGTCGCCCGTGTCGCGTTGGCGTGGGTCCGCATGCAGGTCGGCGTGACGTCGACGATCATCGGCGCGCGAAAGCTCTCACAGCTCGACGACAACATCCAATCGCTCGGCGTCACGCTCACGGCCGAGGAGCTTTCGCGTCTCGACGCGCTGACGAAGCCGGTGTTCGGATTTCCGCAAAAGATGCAGCCGATGTTCGCGAGCATCCACAACGGCGGCACGATGGTGAACGGCGTGCAGGCAGACGCGACGACGTTCGGCGTGGTGGCGGGCGAAAAGCCGTACTGAGCGCTCGGCGTTAGAAGACGGAGACGTTCCGGAGGCGGCGAGAGTCGCCTCCGGTTCCCGTTTGCCGCAGCACGCGTCGCACGCGGTGCTCGTCGGCACGATCCTGGGCTGGAAGGATCTGACGACCACCGTCGTTGCGCTTGCGGCGGTCGCGTCGATCGGCCTCTACTGGTATCTCATGCTGATCATGGAGGATTTCGCGAAACGTCAAGATCGATTCTTTACGAGCATGCAACGTCAGCGGAGCGACATTCTTCGCGTCATGTTCAATGAGTCGGTCGCGCGCCTTGGCGCGGACCAGCCGTTCGTCGGGCCGCCGACGGTGCAACGGCGTCTTCGCCGGCCGTTCGTCGGAACTCTCGTCGTCGTGTGGACGTTGCTGATCTTGATCAAGGCCGGCGCGTTCCGCTGAGCGCCGACTACTTCGCGAAGTTCACGCGGCGCAGAAGGGCGATGAACCGCGGCTCCGGCCGCAACGAGTCGAAGATGTGATCCTGCCCAATCCACGCCATCATCTGTGAGTCGGCGGAGAGCGCCCGCTCCAGGTTGTCGAGCGCCTGCTTGGTGTCGCCAATACCGAGGTAGACGAGCGCTTTGTTGAACGGCAGCACGTCGCCCCCATGCGCAATACGCTTCAGTGTATCCAGCTGCGCGAACGCTGTGGCCTTGTTTCCCGACGCCCCATAGGCGTACGCGAGATACGCCCGCACGAACGGCGGCGCGTCCATCGTCACCGACTTCGCAATCAACGGAATAGCATCGCGCGGTTTGTTCTCCTCGAGACTCACCCAACCGTCGAGCATGACGGGAAAGAAGTAGGTCGGATCGAGCTCGCCCGCGGACTTCGCCAACCGGCGCGCGGCTGCGTAGTCACGTTTGAACATGAACGGCATGGACGCGTCCACGAGCACTTGCGGCGACAGCGGATCGAGCGCGATTGCCCGCTTGCCTTCGGCGATGGCTTCCTCAGTGCGTCCCTGAAAGCCCAACGCCATTCCGAACTGATCGTGCGCGAATCCATAGTTTGGATTGATCGCGATGGCGCGCTTGAACTCCACCTCGCAACCAGGCCAATCGAACTCATAGAACAATTTGAACGTCGCGAGCGACGTGTGCGCTTCGGCGGAGTTTGGATCGAGCTGCACCGCCATTTCCGCGGCCTTCTTCGCCTTCGGTCTGGCTTCCGACGCCGACATCAATCCTTCGTTGTACCCGGCCCACAGGTACGCGTCGGACAATCCGGAGTACGCGGCCGACGTCGGCGACAACTTGATCGCAGAGTCGAACTGGGCGATCGCTTTCTGGAGATTCTCGTCGCTGGGGCGGTTGAAGAAATATCGTCCTTTTAGATAATGCTCATAGCTGGCCGGATTGACGGTCGGTGCAGAGGTGAGGCGCGTCGAATCGCTCGACGAGAGGCGAACGTTGATCTCGCGCGCGATCGATTGCGCGAGGTCGGCCTGCAGCGCCAGCACGTCGCTGGACTTTCCGACGAACTGCTTCAGGCCGAGCTCGCGGTTGTTCTGGCCTTGCCGAACGTCGATGAGGCGCGGTGTGATGCGAACCGTGTCACCGAAGCGCTGCACACGGCCTTCGACGATCGCGTCGACCTTAAGTATTTTGGCAATGCTGTCCGGCGTGGGGCGGTTCTTTCCGGCGAATCCCATCGCCGATCCGCGCGACGTCACATGCAGGGTGCTGATCGTCGCGAGACTCGACGTGAGCTCGTCCGTCATTCCCTCGGCGAAATAGTCCTGGCTCGTGTCTCTCGACGCGTTCTCGAGGGGCAGCACCGCGATCGATTGAATCGGGCTCGCTTCCGCCTTTCGCGCAACGAGAAAGAAACTGGCGACGGCGATCGCGGCCACGGCTGTTACGCCGATCAGGATCGGTCGCGCGCGCGACTTCTTCGCCGTCGGAGGAACATTAGACTTTGCCGATGTGTGTGATACCGGTGCCGTGGCCGTCAGCGCGTCGGCGAACTCGCGTGCGCTCGCGAAGCGGTCGGCAGGTTGCTTCTCCAACGCGCGCATGACGGCGGCCTCGACGGCCGGCGGCACGTCAGATCGCACGACGCGCAGCGGCGTCGGCGGCTCGGTGAGCAACTTGACGACCATCGCTTGCACGGTCGCGCCGGTCACGGGCGGCACACCCGCGATCATCTCGTACACGAGCGCGCCGAAGGAATAGATGTCGGAGCGCGCGTCGATGTCGCGTTCGCCCACGGCCTGCTCGGGGCTCATGTACTGCGGAGTGCCGAGCGACAGACCGGTGCCGGTGAGACGTGCTCCGCCCGATTCGCTGACGCCCACTGCGATGCCGAAATCGGCGACGAGAACTTCGCCGTCTTGCAGCAAAATGTTGTCCGGCTTGATGTCGCGATGCACGATGCCGCGGCGGTGCGCGAAGTCGAGCGCGCTCGCGATCTGCTTGGCGATGCGAACCGCTTGGTCGATGGGCAGCTTCGGCTCCCGCGCGAGGCGGTCGGCGAGCGACTCGCCCTGGAGCAGCGGCATCACGTAGTACAGTGCTCCGCCGGCGTCGCCGGAATCATAGAGCGGAACGATGTGCGGGTGCTGCAGGTTTGCGGTGAGGCGGATCTCCTTGAGAAATCGCTCCGCGCCGATCGAAGCCGCGAGCTCGGGATTGAGCACCTTGATTGCGACGGCGCGATCGTGCTTGATGTCTTGCGCCAGATACACCGTCGCCATTCCGCCGGCGCCGAGCTCGCGGTCGATCCGATAATTGGCGGCGAGCGCGGTTTGCAGCGCGGTGAGGAATTGAGACATGCGCGCGGGAAGTTAGTCTTTCGCGCATGCCGCTGCTATTCGGCGCTACCGCGCTGCGTGGCCGGCGATCTACCGTTCCGCCTTCCTCCATTTCTCCAACTCCGCCACGCGCGACTCCAACTGCCCGAGCCGGTCCGCGGGCGCCGCCACCGCGACGCTCGGCGCCGATCGTTGGGCGACCGGTCGTGGGATGGCAACCCCTGACACACCACTACTCGAACGAGCGACCTTCCGCCCCGCGAACCGCACCAGTCCGCGCCCGATAGGCCCGAGCCAGATCACCCGAAACATCGTCTCGCCAATCGGCATCCGAAACGGACTTCTCGCGAGCCTCGCAAAGCTCACACCGAACAAAATGGCCGCGCTGATGATCAACGCGCTGCCCAAATATCCCGACTGGTAACTGTGCGGGCTGGTCTGCCTCCGGATCGAGAGCGCATATATGAACATCGCAATCGCGAGAACGATCCCGATCGCCCCCGACCGAAGCGCGCGGTTTCGTTCGCGACGACTCTCCGGATTCGCCCTCAGCGCCGCGCGACGGCTGGCCCGCTCCTCGACAACCGCAGTCATTCCGCGATTCATCAACTCCGGCGTAAATCCGTCGACGGCCAGACGCCTCGCCTCTGCAAACGTTTGCGAAAAACGAGTCATCAGAACGCTGAACACGAGGATGATCGGAAGCAGAACGTCGAGCGATTCGGTGTTGCCGGCTATTTGCGTGATCATGAACGCCACCAAAACACCGCCGCCGGCGATCACGAGCGAAATCGTGCCGGCCTCCTGCGCGAACATGCGAATCGCGACCGGAATCTCCGGCGCCGACAACTGCGCGGAATCGAGCGCCTCCACCAACGACTCGGCGTTCGCGAACCGCGCGTCGGGCTCCTTCATGAGACATCTATCAATCGCCTCGGACAACGCGGCGGGCAGATCCGGCCGAAGCGTGCCGATCGGCGGCAGTATTTCCGTGATTTGCTTCGCGAGCGACTTGCCCGTCGAATCGGCCGCCATCGCGACCTGTCCCGTCACCGCGTAATACGCCGCGAGCCCGAGCGAGTAGAGATCGCTGCGCCCGTCGACATGATCTCCCGTTGCCTGCTCGGGACTCATGTATTCCGGAGTGCCAACCACTTCGCCGACGCGCGTGAGTCCCTCCTTCGCCGACGGATCGGGCGCCGAGATGAGTCGCGCCACGCCGAAGTCCATCACGAGCGCGCGACCCGTCGCGCGCTCGATCATGATGTTGTCGGGCTTGATGTCGCGATGCACCACGCCGCGGCCGTGCGCATACGCGAGCGCGTAGCCGACGTCCTGCAGCAGCTTCACCGTCTCACGCGTCGCGAGCGGACCCGCGCGATGCACGCGCTCGGCCATGCTCTCGCCCTCGACGTACCCCATCACGTACGCGAGGAAATCGTCGGCCTCCTCGATCGCGTACACGGGCACGATGTTCGGATGCGAAAAGCTCGCCGCGGTGCGCGTCTCGCGAAGAAAACGCTCGCGCAGCGCGACCTGCGTCGCGAACTCTGGCGGCAGCACCTTGAGCGCGACGAGTCTGCCGAGCTTCACGTCGCGTGCGAGGTAGACGGCGCCCATGCCGCCGCGGCCGAGCTCTCGCTCGATCTCGTAGCGTCCTCCAAGTCGCGCGCGCAGGTCGTCCAGTGCGGTCATGTGGTTGTCGTCGAAGGGCGGACTAAGACGTATAAACTCTCAAACGATGAAAGTATAGAGTGAACACGCTCATTTCATTTCATCGATCAGCCGGCGCCAGCTTACGACGATCGCCTCCGCGCGACCCCGCGCGCGCTACTCTTTCAGTTTGAGTCCGTTTGCTTGTTGCGCGAGGATCTGCTCAGACTTCGCGAGGTACTCCTGCGTGTCGCGATCATTCGGGTCAATCCTAAGCGCCTCACGGAATTTCGCTACTGCCTCATTGAGTTTTCCTTGATGCGCGAGCGCCAAGCCCCAGTTGAAGTAATTCGCCGAATCGCCGGGCCTCAGCGACGCACTCAGGCGAAAATGCTCGGCCGCTTCGGCGGGCTTTCCTGACTGCAGCAGTGCGTACCCCCAGTTGAATTGTGCGTCGGCGAGCGACGGGTTGATGGCCAAGGCCTGCGCGAACGCCTTCGAAGCGCCATCGATATCGCCTTTTTGCGACAGTGCGACGCCCCAATTGTTGTACGCTTCATCGAAGCGCGGACGAATTATCACGGCGCGCGCGTACGCTTTCGATGCCTCATCGAACCGGTTCCGCGATGCCAGGGCCATGCCGAGATTGTTGTAGACGTCGGCATACGACGAGTCGATCGCGATGCCGCGTTCGTAGTGCGCAATCCCTTCGTCGATCTTCCCGCTGCTCACGCGAAGCTGTCCGATGCCGTACTCGGCGACCGCGGAATTCGGCTCGAGCTCGAGCACACGTGACCAGAGCGTTTCCGAGTCGTGCCACACCTGAGTTTGACGCCAGGTCAACGTGCCGAGCGTCAGCACGATTGCCGAGGCGACGCCGAGCGTCGCTGTGTAGGCCGCACGCGGTAAACGAAAAATCCCGGCGCCGAGCAGCAACGCGAAGACCGCCGCGGAATGGTACGTGTACCGATCCGCTGCGATCTGCGGGCCATTCTGGACGACGCCAAGCATCGGAAGGGTGATGATGACGAAAGCGAGCCACGCGACGCTCACCGCCGGAAATCGTTTCCGCAGCAGCCATGCGACGCCGGACACCGTGATCACGGTGCAATAGGCCGCGAGGAAAACGGCGGAAAGTGGATCGACGTTCAGCGGCATCGGATACAGCGGCGACAGCCGAACGGGTATTAACGTTTTCAAAAGATAGAAAACAATGCTGTACGCCGAGACGGCGACTTTTGCGCCGAGCGTCAGTTGCGCGCGCGCTCCGGGGTGCAGTGCGGCAATTGACAGCGCGGCTGCCGCAGCCGAGAGCAGGACGAACGGCACCAGGCCAAACAGTACATTCTTCGCTTCGACGCTCTGCCAGCGAACGGCGCCGCCAAGGCGGCGAAGCGGGTAGATCTCGAGCAGCAGAAGCGCGGCGGGAAGCGTCATCGCCGTCGCCTTTGAGAGCATCGCGAACGCGCCGAAGATCAGCGCGAGCGAATACCACACACGCGAATTACTCGGCGTCGCGCCCCGGATGTATGCGACGACGCTCGCCAGATAGAAAAAGAGCGACAAGACGTCTCGTCGCTCTGTAATCCAGGCTACGGATTCGACGCGTAAGGGATGGACGGCAAAGAACAGCGCGGCGATCGCGGCCGATGCGTAGGCCTTGAACCCATGAGGGCTGTCGCGCGTTTCCCTTCCGTCCTTTCCAAGCAACTCGAGCGCCAGCGCGTAGATAAGAACGGCGTTCGCGCAATGGATGATGAGGTTCGTCAGATGATACCCGGCGGGATTCATCTGCCAAAGATCGTAGTCGAGGCCGAGTGTCATCCACGACAGCGGGACGTAGTGTCCCATGTGAAACGTCGTCCACATCCAGGCGAGCTGCTGCCAGCCTAGTCCGCGATAATTCGGGTTGGTCAGAAAATTCTGCGGGTCGTCCCAGGCGACGAATCCGGCCCGCAGTACGGGCAGAAATGCGATGATTGTAACCGCCGCAACGAATACCGGGGCGACCAAGCTGAATACACCGTCGTCGCTTCGTCGAAAACGAGAGCCCATTTAACGCGCAGAAAGAGAGTTCTTCATGTTTGTCGGGGAGAAGGGCGTTTCGAAGACCGTTAACGGTCGAGCGGGGCAACTCGCCATATACTCTCCTTCGCCAAGTGCACCGACCAATTCGCGGGGCTTACCGACCAAGCACGACGTCGACGCTCGCCAGTATCTGGGCAAGGCGCTTTGGCGACAGTTTGCCAATGCGCGAGCTAAGAAGGGCTCGGCTCACGGCGAAGATCTGCGATGCGTTGGCTACTGAGTCCTGGGGCAATCCGGCGACCTTCGCTGCCAACGCGATGTTACCCGGCGCGGATTCCCAGATCAAGTTTGTCGTGAGCGGAACGCACACCACGGTCGCGAGCCGGCTTCGGTTGAGCGGGTTGCCCTGCACGACTACGACTGGCCGCCGGGATCCCGCCACCGAGCCAATCGGCATCGGGAGCTCGGCCCACCAGACCTCGCCCTGCGCGACCTCTACCATTCGATGCGCTCGAGGACCGAGCGGGCCGCGGCATCGACGAAAGGATCGTGAGGCTCGCCAAGCTGATCGACGACGCGATTCATTGCCTCCGTGACCTCATCAGGGGCGTGCCGACTCAAATACTCAGTCAACGCGTCCGCGTACAGTTGACTCCGAGACTTTCGTGACCGTCGGGCCTGGCGTTCCGCCGCGCGAAAGACCGAATCCGGGAGAGAGATAGCGGTTTTCATACCCTTAGTATAACCAAATGACCGAGGGCGGCGCGAGCGTTGTCGTCGTCTACTGGTCGACCGGTGCGCCCAATCGTATCCTTCTCAGGTCGTATGCACGCCAATCTTCCCCTGCCAAGCGCACCGCGCTGGACCCGTGTCATGATGAACGTTCGCCGCCTCATCCCCCGCCTACCGCGGGCTGTCATCCTTGCCGTCTCCACCTTGATCGCCGCCGGCACACTCGGCGCCCAGGCCACGGTCAACGAGACCCGCGATCCGAAACAGAAACAGGATCCCGAGTTCGCCAAGGACTATGCGAAGTGGACCGGAGTGAACTCCGGCAGCCCGCTCGTCGACCACCTTCCACTCGTCGACGGCATCCCGACGCCCAAGGACGTGCTCGGCCAGTATATCGGCGCGCCCTCGACGCTTCATTATTACGCCGATCTATTAAAGTATTATAAAGCGCTGGCGAAAGCCGCGCCGAACCGCGTGAAGATCGAGACGCTGCCGGCCAAATCCGACGAGGGCCGCGAGCTGATCGTCGTCTGGATCTCGTCCGACGAGAACATCAAAAATCTCCAGCACAATCGCGACAATCTCGCCAAAATCGCCGACCCGCGCGGCCGCAGCGACGCGGAAATTCGCGACCTCATCGCGAACACGAAGCCGCACTATCACCTCATGGGCGGCTTGCACAGCGGCGAAACGGGTCCATCGGAAATGTTGATGGAGCTCGCGTATCGCCTGGTGACGGAAACCTCGCCGCTCGTCAACCAGATTCGCAACAACGTCATCGTGTCGATCACACCGGCTGCCGAGCCTGACGGGCGCGATCGCAACGTTGACTGGTTCTATCGTACGCTCGAACTGTTCCCGCCCACGCCGCCCATCGCGAACGACACTTCGGCCGCGGGTCGCGCCGCCGCGTTTGGCTTCGGTGGCGGTCGCGGCGGACAGGTACCGTACTGGGGCAAGTACGTGTACCACGACAACAATCGCGACATCAACCTCTCGCAGGTCTCGATGCGCGCGATCACGGATTGGTATTTCACCGCGCATCCGCCGATCATCCACGATCTGCACGAGGCGCAGGCGCTGATGTACACGTACAGCGGCGGTCCGCCGCAGAACCCGAACCTCGATCCGCTCCTTTTCGCCGAGCTGCCGTTCTTCGCGAACTGGGAGATGGCGCAGATGACGAAGTGGGGAATGCCTGGCGTGTACACCTTCGCGTTCATGGACGGCTGGTCGCCGGGGTATCTCGGATCCGTTGCGTACAATCACAACGGTATGATGAGAATGTACGAAACGCAGTCCGGCGTCGAAGGCGGAACCGTGACGCCGTATCCGAACGCAGTTGCAGCAGCGGCGGCGACAGGTGACAGCCCGCCGGCTCCTCCGGCTGGGGTAGCGGCGGCAGGCGGCGGTCGCGGCGGACGTGGCGGCGGCGGCAATGGACGCGGCGGGCGCGGTGCCAATGCGGATACGTCGGCGGCAGGTCGCGGTGCCCGCGGCGGAACTCCGACGTCGGTTGGCGCGGCCGCGCAGTTCCCAGGTTTCCCGGGGTTCGGTCGCGGTCCCGCAATCCCGACCGGGAAGGGCGGCGGCCAGCCGCGCGAATGGTATCGCGGCATTCCAATTCCCCCGAACGGCGTGCAGAACTTCACGCGCCGCAACAACACGAACTACATGGAGACGGGCGTGTTGTCCGCGCTCCAGCTCACGTCGATGTTCCCGAACCTCATATTAGAGAACTTCTACGTCAAGACGAAGCACTCCCTCGAGGCGGGCAGCAACCAGGCGCCATACGCGTACGTGATTCCAGTCCAGCGCGACATGACCCGCGTCTCGACGTTGCTCGGCATCCTTCGCGCACAGGGCATCGAAGTCGGATTGCTCAACGCGGAGACGACGGCCGGCGCCGACAAATTTCCAGTCGGCTCGTACGTCGTGAAGCTCAACCAGCCGTACGGTCGTCTCGCGAAGAATCTCTTCGAGCGACAGGACTATCCCGATCCGGCACTAACGACGTACGACGACAGCGGCTGGTCGATGGGCTACGCGTTCAACCTCGACATCAAGGAAGTCGACGACAAATCGATTCTCACCGCGCCCACGACGCTCATCAAGAGCGACGCGATCAAGGGGCGTATGGTGGGAAGTGGAACGGCGGGCGTTGCCGTGGCGCACATGGGATCGAACAACATGATCTCGTTCCGCTACAAGTTCAAAGGCACGCCAATGAAGATCGCCGAACAGTCGTTCACGGCGGACGGCATCACGTTCCCGCCGGGTTCGTTCATCATCAATGGCACGTCGGATCTCGCGGCCGAAAGGGCGGAGGTCGAGCAGCTCGGTCTCACCGCGGCGGCGCTGTCGTCGTTGCCGACGGTCCCGACGCACGACGGCGACGTCCCGCGTGTCGCGATCTACTCGCAGTGGAGCGGCACGCAAGAGTTGGGCTGGTATCGCCACGCATTCGATCAGTTCGGAATCCCATTCGACTTGATCTTCAAGGAGCGCGTCGCGAAGGGCAATCTGAAGAACGACTACGACGTCATCATCATGGCCGCGCAGAACGTTGGTCGCGCGCAAATTCTCGCTGCGCCGGCCGCCAAACCGCAGCCCTATGAGAAAAGTGCAAAGTACAAATTCCTCGGCGACTATGGCTCGACGCCGGACATGAGCGGCGGCTTCGGCCAGACCGGCGTTGAAGCGATCGAGAAGTTCCTCGATCAGGGCGGAACGCTGATCACGACCTTGCAGGCGGTGCGGTATCCGATCGAGTTCGGTCTCGCGCGATCGATCGATACGGAGACACCGGCCGGCGTGAATGCGCAGAAGCCGTTGATTGAGGCGGAGATCGTCCGCACGAATCACCCGGTCTTCTACGGCTATGAGAAGGCGATTTTCCCGATCAAGTTCGGCCAAGGCGCGCAGGTGTTCAAAGTCGGCATCGCGGATCAGGCAAACGTCCTCGCGCAGTACGTCGGCGGCGAGAAGTCGGTGCTGAGCGGCTTGATGGTCGGCGCCGATGCGCTCAAGGGACGCGCGTTCGCGATGGATGTGCCCAACGCGTTCAACGGACACGGTCGCGTGCTGATGTTCGCGAACAACCCGGTGTATCGTTGGCAGAACCATGGCGAGTTCAACATGATGTTCAACTCGATCATGAACTGGAACGACGTTCCGGCGCCGCTTCCGTTGACGATTCCGCCTGGCGCGGCTGGCCGCGGTGGTCGCGGTGGATTTCCGCCGCGCTGAGTAATTCGCCTGGCGGCGAAAAGACGACGGGGCCAGCACCGGCGAAGGGCGCTGTCACTGGGTGGGTGGCGATAGAGCGAGCATTACCATATGAAGAACGGGCGCCGAGAAGCTCGGTGCCCGTCCTTTTCTTGCGCGGCGGTGGGCGCATGAATCAAGTTCCGCTGTCGTGTCGTAAGGTTCTCCGTGAGTCCCACCC
>JBDTAE010000179.1:0-15648 GCA_039924785.1 Gemmatimonadaceae bacterium | reverse complement strand
GTCATCAATCTCGCCGTCGCCGCGCCGTCGAGCGGATCGTGCTCCGCGAGCTTGCCCCGCCAGCGACGCTCGCCACTTGTGTCACCGGCTGCCGCGGCCTCATCAGCGAGCGCCAGCAGTGTGTCAGCGTATTGTCTGGAAAGTCTGTCGCGCTCGGACGAAACCCAGAAATCGAAACCAGGGTCGCCGTTCAGGTAAAACCCGTCGAGGAATGCGCCCGTGTACAAGTCCGCCACCTCGGACAACCGTCCTTCGTCCAACGCGTGCTGAAAATCGCCGACATCGGACGTCAGGACGGTCGGATTTATGCGAAGATCGCCGCCATTCAAGAAAATTTGCGATCCTGCGAGTGCCTTGCGGGTATGGTAGAGTGCTTGGGTCAGCGCGTGCCGGGATTTGTCCGGAGCGCCCTCCGACCACAGCAGCGCTAGCACCTTGTCGCGCGAGATTCCCTTTTCGCCCGCGGCGGCAACGACGGTCAGAAGCGCCAATAGGCGCCGCTGACCAGCGGGGCCGGTCAGCAAAACGCCGTCATTACTCAGAAAGACACTTCCGAAAGTGCGCAGTCGTAGGGTCATGACAACTGAATTGGACCGTCTGATCTTTTTCTGAGCAGTAGCACCTATAAATGCAACTCCGGAAGCTAGTACCGCAATCCGGAATTTGCTCCCTCTTTTTGCCCCGACGCCTCTATCATGTCCGCCGCGGCACCGCTTCCATTCCGCGTTGAGCCGAAACAAAGGCTCGATCGCGTTCCCGGAGTACGCGGGTTGCGCGTGCTGCCGGTCACCGTCGTGATTCCGACGCTGAACGAGGCCGCGCAAATCCACGATGCTGTCGCTGACCTCGATTGGGCGGATGAAGTAATTGTCATCGACGGCGGATCGTCCGACGGGACCGCCGACATCGCGGCCGCGGCGGGCGCGCAGACGCTCGTCGTGCGCAACGAAACGATTGCCGCGCAGCGAAACGCCGGAATCGCCGCCGCGCGGAATCGATGGGTGTTGGCGCTGGACACCGACGAGCGCGTCAGCTCGCAACTTCGCATCGAGCTCGGTCAAATCGTCGCAGGGTTAAACCCTACGCACGCCGCCTATCGAATGAAGTTTCGTAACAACTACCTCGGCCGTGAGCTCAAGTACGGGCCGTGGGGACGTGATTGGCACATCCGGCTTTTTACCAACGAGCGGCGGTACGTGTGCAATCGGGTTCACGAACATCTCGAGGACATCGACGATGTCGGAACGTTGACGGGCCTCATCATCCACGACCCGTATCGCGACATCGCACATCACGTGACGAAGATCGTGAAATACGCGCGCTGGGGCGCCGACGACCTTCACGCGCGCGGACGCCGCGCCGGCTTGTGGGAGATGACCGCTCGTCCGTTCTGGCGGTTCCTCCGCGATTACTTTGTATTCTCCGGATGGCGAGACGGAGCCGTTGGCTTTGTCGCGGCCGCACTCAGCGCATTTGCCGCGTTCCTCAAGTACGCGTTCCTCTTCGCCAGGAGCCAAACACCCGCCGCATGAAGCTCACGATTTTGATGTACCACAAGATCGATGAGCACGCGGGTGTTGGAAATCCAGGCAATTACGTCTCCCCGGCAAACTTCGCCGCGCAGATCGACGCGCTTCAGGCGTGGGGATACCGAACCATCGAGTTCGAACAATGGCTCGATGCGCGCGCCGGTCGGGGCAAGCGCCTCCCAGACAAGCCGCTGATCGTCACGTTCGACGACGGCTACACCTGCTTCGACCGCAATGCGTGGCCCGTGCTTCGAGCGCGAGGCATGGGCGCGACGGTGTTTCTCGTCGCGGGTCAGATCGGTGGCACGACCGCGTGGGAGGCCGCCGAGCCCCAGGAAACGCTGCTCGGCGCAACACGGATTCGTGCGCTGCAGGCCGACGGTGCGCGCTTTGGGTCGCACAGCGTGTCCCATCGGCCAATGGCACGCATCCCGGCCGCCGACGCACTCGATGAGCTCACGCGCTCTCGCGGGCAGCTCAGCGCACTGCTCGACCGCGACGTCGACGTGTTCGCCTACCCGTTCAGCAATCAGAGCGCGGCCGTGCGCGATCTCGCCCGCCAGGCGGGGTACCGGGCGGCCGTACGCGGCAAGGGACGAATGAACTCGCCGCGCACGGACCCGTTGGGGCTTCGCCGAATCAAGGTCGAACCCACGACGACGATCGACGCCCTGGAAAAAACTCTCTTTATAGAACGCTACTTGCGCCTCTTCTGATCGGCCCCGGCACCGGCGCCAGTTATGGCACCGGTGGAATGGTCCGATTCACCCGCGCTTCGAGCGCATCGAGATCCTTCCGAAGCACGGCCATGCGCGCGATGGCATCGTGGCCGACGCGCTGATCGGCCCGCATCGTCATACCGGCCAGGTAGCTGATTTGCGTCTGCAACCCCGGGCGCCCATAGCGAACTCCCTCGTCGGGGCCGAACATCGTCACCGCGAGTGAATCGATTCTCGCAAGTGAGTCCGCCGCACCGCCATTCCGCAACCTCGCCCGCGTCTGACGAATTCTCGCCGCAATGCGATTCGTCTCTTCAGTCAATGCGTGCATCTTCTCATTATGATCGTACTGTTCATGGAGATCCGCGACGGTGACCCCATTCGCCGCGTCGCGCGGATCGATCTTGAGCGTGAGCGGCTCCGTGCTCGTGTAGCTCCCAGACGTCATCTTCACTTTGTACGATCCCGGCGGGAGCATGTCGCCGTTCGAGTTGTTGAAATCCCAAATGAGGCGGTTCATGCCGGCAACCGTCGTCAGCCGTACCGCAGGCGCCGCGCGACGAGCAGGTCCGCCTTCATCATCGCTCGGAGCCGCCGGAGCAGCCTCGGCAGCGGTATTTCGCGTTGCTTCGCTCGAGTACGATCGCACGACTTTGCCGGTCGCATCTTGAATCTCGAGCGACACCGGACCGCTGGCCGACGCGAGGTGGTAATCGATCATCGCACCGTTCTGGGGGAACTGCGGCTGACCCGACGTCGGCACGCCGACGGCACCGCCGCCGAATCCGCCGCGGCCGCCGCCGAGACGCGCGCGAATCGCTTCGCGCGGCTTGAAGAGCGTGGCGGCACTCGACACCGTCGTTGCGCCGAGTTGCTGAAGCGGCGTCACGTCATCGAGGATCCACATCGAACGTCCCTGCGTCGCGACGATCAGATCGTTGTGATGAATCTTGATGTCGTTGATCGGGACCTGCGGCATGTTGAGGTTGAAGTTCTGCCAGTGGCCGCCGTCGTCATACGAGATGAACATGCCGAACTCAGTGCCGGCATAGAGTAAATGCTCACGCGTCGGATCTTCGCGAACGACGCGCGTCGGCCAGTCGGCAGGGATGCCATTCTTCCCATCGGTCAAGCGCTTCCACGTCGCGCCGTAGTCTTCGGTGCGATAGATGTACGGCTCGAAGTCGCCGAGCAGGTAGCGATACACCGCGTAGTACGCGGAGCCTTTGCGGTGTGGCGACGTCTCGATGAACGCGACGCGTCCACCGGTCGGCAGGTCCTTCGGCGTGATGTCCTTCCACGTCTTGCCGTTGTCGCGCGTGACGTGGAACGGCCCGTCATTCGAGCCAACCCAGATCACGCCCGGCTCGAGCTTCGACTCGCTGATCGCGTACAGCGTGCTATAGAACTCTTCGCCGGTCACGTCGCGCGTGATCGGTCCGCCGCTTCCGCCCTGGCAGCACGCGGGCTTCGCGGTGAGATCGGGCGAAATCGTTTCCCAGTGCACGCCGCCGTCTCTCGAGCGATGCAAGTACTGCGAGCCATAGTAGACCACGCTCGTGTCGAACTGGCTGACTTCCATTGGCGACACGCGCTGGAAACGATAGATGAGATCCTTCGCGTCGTTGCCGTACAGCGACTGCCCACCCACCCAATACGCCTGCTCCTGTCGCGTGTTCATGAACATGCGGCCGATCTGTCCTTTGCAGGCGCCGTAGACGATCTGCGGATTTTTCGGATGCGGCATGATGGGTCCGGTCTCGCAACCCGGACCATCGATGAACGGCGCGGTTTCGCCCGGCACGGGCATGCTCGGAACGATGACCGTACTCGCGTCCTGCTGCGCCCCGTACAACCGATAGGGGAACTGCTCATCCATCCAGACGCCGTAGATCTCGGCCGTTGGCTGATTCATTTGCGACGACCACGTGCGACCGCCGTCGTTCGACACATTGGCTCCGCCGTCGTTCGACTGGATCATGATCTGCCCGTTCTTCGGGTTGATCCACATGTCGTGATTGTCGCCGTGCGGCGTGCGCATCGTCGTGAAGTTCACGCCGCCGTCGATCGACTTATAAAAATTCTCAGCGCCGCCGTATACGATGTCGGCGTTCGTCGGATCCGCTTCCAGCGCGACGTAGTAGAACGGACGCGTGACGAGCTGGCCAAACGTGCTGACAACCTTCCATGACTCCCCCGCATCCTCAGACCGATAGAGACCGCTGCCGGGTTTCGCTTCGATCAAGGCGTAGACTCGATTCGGATTCGCCGCGGTGACCGCGATGTTTCCCTTTCCGATCAAATCGTTCGGCAGGCCGGTGGTCATCTTGGTGAAGTGCTCGCCGGCGTCGGTACTTTTATAGAATCCTCCTTCGCGTGCGCCGCTGTTGATGCTCCACGGCTGCCGCTGCCCGTGCCACATCCATGCGTAGACGATGTCGGGATTGGCGGGGTTCAGCTCGAGGTCGATCGCGCCGGTACTGTCCGACAAGTACAACGTCTTTCGCCACGTCTTGCCACCGTCGGTCGACTTGAATACGCCGCGCTCGACGTTGTTCTTGAACGCGTTGCCGAGTGCAGCAACCCAAACCACGTTCGGATTGGTTGGGTGAATCCGCACCGAACCGATCTGCCCGGCATCATACAGCCCGGAGAAACTCCACGTCGCACCGCCGTCCGTCGTCTTGTAGACGCCGCGTCCGGTGGAGACGTTGCTGCGGATATCGTCGGAGCCCGTGCCGAGGTAGATGGTTTTCGGATCGGATTCGGAGACGGCGATCGAGCCGGTAGACGCGACGGGAACCTTGCCGTCGGTAATCGGAATCCACGACGTGCCCGCGTCCGTCGTCTTGAAAACGCCCCCACTCGCGACGCCCATATAGAACGTGCGCGGTTCGGACGGAACACCAGTGACGGTCGTGACGCGTCCGCCGCGCGGCGGACCAACCTGACGGAATTTCAGTCCGTTGAAAACCGCGCTGTCGACGGACGCAAGCATCGGCTGGCCGCGCGTCGCGGCGGCGGCGCGCGCCTGCGAGTGCGCGGCCTGTGGGGCGAGCAGCGGAATGACGGAAGCCGCGGCGAGTAATGAAACACGCATGAACGGACCTTGGATGGATTTTGGCAGCTGGCTGTTGGCTACAAACGAGTGACGACGGGCAACTCCGACAGCCCTAAAGTTCGCTTGGAACGGCGATCGGCGGAGTCGCGAATTTCTTTCGTCTATGCTAGACAAAAAACGAACACAGGTCCAGAGAGGAACCCCGCGTTCCGAGTGTTTCCGAGTGTTTCGGAGCGGTCAGACCGCCGCTGCAATCAGTCCGCCCGGCACACACCCGTCGTTTCGGGCGGACAAACCCTGTTGAGATGCCGCACGATGCGCCGCCGTCCGTCACGCCGTAGCCAACCCGGCAACCGGGAGCGAGCTGCCGCCTGCCCGTCCTGGTTGTGCCGCGTCCGCACGACTGATATCCTCAGTCCGCCTCCAACCAGGACCCGCTCGCCATGTTGGCTCGAACTTCCCGCGCCTTAGCCGTCGTAGGCGCCGCAGTCGTTCTGTGCGCTTCATCCGCCAGCCTCCACGCGCAGCGCGCGATCCCCACGCCGGCCTCGATCCTCGGGTTCGAGCCGGGCGCCGACCGACATCTGCCGAGTTGGAAACAGATCGTCGATTACTTCACGGCGTTGGAGAAGGCGAGTCCGCGCGTCAAAGTGCGCACGCTCGGCAAAACGACCCTCGGTCGGCCGTTCATCGTCGCGTTCATCTCCGACTCCAGCACGCTCGCGAACCTCGAGCACTACCGCACGATTCAGAGAGAACTCATGGACCCGCGTCTGCAGGTCGCGGGCGAGCGACAAAAGTTGATCGACGAGGGCAAGAACGTCATTCTCATCACGTCGGCCATTCACTCGACGGAATCCGGCGGATTCACGACGCCGATCGTGCTCGCCGATCGCCTTGCTCGCGCGTCCGACCGTGAAGCGAAGGACATTCTTGCGAATACGATCCTGATGTTGGTGCCATCACAGAATCCTGATGGCGTCGACATCGTCGGCGACTACTACCGCGCCAACCTCGGCACGCCGCGCGAGGGACGCGCGCCGCCGGAGCTCTATCACAAGTATGTCGGCCACGACGACAACCGCGATTGGTACGCGTTCACGCAAGTCGAGACGCGCTACACCGTGGATTCGCTCTACACGCCGTGGGATCCGCAGATCGTCAACGACATTCACCAGCAGGCGTCGAACGAAGGACGCATCTTCATTCCGCCGTACATGGATCCGGTCGAACCGAACATCGACCCGATCCTCACCGCCGCCACGAACGGACTCGGTATGTCGATCGTGTGGCGCATGACGAATCAGGGTTTCACCGGCATCGGCAGCAACGCGTCGTACGACGAGTGGTCGCCGGCGCGACAATATTCGCTGTACCACCGCGGCGCGCGACTACTCACGGAGACCGCAAGCGTCGACATCGCGTCGCCCGTCGACATTCCGTTCGACCAGCTTCGCCCGGGGCGCGGGTATGATTCGAAGATCGCGTCGTGGAATTTCCCCGCAGTGTGGCCGGGCGGCCATTGGACGTATGGCGACATCGTTCGCTATCAGACCGCAGCGAGCTGGGCGCTCTTCCTCGAGGCCGCTCACAATCGTCGCGCCTGGCTCGAGGGCTACGCCGCGCAAGCCGACCGCGCGTTGGCCACGACCCCTCAGTGGGGACGCGACGCTTGGCCGTCGGCGATCATCATTCCGAAAACGCAGCCCGACACGCAAGCGCTCCTCCGCATGGTTTGGACACTGCAGCACGGGCAGGTCGAATTTCGTGAGACCACCGCGCCAGTGACGGTCGACGGTAAGTCGTATCCGGCCGGTAGCTACGCGATTCTCACGCGTCAGCCGTTCGGCGCTTATGCCAAGGCGTTGCTCGAGCGACAGGCATATCCCGACCTCTTCGAATACCCGGGCGGACCGCCGAAGCGTCCGTACGATGTGACCGCGCACACCCTTCCGTTGTTGTTCGGCGTGGACGTGGCGCACGTGATGGGCGCGGCGCCGGCGACCGGCTCGGTATTAAAGGAAATTCACGAGCCCGCATACTCCGCGTCGGTTAGCGGTCACACCACCAAGCGCATCGCGATGTATCGGCCGAGCACGAATGAGCCGATCGACGAAGGGTGGACGAAGTTCCTGCTTGATACGTACAAGGTGCCGTACACGATCATCACCGAGAAGGACGTTGGAACCGGAAGCCTCAACGATCGGTTCGACGCGATCATCTTCCCCGAAGGCGTCGTCGGTGGGGCCGGAGGAGGACGCGGCGGTCGCGGTGGGGCGAGCAACGGAGATTTGTTCACGGCGCTGGATGCGTTTGCGAACAACGGCGGGACGATCCTTGCATTCAATGGGTCCGCGGCGGCGATGGCCGATGGGCTCAAGCTTCCGGTGAAGAACGTTCTCGCCGGCGTGCGCAATACCGACTTCTACGCACCGGGCTCGATCCTGAGCGTCGAGATCAAACGGGACAGTCCGCTCGCGAAGGGTTTCGTCGCCACCGTGCCCGCGATCTGGTTTGAGAACGGGCCTGCATTCGAGATCTCTGATCCCAGCATGGCGACGGCGGTCGCGACATATCCCGCCACGGGGAATCCATTGCTCTCGGGCTGGCTGCTGGGCGGCTCCAAGCTGAACGGAAAAGCGGCGCTCGTGGACGTGAAGCATGGCAAAGGCCACGTCGTGCTGTATGGGTTCCGACCACAGTATCGCGGACAGTCAGTCGCCACGTACCCGTTGATCTGGGGCGCGATTACCGAATAACCGCTGAGCTCGGGCGGTGGCGCAGTCTGCGCCACTGCCGAGTTAACCTTTTTCGCACTTTTGTGACTGAGATTTCCTTTCGCATGGACGGTTGACAGACGTTGCGACGGAGTTCATTTGTTCGTCAGACCACTGTAGATGATCGCTGCAAGAAATTCGCTCGATTGCGCTTGTACGTAGGTCGGTGCGCCTCCCCGGCGCACCAAGGTTTGGAGCAAGACGCCCGCCGCTCTTCCCTCCCTCGCAGTCTCGCCTTCCCCATGCTGCAACGCACTGCCATTTCCGCGCTGGGGCGCGTGGTCACCGCTCTCGCCGCTGCGATCGCCGCAGCCGGCTTCGTCAACTGCGCAAGCTACCCGAGCTCGCGCGCCGGCACGCTATCGGGAACGCTGTCGGCCCCCATGACGAAGGCGAAGCGAAGCGCCCCGCGCGCAACGCTCGGCGAAATCATGTCGGGCGCGCCCGGCACCTATATCGACCGCTTGCTGATCGATCGTGATTCAACCGTCGAGCGCTGGTCCGATCACGTCGATCGGCCGCTCACGATCTGGATCGACTCCTCCACAACGCTCAGCGGCGCGCAGGCTGTGTTCCCGGCGGCAGTGCGTCAGGCGTTCGAGCAGTGGCGTTCGACCGGCATCGCGCTCCGCTTCGCGTTCGTCGCGTCGCCAAGGGACGCCGACGTGCGCGTCCACTGGACGGATCATCTCGAGCACAAGACCGGTTCGACAACGTGGCGCACCGATCGCAACGGGTGGCTGTCGGGCGGCGATATCACGCTCGCGACGCACATCAGCGATGGAGAAATTCTTGACGCGCGCGGAATGCGGGCCATTGCTCTGCACGAGGTGGGACACGCGCTTGGGTTGGCGCACAGCACCAACCCCCAGGATATCATGGCGCCGCTCGTCCATGTCGACGAATTGAGCACGGCAGACCGCGCGACGATTAAACTCCTGTATTCGCTCAATGCAGGGCATCCCGATCCATAGAGCCTAGGGCGATTCTCCAATCACGACTTCTCATGCGCCTGTCTCGTCTGCTGCTGCTCGTTGCCATGCCGCTCGCCGCGTGCGACACCAAGGCGAAAGACCAGTTGAAGTCGCTCGCCCACGCCGATTCGCTCCGGACAGACTCGCTGCTGTCGATCAAGAACGATCTGCTGAGTGAAGTGATGACGTCCACGCAGTTCGTGAACGACATCAACACCGAGATGTCCAAGCTCAAGTCGCGACAGGCCGTCAAGCTGAACACGTCGCTGACGCGCGAGTCCGACATCAACGCCATCAAAGAAGAGCGCGCCGCGGTCCTCGGCCAAATCCAGGCGCTCGTCGCGCGCCTCGACTCCAGCGAACAGCGCGTCGCGTCGCTTCGCTCGAGAGCCGCATCGCTGTCGGCGCACGACGCGACGCTCGTGACGCAGATCGCGTCGTATGAGCAAACTATAACCGACCTCCGCCACACCGTCGACAAGCAGAAGGCCGACTACGAGGCCACGATCGCCAAACAGAACGTGCAGATCGCGGCGCTGAACTCCAAGGTCGACACCATCACGACGCAGAACACGCATCTCACGACGGAAAAAACGGCCCTCATCGATACCGTCGGCCAACTCACCAACGAGAAGAACACCGCGTACTACGTGATCGGCACCAAGGACGATCTCGTCAAAGCCGGCATCCTCGTCGAAGAGGGACGCAAGCGTTTTCTCGTCGTCGGTGGCCGCGCGGTATCCGCCGCGCGCGAGCTCGATCCGTCGAAGTTCACCAAGATCGATCGCCTCAAGGACCGAAACATTCCGTTTCCCGACGGCGAGTACACGATCTTCACGCGGCAGAATCCAGCGTACGCGTCGCCGCAAGCAACGCACGACGGAAAGCTCTCCGGTGGCCTGCGAATCGATCAGCCCGAACGGTTCTGGGAACCGTCCAGGTTCCTGATCATCATAAAATCCTGAGACCAGCTCAGGCGATTTTCTGAACCGCGCGTTCCTGCGTTGACTGCTAGCCCGACGCCATGAACGCGCTGCCGATCGAGCTCATCCTTTCGGACCTGCGCGCGGCACTCGACTCGCATCGCGCAGTCGTATTGCAAGCGCCGCCTGGCGCAGGAAAAACCACGATCGTCCCGACGGCGTTCCTGGGCTCGCCCTGGTTGGACGATCGATCGATCCTCATGCTCGAGCCACGACGCCTCGCCACGCGGGCCGCAGCAACCCGCATGGCGTCGCTGCGCGGGGAGCGCGTGGGTGAGACGATTGGATACCGAATGCGCGGCGACTCACGCGTCGGTCCTCGCACGCGCGTCGAGGTCGTCACCGAAGGCATTCTCACGCGACGGCTGCAACGCGATCCGACCCTTGACGACGTCGGCCTCGTCATCTTCGACGAGTTCCATGAGCGTAGCCTCGACGCTGACACCGGTCTCGCCCTCACATTGCGCACGCGATCGTTGCTGCGTGACGATCTCCGAATTGTCGTGATGTCCGCCACCCTCGATGGTGCCGCGGTATCTCGAATGCTCGGCGACGCGCCGGTCATCACGAGCGAGGGGCGACTCTTTCCCATCGACACGCGATATGTCGAACCGCGCGCGGGGGCGCGAATCGAAAGTACAGTCGCAAGTACTGTGGCGTCGTCCCTTCGCAACGATACCGGAGACATTCTCGTGTTTCTTCCGGGCGCGGCGGAGATTCGTCGCGTCGAGGCGGGGCTCGCAACGAGCGACATCGGCACTGCCGTGGTCATTCCACTGTTCGGCGCACTAGCGCACGAGGAGCAAGACGCCGCGCTGGTGCCCGACCCACACGGCCGTCGAAAGATCGTGCTCGCAACCTCGATCGCGGAAACGAGCCTCACGATCGAAGGCATCGGCGTCGTCATCGACGCCGGACTGTCGCGCGTTCCCCGCTTCTCGCCCGCGACGGGCATGACGCGTCTCGAGACGATCCGCGTGACAATCGCCTCCGCCGAGCAGCGCCGCGGCCGGGCCGGTCGACTCGGCCCTGGCGTTTGCTATCGACTATGGCCGGAATATGAAAACTCTCATTTGCTCGCGAAGCCGGCGCCGGAAATCGCCGCCGCCGATCTTGCGGGATTGGCGCTCGGCCTTGCCGCCGCCGGAGTGAGCGATCCGCGCGAGCTTACGTGGCTCGATCCGCCGCCGGCCGCGTCGTTTGCAGGCGCCGTCGAGTTGCTGCGTGAATTGAACGGCATCGACGCATCCGGCACGATCACCGCGCATGGCGCCGCAATGAGCGAGCTGCCGCTGCATCCGCGCCTCGCGCACATGCTCATTCGCGCGCGCGCGCTGAATGCCAGTCCACTCGCGTGCGATCTCGCCGCACTCCTCGGCGACCGCGACATCTTCCGCGGCGCGTCGGGGCCGATCGACGCCGACATCGCGCTGCGACTCGAATTCCTCCGGGGGAGCGAGTCCCGCTCATTGCCATTCGGCGCCCAGTTGGACCGCGACGGAACTCGCCGCGTGCGCGCGGAGGCTGACCGGCTCGCGCGTCAGTCAGGCGTTGCGCCGCGTTCGGCAACGGCGTCGATCGATCATCTTGGCTTGCTACTCGCGCTCGCGTATCCCGACCGCGTGGCACAGCGACGATCGGGAACACGCCCGCGCTTTCTCCTTCGCAACGGCCGCGGGGCCGAGCTGACCGGATCGCAAGGATTGTCACCATCGCAGTTCTTGGTCGCCGCGGAATTGGACGATTCCCGCCCGGAAAGTCGCATCTTCCTCGCCGCAGCGATTGCCGAAGAAGACATTCGCACGGCGTTCGCCGATCAAATCGAATCCGAAGACGTCGTAGAATTCGACGAATCGACGTCTTCCGTTCGCGCGCGACGCACGGAACGACTCGGCGCGATTGTGCTGCGAGACGTCGCGATCGGCGACCCGAACCCAGAGGCAATCCGGGTTGCGTTGATGCGAGCGATCGCCGCCCGCGGCATCGATTCGCTGCCCTGGCCCGACGCCGCTCGTCGATATCGCGAGCGGATGGCCTTCGTTGCCGCGCACGATTCCGCGTGGCCTGACGTTTCAAGTACCGCGCTCGCCGCGTCGGCCGCGGACTGGCTCGCGCCGGCACTCGGCGATGCACGGAAGATCAGCGATGTCGCAGCAATCGATCTCGTCGCGGCGCTCGGCACGTTGCTCGACTGGCGCCAGCGGCGCGACCTCGACACCCTCGCGCCGACGCACCTCGATGTGCCGAGCGGATCCCGCATCGCGGTGGACTATTCCAACGCGGGCGCGCCGGTGCTCGCAGTACGGATTCAGGAAGTGTTCGGATGGACGGAAACGCCGCGGCTCGCTGGTGGCCGCGCGGCGTTGACCCTGCATCTCCTGTCGCCCGCGCATCGTCCGGTGCAGGTCACACAGGATCTGCGCGGCTTTTGGACGTCAAGCTATTTCGACGTGCGCAAAGACTTGCGTGGTCGCTATCCGAAACATGAGTGGCCGGAGGATCCAATGACGGCAACGCCGACGCGGCGCGCGAAGCCGCGGCGCGACTGACGAGTGCCCGCTAGTGCCGGCGCTCGTTCGACGGCCCCGCTTCGCGTCGAAGGAATTCGAGATCTCTCACACGATTCACGGTGAGCGAAAACCCCGTTACGACGCCTTGGCTGTCGCGGAGCACGCGAAGCAGCATTTTGTCGCTATTCGTGAATAAATCGTCCGACACCATCGCGAACCGAATATCCTCCGCGCGAGGACGCTGGAGGATCAGCGAGCCGTCGCGCGCGGTCAGCGTCACCGGCAGTTCCAACTCGTCGCTGTAGTAGCTGCCCGCCATGCGCGATACCTGGTCTGCGCGGCGTCGAGGTCCGATTGAATCGGCCGGAGTGACATCCGTGCCGGCGGCGAAGAGGCTCGTCGAAAGGCTGGAGGCGGCCAGACTCGCGCGTTCCGCGACGAGACCCAGAAATACCCCTCCCACTTCTTCCGCGAGCGCAGGCGCGGCCGCGGCGGTGTTGCACAGCGTGATGACCGACAGTTTCTTTTCCGGGAATTGCAGCAACGTGCTGCGATATCCGCCATACGCTCCACCGTGCGAGAAGGTGTTGAGACCGCGATACTGTCCCACGCTCAGCGCAAGCGCATACGGAATCGTGGTGCTGTCGTTCAGGCGACCGGGCTCTTGCAACATCGCGATGCTCGACGCCCCGCCGACCGCGAACGACTGAAAGTTCGCGTCCCACTTCGCGAGGTCGCCCACGGTCGAATACACGCCGCCATCGCCGACGACGTCAAACTGCGGCTGGCTGATTCGGAAGCTCGTGCCTTCGGGCTGGTATCCCAACGCACGCTCCGGAATCAACTCGGTGTGATCGTCGCGAAACTCCGTATGCGTCATGCCCAACGGCGTGAAGATCCGCGCCGCCGCAAAGTCGCGCAACGATTGCCCGGACGCGCGACGCACCACAATCGACAGCAGCGCATAGCCGGTATTGCTGTAGAGAAACTCTTCGCCCGGCTGGAAGTTTAGGCTTTTCTGATGCGCGACCAGATTCAGGAATTGCGCTTCGGTCAACAGGCCATCCATGGGCCAACCGGAAACCGCGAGCAGCGTGAAATAGTCGCGAAGCCCGCTCGTGTGGTGCAGCAGATGATTCAGCGTGATCGTCACCCCGAACGACGGAACTTCGGGGACCCACTTTTGAATGGGATCGTCGAGCGACAGCTTGTGTTCCTGCGCCAATAGAACAATGCTCATTGCCGTGAATTGCTTCGACAGCGAAGCGATGTAGAACCGCGTGTCGGCGGTGATCGGGGTTTCATGCTCGAGATCGGCTGAACCGTACCCCTTCGTGAACACGAGCGCCCCGTGATCGGTGACGCCCACTGCGCAGCCCGGCGTGCGCACGGACGAATATGGCGCAAAGATCGAGTCTACCCAGCGCGCCAAAGAGTCTGGCAGCGCCTTGGGCACCGCCACGGCGGTTGGTTGCGCCGACGGCGATGCAAACTGCGCATCTGCCGTGAGCGCGACGGCGAGCAAGAGAAGCACTGCGCGTCGGAGCATGACAAAACCTCCTTTATTAACTTCTCACAAGCGCGCTCGACTGTCCAGCCTCTCCCGTCCCTACGCCCGAAGGAGGTCCGCTGTTTCCGACGCGCCTGTGGCGACCAACTCCGCCGCGGCGCGACCCGCCAGCGCGCCGAGAACGTTTCCGGTACCCGAATAAGCGCCGACGGCCCACACATGCGCGCGTACTTGCTCGACAATCGGAAGCCCAGTTTCCGTATATGACACCGAAGCCGCCCATCGGTGCGTAATCGGAGCGTCGACTCGAAGGCGTTCCCGCAGCAGCAGTTCCAACGCCGCCTGCACGCTTGACGTCGGCTCGGTGCTCGACGTCCATTCGGCGTCGCCGCCCACGTCTCTCGCGCCGCCAAGAACCACGCGGCGATCGGGCAACTGTTGCCAGTAGTCGAGTCCCCAGCGCGAGTATACAGGTTTCGGAAATACAGTTCGTGAAAGGGGGGCGGTCGCGAGCATCTGCAGTCGAGCCGTTCGCACACGCGGCGAGAGCTCGGGAAGAATGCGCTCGAGGTTTCCATCGACCGCAACGATCACATCGCGCGCTCGCACCGCACCATCTGGCGTTCGAACCACGCCCTCGCCGAGTTCGATCGCAGGCGACGCTTCGTACAACCGGGCACCGGCGTCGGCGGCGGCCCGCGCGAGCGCGCGACATCGGGCGGCAGGATCAAAACCGGCGTCCCGCGGAAAGAACAGTCCTCTACCTTCCTCGGCGTCGTACTGCTGCACGGGCAGGCCGTCCGCGCGCATCGCCTCGAACTGTGCGCGACAATCCTCGAGCTCCTCCGGAGATGCGGCGATCCGAAGCGATCCGGTTCGCCGAACAATTTGCGGCATTTCGCCGGACATTCGCTCCAGCTCAGTGAGCGTCGCGCGGTACAACGCGGATGCGGCGGCGCGCCCAAGCCGTGCGACCGCGTCGTGGTGAAACATCGCGAGTCCGCCGAGCAGGAAGCCTCCATTTCGGCCGGCGGCCCCGGCGGCGATTCGTGTCGCATCGAGCCCGACGACACTTTTCCCACGCGCGAGCAACTCGAGTATACACGCGAGCCCGGATCCACCGAGGCCGATCACGCAAACGTCCGCGGTAACTTCGCCGCGCAGGGTCGGATACTCAACGCGAGACGCGTCGTCCCACGCCGGTCGGTTGACGATTTCCATACAAACGCAATCTACGTCGGCGCGCTGAAACCCCGATCCTTGACGAACCGTAGAGCCGTGAGTCTCGACACCCACCCCGGCCACGGGAGTTCCGTATGCGCGCCCTGCTTCGCGATGTCCGCTACGGTGTTCGCAGTCTACTGAAGAGTCCCGGTCTCACGCTCGTCGCGACGCTCGCACTCACCCTCGGCATCGGCCTCACGACGACGATGTTCAGCATCGTCTACGGCGCGTTGATGAAAGGCCTGCCGTATCCTGACGGTGGACGTATTATGGTCGTGCAACGGTCCAATCCCGCGCGCGGCATCGATCGGCAGGGATTGCCAATTCAGGATTACTTCGACTACAAGGCGCAACAGCATTC
>JBDTAE010000178.1:0-2520 GCA_039924785.1 Gemmatimonadaceae bacterium | reverse complement strand
CGAACGCCGGAGTGACGTGGGCGCCGGTGTTCGACTCCGTGCGAACGGGTTCGATCGGCGCGGTCGCGGTGGCGGCGTCGAATCCGGATATCGTTTGGGTCGGAACGGGCGAATCGAACAATATGCGAAGCTCGTCGTGGGGTACCGGCGTCTACAAGTCCACCGATGGCGGCAAGACCTGGTCTGGCGCGATGCTTCCGTCGTCGCAGCACGTCGCAAAGATCGTCATCGACCCGCGCGATCCGAACGTCGTTTACGTCGCGGCGCTCGGCCCGCTCTGGGCGTCGGGCGGCGAGCGCGGTCTCTACAAGACCACTGACGGCGGAAAGACGTGGACGAACACGAAAGAGATCAGCAAATACACGGGCTTCGGCGAGCTCGTGATGGATCCGTCGAACCCGGATGTGCTGTACGCAGCGTCCGAGCAGCGCGAGCGTCGCGAGTACGGATTTCTGCCCGCCGGTCCCGAAGGTGGGATCTATAAGACCACCGATGGCGCCAAGACCTGGACGCAACTCCATGGCGGTCTTCCGACGGGCGAGATTGGCCGCATTGGCATGAGTGTTTGCAAATCGCGCACGAACGTCGTGTACGCCATGGTGCACGCGAAGGCGCCGACGAACGGCTTGTATCGCAGCGACGACGCGGGGTCCACGTGGCGCCTCGTCAACGACCAGAACGGCACCGCGTGGTACTACAGCCAGGTCAAGTGCGATCCCACCGATCCCGATCATGTCGTGACGCTCAACGCCAACTCGCGCGAGTCGCGCGATGGCGGAAAGACGTGGACGCCGTTCGCCGCGGGCAATGGGATTCACACCGACCATCACGCGCTTTGGTTCAACGACGACAACCCCGAGCAAATGATCCTCGGCAGCGACGGGGGGTTGTACATGTCTTGGGACGCCGGCAAGACCTGGGATCACAACGAGAGCATCGTCGCGGCTCAGTTCTACACGATCGCGGTCGACGACGCGCAGCCGTTCTACAACGTGTTCGGCGGATTGCAGGACAATCAGGCGTGGGGCGGTCCGAGCCGCACGCGCAATTCGTTCGGTCCGACGAATGCCGATTGGTTCCGCATGTCGGGCGGCGACGGCTTCTATGCCGTGCCCGATCCCTGGGATCGCGACATCGTGTACTCCGAATCGCAAACCGGCGGCGTCGTCCGGTACGACGCGCGCACGGGACAGAGCAAGAACATCCGACCGGTGCCCAAGCCGGGCGAGAAGTATCGCTGGAACTGGAGCGCACCGATTCTTCCCTCGCGCCACGATCCGAAGACCCTGTACATGGCGGCGAACTACCTGTTCAGAAGTCCCGATCGCGGCGACACATGGGAGACGCTCGGCCCCGATCTCACGCGGGGCATCGATCGCAACGGGCTTCCGCTGCGCGGCGCGAAGGTCGAATCGACCGCGCTCGGACGCAATGAAGGCACCGCCGAGTTCAGCAACATCACGACGATCGATGAGTCTCCTCTAAAGGCAGGTCTGCTCGCGGTTGGAACGGACGATGGCCTCATTCAGGTCTCGCGCGACGCCGGCAAGACCTGGCTCGAGAGCGACAAGTTTCCCGGCGTGCCCGACACGACCGTCGTGAGCCGCGTGGTGTTTTCGAGGGCGAGCGAGGGGACGATCTACGCGACGTTCGACGGACACCGCAGCAACGACTTCAACGCGTACGTCGTCAAGAGCATGGACTACGGCAAGACGTGGACGTCGATCACGGGCGACCTGCCGAACGGCGGCGCGACGCAGGTCATTCGCGAGCATCCGCGCCAGGCGAGCCTGCTGTTCGTCGGCACCGAGTTCGGCGTGTTCTTCACAATCGATGGCGGCTCGCACTGGACGCAACTCAAGAGTGGTATTCCCGGCGTGCCCGTTGCGGATCTTCAGATTCAAGCGCGCGCGAACGATCTTGTCGTGGGTACGCACGGTCGCGGCATCTACATTCTCGACGATATCACGCCGCTCGAGAATCTGGCGAAAGCAAAAGCGGCAACGCTCGCGTATCTCTTCCCAGTTGAAGATGCGCTGGACTTCCAGCCCAATTCGAGCAAGAGCTCCGGGATGGGCACGCGCGGCTTCGCCGGCGAGAATCCGGATCCCGGACCGCGCATTGCGTATTTGCTCAACGCGTCCGCGGACTCGAAGGTCTCGCTATCGATCGTCGACGGCGCCGGCGCGGTCGTGCGCGAGCTGCCCGCGAGCAAGGCGCCGGGCATGTATCGCACGACGTGGGACATGCGCGTTGGCCCGCCGCTCACAGGTCCCGTCGACACGCTTGCGCTGCAAGGTGGTGGACGCGGCGGTCGTGGCGGAGGCGGTGGTCGTGGTGGCGCCGCTGGTGATACGACCGGGCGCGGCGGCGCCGGTGCGGCGGCGGCCGGCGGCCCCGGTGGTGGACGAGGAAACGACAACACTTTCCCGGCAATGCCCGGCAAGTACGTCGCGCGACTGACCGTCACTCCGGCGACGGGCACGCCAACGGTCTTCGATCAATCGTTCGCACTCACTC
>JBDTAE010000177.1:0-5785 GCA_039924785.1 Gemmatimonadaceae bacterium | reverse complement strand
CCCGACGCTGACGGTGCATATGCAAGCCGAGGCGACGGGGTTGATCGAGGATTCCGGTCGCGTCGTTGGCCTGCGCGCGAAGACCCTGGGCGGCGAAGTCGAGTATCGCGCAGATCTTACGGTGGGCGCCGACGGCCGGGGCTCCAAGCTCCGCGATGCCTCCGGCCTTAAAGTCGACGACCTTGGCGCACCGATGGATGTGCTGTGGTTTCAACTCCCTCGCGATTCCGACAACGAGGACCAACTGTTGGCGCGCGTGAACAACGGCCGGTTCATCATCACGATCGATCGGGGCGACTATTGGCAATGTGCGCTGGTCATTCCGAAGGGCGGAGCGGATGTCGCGCGACAACAGGGTATCGAAGCGCTCCGAGCGAAGATCGGCGAGGCGGCGCCGTTTCTCGCGAGCAAGACGGGTGAGCTGAAATCGTTCGACGATGTGCGATTGCTCACGGTCGCGGTCGACCGTCTCGAGCACTGGTCGAAGCCTGGGCTGCTGTTCATCGGCGACGCGGCGCACGCAATGTCACCGATTGGCGGCGTCGGCGTCAACCTGGCCGTTCAGGACGCAATTGCGGCGTCGAACATTCTTGGCGAGCGATTGGCGAAAGGCGAGCGGCTTGACGACAACGATCTGGACGCAGTTCGGCGTCGCCGACTCATGCCCACGAGGATCATCCAGCGTTTTCAAGTTGCGGCGCAAAATGTCGTGCTCAAGCCGGGTCTCGCGGACGATGCTGGGGCGCGCATCAACGTGAAGCCGATCGAGTTCATTGCGCACATTCCGGTTCTGCGTCGCCTGGCGGCGCGAATGATCGGGCTTGGGGTTCGGTTGGAGCGGGTTCGCCATGTCGGGTCGATATGAAGATTCGCTCGCGCAATATCGCCGTCGCGGCTGTAGCCGTCATGGCGCGAACCGCGTTCGGTCAAGAACACTCACATACAGCTACTTCTCTGCCGCGGCTCGGGACGGTCCATTTCGCGACGTCGTGCGCGCCGAGTACGGCGCCGACCTTCGATCGCGGCGTGGCGCTGTTGCATTCGTTTGAGTTTGCTGAATCGATTCGGACGTTCAACGAAGTACTCGCCGGTGACTCGACTTGCGCGATGGCGAGGTGGGGGATTGCACTGAGCCGCTGGGGAAATCCGATGGCGCCAGGCGAACGCGGCGCAGTGACGCTCGAACCGGGGCGAGTCGCAGCGATCGCCGCCGTGCGATCCGCGGAGTCAGCCGGCACGACTGATCGCGAGCGCGAGTACGCAGCGGCGGTGTCGGTATTGTACGCCGACTACGAGCATACGCCGCAGGGAGCGCGCGTTGTTGCATATGAGAAGGCGATGCGATTGCTCGTGGCCGCGCAGCCGGCGGACACGGAAGCGAAGATCTTTCACGCTATTGCCCTCGTCGCTGCCGCATCGCCGACCGACAAGACGTATGCGAGTCAGCTCGAAGCCGGCGCGACGCTCGAGGCGCTCTGGGCGAAGCAGCCGAGTCATCCGGGGCTCGCGCACTACATCATTCATGCGTACGACTCGCCCGCGCTCGCGTCGCGCGCCGAGTCCGCCGCAACGCGATATGCCGATATCGCGCCGTCGGCCGCGCACGCGTTGCACATGCCGTCGCACACGTTTACGCGAACCGGGCAATGGCAGGCGTCGATCGCCACAAACCTGAAGTCCATCGCGGCGGCGCGCGCGGCGGGGGCAATCGCCGAGGCGCTGCATGCGTCTGATTACGCGATGTACGCGTATTTGCAGCTGCATCGCGATTCCGCGGCGCATGCGCTGTTGCTCGGATTGCCAAAACTCGCGAAAGGGTTCGACGCGAATGCGATCAGCGGAGCTGCTCCCGGCGCAGCGGGGGTGTTCGCACTCGCGGCAATTCCGGCGCGGTATGCGCTCGAGCGGCGCGCGTGGAGTGAAGCCGCGGCGCTTCGGCCGGCGTCGACCCCCTTTCCGTACGCAGACGCAATGACGTATCTCGCCGTTTCGCTAGGCGCATCGCATACGGGGAAGATGACACTCGCTCGCGCGTCGGCGGATTCGCTTCTCGCCATTCGTGAGCGGCTCAAGGCACGGAACGATGCCTATTGGTCGGAACAAGTTGCGATCGAGGAACTGGAGGCGCGGGCGTGGATCGACTTCGCGGCGGGCCGAAAGACGGAAGCGCTCTCGGGAATGCTCGAGGCGGCGACGCGTGAGGATGCGACTGAGAAAAGCGTCGTAACTCCGGGACCGCTCGCGCCCGCCCACGAGTTATTCGGCGATATGATGATGGATCTTCGCAAACCGGCGGCCGCGCTTGCGCAGTACAGAGCCACGTTGAGCAAAGAACCGAATCGCTACCGTGCGCTCTACGGCGCGATGGTGGCGGCGCAAGCGGCCGGCGATCGTGGAACGGCATCGATGTACGCGGTGGAGCTGAACAAGCTCACGGCGCAGCGAGCACCGCGATAGGTCTTTGTCCGATGAGCGCGCTCGGGGCGCCGAACTGGCCTTCGAGCTCTCCGAAATTGCGAGGGAATCGGACGAATCGTAGCACGCCAGACGGGAATTAGTGAACTATAAACTCTACTTCAAGGTCAGCGCCAGACCAATGTCGGCCATCTGAAGATACCGCGACGAACCGTGCGCGAGCAGTGCGTTGCCGAAGACCGTAAATGCAATCGGGGCTGCGGGCAGTGTGATGTCGTGCGTCAATCCGATCAATCCTGCCGCGCCGCTGATCGACCCGTTTCCATCGGGATCGCCGCTGCCGAAGCCTGCGCCGAGCTTCACACTGAAGGGCAAAACGGGAAGGCTGAGTTTTACGAAGCCGGTTCCGAACACGGTGTTCGAGGAACTGCGCCGCAAGAAGTCGACTTGGGCGCCGAGGCCGAGCAATGGCAGCAGCGATTTGGTCACGGCTACCATTCCTATCGCGCCGGACTTTCCGTCGGACAACGATGACTCGGTCGATCCAACCACGCCGCCGCCAACGCCTACGGAGATGCCAGCCTGGGCGCGCGCAATATGAGAAACGGCGATGATGGCGGTCGCGACAACAACGGCGAGCGAGCGGGTTCTTGTCATCTCGATCCTCGGCTGAATTGTCGAATCGAGAGTGCTACACATGCAAGATGCGTTCGCTACCGTGCTTCGGCCGCGCGTTTGCGGGCGCTTCGTTGTGCGACGACGATCGAGCCCACTAATACCAGCATTGCAATGACGAACGCGACCGCGTGCTTTACGAGATCGGCATCCCGCAGTTTCTGGCCGGCTTCGACCGTGACCCGCGGCTTCAACTTCGCGAGATCTGGCGCGGCGGAGTTCACGACGATGGAAAGGTCATAGCGCTTTCCGGTCACCGCGTCGAAGCTCCCAAGCGCAACGCCACTGCTGCCTTCCTCCGTGGTCCACGTGCCTGGGAAGCCGGCCGAAGAATGCCCCTCGAGCACGACCCGTTCGCCGTCGGAGACCGTCCAGTTGGCGTCGAGCTCGCGATGAGTATTTTCGCATATCGCTCCGGTGACGCCCCAAATACAGTCGTCGGCCTTGCCCGCGATGCCAAGCTCCATGAGGTACGGACCGTTTCGCGGGACGTGAAACGTGTCGGTCACCATGGCGGGCTGGCTCAGGTCGATGGGTCGGAGGGCGACGAGCCAGTTCACGGTGGAGAAGTCGTACGCGAGCAATGGAATCGCGAGGGCTCCCAGAAGGGCGGGCTTGAAGAACTGTGATTCCAGAATGCTCATGTCGGAGGCGGCTGGCGGAGGGAAACGAGAAACGTACCGAGTTGAGAGGCTGAGGGCCAGCGTGTTTGCTCCTCGTGCTCATCGGCATTCGCAATTCGTGGGACACGGTGACGTCCATCGTCGTCGAACGACACGCCACCGCGGCGAACGACGGAGACGGGCGGGGGGCGTGACGCGCACCGCCGTTCTCGGAACTCACGACGGACGGCGCGACGCGAGCCAGTCAAGGAAGCGATCCGTCGGCCAACAGTTGATGATGCGATCGACGGGAACGCCGGCGAGTCGCGCATGTGCGATCGCGAACTCCGCGTGCCGTAACTCGACCGGTGAATGCGCGTCACTGTCGAGCGCAATCAGGCACCCGACGTCGAGCGCGCGTTTGACCATCAGAAAATCCAAATCCTGTCGCGCGGGGTCGCCGTCGATCTCGACGGCCACACCGGCTTGCGCCGCGGCGTAGAAGACAAGCTCCCAATCCGCCTGAATTCCGCCGCGTGTGCCGTACTGTCGTCCGCGTGGATGTCCGAGTACGTGCACGCCGGGCGTCATGATTGCCGCAACCATGCGGCGCGTTTGATCCTCGTCGGATCGCAGAGCCGAGTGTGGCGCGACGAGCACGTATTCGAGCTGTGTCAATTCTTCCGCGCTCATATCGATCGAGCCATCGGGCCGAATGTTCGCTTCGATGCCTTTGATCAAACGAAAGCGTCCGTCGTGCGCCCGGTTGATCCGATCGATCTCCACGTGCTGCTCGGCGAGTCTTGCCATCGACATACCGCCGGCGATCGGCAGGCCGTGGGAGTGGTCGGTGATGCCGCAGAACTCGTATCCGCGCGCGATCGCGGTGGCGACGAGCTCGTCGAGTGTTTGTGTTCCGTCGCTGAAGGTGGAGTGTAGTTGGAGGTCGCCGCGATAATCGCCAAGCGTCGGACCGGACAGCGCGGAGTCGTTCAGTGCCGCAACCACCTGCGCGCGGCTCAAGTAGTGTTCTCGAAACGAGCGACTCGCCGCGACGTTGTCGGCTTTACCGCTCTCTGTCACCGCTCGCTCGACGGTTTCCGACTCGCCCGTCCGCAGAACTTCGAGGATCACGATCTCCGACTTCGGACCGACGTTCGGAATTTTCTGAAGCGAGCCGTCGGCGAGCACGAGTGACTCGATCGGAAGGTCGAGCCCGAGGACCATGTGCGCGGCGCGCTTGTACCCCATGCCGCTCTGCTTCGCGGTCTGGACTCCCGCTAGATCGCGAAGGAGGGCGCCGATGATCGCGTTTGTGTCCGGCCGTGTGTAGTCCATACTCTCGCTGCGTTCGTCCAGATTGCGCTCTGGCTTTGCCTAGGAAGTCTTGAGTACTGAGTTCGCCCGGACGGCCCCGATGTGGCCGCGTGGCAGAAGATGCTGTCGCCGCGCGACCTGGCAATACTGCCGATACGGCCCGGCAGTATTGCCACCGGCTCGCGCTCTGACAGCATCTTCCGCCACGCGGGGGTACGGTTCGCGTCAATTCGATGACGCAACGTAGGCGCATCGCGTAATAATGCGGTCATGGCAAATCGCGACCCTATTCCCGCGCTCAAAGAACAACTCGGGCGAGAGCTCGCGGGCCTGGTTACCGGCTGGAATGCCGACGACATCGCCGCCCTTCTGCGTACCGATCGCGCGCGCGTGTCGGAGATCAGGCGGGGCAAGCTCGCGCGCTTTTCGCTCGAGACGCTAATTCGCTATCTCGCGCGCTTGCGCCACCGCGTCGACATACGAGTAGTGGAGGAGCACGTCAACCTGCGGCGCGCGACAAGTGCGCGCGCGACCGCGGACGGGGCGCGTCGGGAAAAGGTTTCTGAGTGGTAAAGAAGGCTGTTGGCGAGTGCGTGCGGGTGCCCGCAGCGCGAGCCGGTGGCAATACTGCCAAGCAGTATCGGCAGTATTGCCAGGTCGCGTGGAGGGTACCCGCTCGCACTCGACCGCGCGTCGGCACTAACTCAAAACTCGAAACTCAAAACTCAAAGGGCGAAAAAGATCAAGCGCGCACGGTCTTCATCTGCCGCATCGCG
>JBDTAE010000176.1:0-7136 GCA_039924785.1 Gemmatimonadaceae bacterium | reverse complement strand
CGTGACGTTCGTGTACGCAGGACTGTTCGGCACCGGCAGCTTCATCTATGGCAAAACGACCCAAGCGTCCGTCTGGGTCGTCGTGTTCGTGGTGAGCGGCCTCGTGCTGTTCCGAGTGGTCCAACGCGCATGGTCCGTCGACCCGGAACTTGTCGGGAGCGAAACCTCGGCGCTCGCGGGCGCGATGCCGTGCACGAAAGCCGTCATCCTCGCGCGTGGTTTGGGAACGCGAATGCGCGAGGGCGACGACTCGGTTGCGCTCGCGCCAGACCAGCGCGCGGCGGCAGCGGCCGGCGACAAGGCGATGATTCCGGTAGGCCGTCCGTTCCTCGACTATGTGCTCAACGGCTTGGCGGATGCCGGGTTCACCGAAATCTGCATCGTGGTGGCACCGGAGCACTCGGCGATTCGTGACCACTACTCGCACGAGCGCTCGCCGTTGCGTTTCAAAATCTCATATGTCGTTCAGGCCGAACCGATCGGAACCGCCGACGCCGTGCTCGCGGCCGAGGAGTTCTCGGCCGGTGAGCCGTTCGTGGTTCTGAATGCCGACAACTACTATCCCGCCGACGTGCTTCGTCGCCTTCGCAACGCGCCCGGTACCGCGGGAGTTGCCTTCTCTCGGCAGGGGCTGATTCGCAACGGCGATATTCCCGTCGAACGAGTAGCCGCCTACGCGTTCCTCGACATCAATGACGACGGCACGCTCCGGCGAATCGTCGAAAAGCCCGATGCCACCGTCGCCGCGACGTACGGCGCAGATGCTGTGGTCAGCATGAACTGCTGGCGGTTGACGTCCGACATATTTCGGGCGTGCCGCGAGGTGCCAGCGTCGTCGCGCGGTGAGTTCGAGCTGCCAGTCGCGATTCAGTACGCGATCGACATCCTGGGCACGCGAATCACGATGGTTCCGGCGGATGCGTCGGTGCTGGATTTGTCGCGCCAAGGCGACGTGCCCCGCGTTGCCGCTCGCCTCAGCAGCGTTGAGGTCCGACTCTGACCTCGGCGAACGTTGCTGCGCTGCGCGCGATTGGGTTGAGCGAAAGTGCGGCGGAAGAGAAGGCTCGGCTTTTCGCCCGAGCGCGTGCTGCGCTGGATGCGCTTCGTGCGGGAGAGTCGACGTCGCCCACACCCGACGCGTACTGGGTGCCGGGTCGCATCGAGTTTCTTGGAAAGCACACCGATTACGCGGGCGGGCATAGTCTTCTTTGCACGGTTGAGCGGGGAATCTGTCTTCTTGCAATTGCGCGCCCAGATCGTCGCCTACGCATCGTTGACGCGGCTCGGCCGGCCGATATCGTCGACACGGCGATTGACGCCGACTCAGAATCGACCGCTGGCCATTGGTCGACGTATCCGGCCGCCGTCGCGCGACGCATCGCGCTCAACTTCGGCGAACCGCTTGTGGGCGCCGATATCGCGTTCGTGAGCGACCTGCCGCTGGCGTCGGGATTGAGCAGTTCCAGCGCGTTGGTTGTCGCGACGTTTCTTGCGCTCTCTCGGATCAACGATCTAGCAAACCGGCGTGAGTATTCTCGCAACATCCACACCGCGGAAGACCTCGCCGGGTATCTCGGCGCGGTCGAGAACGGCCGTGACTTCGGCGAGCTTGCCGCCGCCGCCGGTGTCGGCACGTTCGGTGGAAGCGAAGATCACACGGCCATTCTGTGCTCCACTCGAGACTCGCTCGTTGACTACGGCTTTTGCCCCGTACGCTTTCAGGCGCGGTTTCCGTTGCCGCCGGATCACGAATTCGTAATCGCATCGAGCGGTATCGTCGCTGAGAAGATTGGGGCGGCTCGCGATGCCTACAACCGCGCGTCGCTCGCCGTCGTCCGTGCTCTGGAACTCTGGAATCGGACCACCGGTCGTAGCGATGCAACGCTTGCCGTGGCATTGGATTCCTCGCGCGGCGCGATCGGGGAAATGCGGCGCATCATCGCCGACGAGGTGAACGATGATCCCGCGCTCGTTTCCGCCGGCGGTCTGTCGCGCGACGACGCGCGGTGGCTCATGGCGCGTGTGAGGCAATTTCATCTCGAAACGGAGTTGATTCCGCAAGCGGGGTTCGCGCTTTCCGACGGTGCGTTACTTCAACTCGGTGCTGTCGTTGACCGATCGCAGTTGGCGGCGGAGCGAGACCTTGGCAATCAAATTCCCGTGACGATTTGGCTCGCGCGCGATGCGCGGCTGAACGGCGCGACCGCAGCCTCGGCGTTCGGCGCCGGTTTCGGAGGCAGCGTGTATGCGCTGGTTCGTTCGGAAATCGCGGAGGCGTTTTGCGCCGGCTGGTCGGAGCGATACCGCGAGATGTTTCCGGATGCCGGCGCTAGCGCGATGTTCTTCCGAACTAGGGCGGGGCCACCAGCGGTCCGTGTCACCCTGACTGACTAGCGCGCGTCGCCGCTCGAACGATGGTCTGGTCGATCGCGACGGCTTGCATGCGCGTCGACGACCGAGTGCCGTTTAGGCGCTCAGCGTGCGATCGATCGCCGCGGCAATCCTCTCGACGGTCGGAAGCACCGCGTCCAACAGCACCGGATGGTACGGCATCGGAATGTCCTCCACAGCCACGCGCTCCACTGGCGCATCGAGATACCAGAATGCATCCTTCGCGATCGTCGCGGAAATCTCGGCGCCGAATCCGGCCGTGAGACTATCCTCATGAACGATCACGCACCGACCCGTCTTCTCGACCGACGCGAGCACGCACTCCCGATCCCACGGCGCAATCGACCGAAGATCGATGAGCTCTACGCGCCCAGCGAACTGCTCGACCGCCTCAACGCAGCGATGCACCATTGCGCCCCAACTGACGACGGTAATGTCATCGCCCTCGCGCAGCACGGTGGCCTTTCCGAACGGAACGACGTAGTCGTCGCCAGGATAGCGCGCGCTGCCGTCGCTGGTCATCAACAACGACCGATGCTCGAAAAAGATCGACGGATTCGGACTGCGCATCGCCGATCGCAGCAACCCAACCGCGTCCGCCGCGTTCGACGGCATGGCGACCTGCCATCCGTAGGCATGCGCGAAACGAACCTCGTCGCTCAAGCTGTGCCACGGGTCGCCGACGTCCTTTCCAAAACCGCCCGGCATCCGCACCACGATCGGCGACGCAAAGCGATTCGCCGTTCTCCAGCGAAGCGTCCCGCAATTGTTCAGCTGCTCAGTCGCCGGATCAGCATATTTCCTAAATTGAATTTCTGTAACAGGCATCAATCCCGAAATCGCCATGCCCACGGCGCGGCCAATGATGCCTTCTTCGCTCAGGCTCGTATCGAACACCCGTCCGCTGCCGAACTGCTTCTGCAACCCTTCGGTCACGAGATGCACGCCACCTTTCCGACCTACATCCTCGCCGAACACGAGCACCTTCGGATTGACCTCGAGCTCGTGCCGCAACGTGCGACGAACCGCTTCCGCGAATCGAACCGTGGCTCCGTCTTCCGACGGCGTCTCGGTGCCGCCAAGCGACGCGCGTTCCCGGCGCGTGAGTCCGCCGAAGGCTTCCGGTGAATCGTCCGAGTCGTCGGCGTACACCCAGCGAGCAACCGTCGACGGATCCGGAACCGGACGCGCACGTGCGGCGGCCAACGCGGCCTGCATGTCGCGTTGAACCGTCGCCTCCAAGTCGGTCCACTCGACATCGGTCATCAACACCGGCACGAGATGCGCGCGCAGTCTCGGCAGCGGATCGCGCGCAACGTCCGCGGCGATCTCGTCGTCGGTGCGGTAGCCGCGCTGATTGTCCGGCCCAGAGTGGCTGCAAAGGCGCGGAACGGTCAGTCGAACGAGCGCGGGGCCATCACCGCCGCGAACGTAGTCGACGCATTCCGCCAACAGTCGCGCGCTTTCACCCGGATTCGTCCCGTCGCCATTGCGCAGGAACAAATTCCCGAACGACGCGAGATTCTTCGTGATGTCGGAGCCCGGTGTCTGCATGTCCCCGCGCACCGAGATACCCAACCCATTGTCTTCGATGTAGAAGAGCATCGGAAGCCTGAGGGTCGTCGCCATCGTGAGCGCCGACCAAAAGCCGTTCGTCGCCACCGACGCGTCGCCGCCGAGCACCACGCTGATCGCACGATTCCACTCGGACTCGCCGAGCGTCCCGCTGTGATACTGAATCGCTTGCGCCCAACCGGCGGACGGCGTGTACTGCGAGCCCACATCGCCCGACATGGGCAACACGACGGGTCCGTTGCGATTCGGCAGATTGCAGACGACGCCGATGTCGCGCCCATCGCTGAAGCCGCCAGCTCGGCCAAGCGGGCTCGCGAGCGCGTCGTCGGCGGTGAGCCCTAGCGCGAGCAGCAGCGGGCGGGAGCGATAGTACGCGCTCGCGGAGTCGTGCTGGTGCTCGAGCAACGATCCGAGGATGACTTGCGCCACCTCGTGACCGCGCGCTGAGAACTGGTACAACACCAGTTGGTCGCGGGGCGTAGTCGCTTTGTTCTTGTTCGTTGTCTCCTCGACGTCGTCGAGCGCGCGCGACATCAACGCGTCGTACGCGATTCGCCGCCACGCAAAGCGTGCATCGGGCGAAGATTCAGCGCTCGGTTGAGCGCTCGGTTTCTGTTTGCGGGCCTGTTGGCCGCGAGGAGCGGGAACGGTCGTCACGCGCTGTAATCTGTCCGAATACTCGTGGTGAAGCCAGCGTCAAAACACTGCCGGGGGCAACGCGCGGGCGGCTATCTTCCGCCGTCGGCAGTCCTCACCGCAACACGAGAGCACGCATGACTGATATTCTTTTCGATGCTACGACCGATCTGGGCGTCGCGACCATTACGCTGAATCGCCCCGACGTCCTCAACAGCTTCACTCGCGCGATGGGCGCGGAACTGCGCGACACGCTGCGAATGGCGGCGCAGGACGAGCGGATTCGCGCGGTGGTGCTGACGGGCGCGGGCCGCGGTTTCTGCGCGGGGCAGGACCTCGCCGAGGCGGTTCCGCGTGACGGGCCACGCCCGGACTTGGGCGACATCGTGCGCGACGTCTACAACCCGATCGTCCTTTCGATTCGCACGCTCGAGAAGCCGGTGATCTGCGCGGTGAACGGTGTAGCGGCCGGCGCGGGGGCCAACCTGGCCTATGCCTGTGATATCGTATTCGCGGCGTCATCGGCCACCTTCATTCAGTCCTTCGCTAAGATCGGCGTGATTCCAGACAGCGGTGGCACGTTCATTCTGCCGCGCATCGTTGGACTCCATCGCGCCGCGATCATGACGATGCTCGCCGAGAAGATGTCCGCCGAGCAAGCGCGCGAGTGGGGCCTCGTTTATATGGTGACGGAGCCGGCGGCACTCCTCGAGACGGCAATCGGGACCGCGCGCCAGCTCGCGACGCAACCGACCCGCGCTCTCGGTCTCATCAAACGCGGCTTCAACAAATCGCTCGGCATCGATATTCGGGCGCAGCTCGACGTCGAGGAACAACTGCAACGAGAAGCCGGCGGCACCGCGGATTATTCAGAGGGCGTCAACGCCTTCATCGAAAAACGAAAGCCTGTGTTCACGGGGCGGTAGCCGTGAGCATAAATACTGGAACAATCGTCGGCGTCGTCGGCTCTGGTGCGATGGGTGCTGGAATCGCGCAGGTCGCAGCCGCGGCAGGTCACCGAGTCGTGCTCGCTGACGCGCGCGCAGGGGCGGCGGGGAAAGCAAGAGCCGGCATTGCGTCGGTGATGGATCGCGAAGTTGGAAAGGGCCGTATCGAGCGCGACGCGGCCAGTGCGCTCGTCGCTCGAATCACGGCGCATGATTCCGCGCTTGGCGACGACGTGAACGCGTTCGCCGACTGCGGTCTCGTCATCGAGGCGATCGTCGAAGATCTTAGCGCGAAGCAAAATTTGTTTCGCGCGCTCGCGAGCAAACTCGCGCCAACCGCTATTCTCGCGACGAACACGTCGTCGCTGTCGGTGGCGTCGGTTGCGTCGGCGTGCGCGGAGCCGGGGCGCGTCGTCGGAGTTCATTTCTTCAATCCGGCGCCGTTGATGCCGCTTGTCGAGATCGTCGGCTGGTTGGGCACGGAGCCAGGCGTCGCCAACGCGGCGTTCGAGTTGATGAAGCAGTGGAAGAAACGTCCCGTGCGCGCGAGCGACACGCCGGGGTTCATCGTCAATCGGATCGCACGACCCTATTACGGCGAGTCCATCCGCATTCTCGAGGAGGGAATCGCCGACGTGCCGTCGATCGACTGGGCGATGAAAGAGCTCGGCGGGTTCCGCATGGGTCCGTTCGAGCTCATGGACTTCATCGGCAACGACGTGAATTACGCGGTCACGCGGTCGGTCTTCGAAGCGATGTTCTACGATCCACGCTATCGCCCGTCGCTCACCCAGCGTCGTCTCACCGAAGCGGGGTTCTTCGGGAAGAAATCGGGTCGGGGCTACTACGACTATCTAGCCGGCGCGGTGGCGCCCGAGCCGACGAAGGACGTGACCGTCGGCAAAACGGTGCTCGATCGTGTGCTTACCATGCTGATCAATGAAGCGGTCGACGCCGTTCACATGCGGGTCGCGTCAGCCTCCGACGTCGAACTCGCTATGACCAAGGGCGTAAATTACCCCAAGGGTCTTTTGGCATGGGGCAATGAGATCGGGTTGGCCACTGTGCTCGAACGTATGGAGTCACTGCAAAACGAATACGGCGAAGATCGATATCGTCCAAGCCCGATGCTTCGCCGCATGGTGCGCGACGGTCGGCAGTTCTTCGCGTGACCACTGCGGACGACCAGGCACTCGCCGAACGCGTGACTGCGGCGATGATGGCGAAAGATGAGCTCAGCCGGCAGTTCGGTATGGAGATCGTGGAGGTTCATCCGAACGCCGCGACTGTTCGCATGCGCGTTCGCAAGGACATGCTCAACGGGTTTGGCGTGTGCCACGGCGGCGTGACGTTCTCGCTCGCCGATAGCGCGCTCGCCTTTGCGTCCAATACCCACGGCCGCGTGACGGTGAGCATCGAGAACTCGATGACCTATCCGAAGAAGGTTGTCGAAGGCGACGTCCTCACGGCCGAGGCGGAGCAGGAGAGTGGATCGACTCGACTCGCGTTCTTTCGAGTCGCAGTGCGCCGCGATCCGGGCGACATCGTCGCGCTGTTTCGTGGCACCGTGTACAAGACTGACAATCC
>JBDTAE010000175.1:0-10048 GCA_039924785.1 Gemmatimonadaceae bacterium | reverse complement strand
CCAGTCAGCGTCGCCATGTAGCGAATGTAGGTCGTGTTGAAGTTTCCGCCGGCGATGAGAATCTTGCGCGTCGCGGCGGCCGGGGTGTCGGTCATGATGCTCGTCTCAGTGCGTGGTTGGGCTTCGGCGATTGCTGGACGGGCCCCAGCGAGAAATCCGACGGAGCCAAGTACGGATGATGCGACGAATTCGCGTCTTTCCATCGATTGTCTCGGAAAAGGGGATTGACGAAGGTTCGTGCGGGTGGCCGCTGCTGTTTGCGTTTGTGTGTTGGGACTAGTCCAATCAGCGGCCTTGCTTTCGTTCGTAAACGATCTTGCCGTTGAAGACCGTCATCTGGCATTGAAGATCTTTTAACTGCGCGGTAGGAACCGTGTACAGATCGCGATCCCAGACGGCGAGGTCGGCGTACTTTCCAACCTCGATCGAGCCGATCTTCTTCTCGAGGAACATCTGGTGCGCGGCCCAGATCGTGACGGCGCGCAGTGCGGTGTGCACATCCACCGACTCCGCGCTGCCGAAGGGCTGTTTGCCATGCGTGCCGAGGAGCGGCTCGCGCGCGACGGCACTCCAGATCGCATAGCGCGCGGGAAAGGGCGTCACCGTGAAATCCGACCCGTTTGCCCAGATCATGCCCTTGTCGAGATACGTCTTGAACGGATTCAACCTTCGTGATCGCGCCGTGCCGAAGTTCGCCGCGTAGGTGTCTCCGAGCCACCACATGAAGCTGGCCGACGGTTCGGGATAGCCTGCGTCGTATCGCTTCTGTAGATCAGCCATGACAGAAATTGCATGATCGCTCGGAATGTTCGCGTGAATGATCGCGTGACGAAGACCGGGGATCGGATTTTCCTTCTCCGCCTCAGCGTAGCTGTCGACCACCCAATCGATGGCGCGATCGCCGATCGAATGCACCGCAACGTGAAGACCGGCGTTGTGAAATAGTTTGATCATCGCGCGGATGGAATCGGGGCTCGACGTTGGATAGCCGCGGTTGCCGCTATCAACGCTCGTGAGGTCTTTGTTCCATTCGTCGTAGAGCCATGCGGTGCGCGCGCCGCCGCTGCCGTCGATATACAGCTTCACGCCGCCGGAGATGAGATGATCGTCGCCGGTGGACTGATATGGCTTCGTGAACGGCGCGATCCGCGAGATGAGCGCTGGTGCCGCGCCAGGACTAGACCCCGCGCGCCACAGTGCAAAGATCCTCACACTGAGTCCGCCGCTTTCCATCACGCGTTTGTAAGCGTCCCACGCCGGCTGCTGAATCGCGGGATCCTTCGCCCCGGTCATCCCCTCGGCATTGAACGCTTTGGCGAGCTCGCGAATGCCCTGCTCGGCTGCGTCCGCCGGACGCGCCGGCCCGCGGCCGCGACGGATGAGGCTCTGCGCTCCTTCCTTCATCACGCCCGTCGGTGTGCCGTCAGGATAGCGATCGATCGTTCCGCCGGCGGGATCTTTCGTCTCCTTCGTGACGTTAGACAACTTTAAAGCGAGCGAGTTCGCGACCCCGTAGTGCCCGGTGGTCTGCGTAAGGTAGACGGGGTTGTTCGGCGACACCGCGTCGAGATCCGCCGCGCGAATGTATCGATGCTCATCGAGCTTGCCTTCGTCCCATCCCTCGCCGGTGATCCAGTCGCCCGGCGCCGCGCGCGCGACCCGCGCGCCGACCTTTCGCGCAACGTCGGCCATATTCTTGACCTCAGGATACGAGAGGTCGAGTCCGAACAGACGACTCACGCCACCGGACGAGAAATGCGCGTGCGCGTCGAGCAGCCCGGGCGTTACCGTCAGCCCCTTGAGATCGATCTGCCGCGTTAACGGACCGATGAACGACCGCATCTCCGCGGTCGTTCCGACTCCGACGATTTTATCGCCGTGAATCGCAATCGCCTGTGCAATTCGATCGCCCGCGTCGACCGTGAGGACGTTGCCGTTGATCAACACGAGATCGGCCGGCGCAATCTGTTGACGAGGGAAAAGCTCCGCGGTCGCCACGACGACCAACGCGGCGGCCAAGCCAAGCGACAGCGGTTTCAGCAGACGAATCATCAGAATGCGACCTCGACGGCGGGGAGCGGCAACGTTGCGACGTGGCGGGGCTCGACGCAACCCGGCGCGGCAGCCGGCAGGGGAGCGGCCGCTACCTCCCCTCGTAGGTTTCATTCATGACTCACATCGCCTTTCTCGGAACGGGCCTGCTCGGCAGCGCCCTCATCGAAGCCGCCGCGAAGCGCGGCGACCAGATCGTTGCGTGGAATCGCACGATCGACAAAGCCCGCGCGCTCGAGCAATTCGGCGTCAAAGTCGCCGAGACGCCCGCGGACGCGGTGCGTGGCGCGACACGCGTTCACCTTGTGCTCAAGGACGATGCCGTCGTCGACGAGACCATCGCCGCGTTTCGCTCAGCGCTCGACCCGAACGCCATCATCGTCGATCATACGACGAATCAACCCGCGCTGACCGCCGTGCGGTCGAAGACGTTGAACTCCGAAGGCGTGAAGTATCTGCACTGTCCGGTGTTCATCGGTCCCGCCGCGGCGCGACAGACGCAAGGGACCATTCTCTCTTCGGGGCCGAGAACGTTGTTCGACGCCGTTCACACCGAGCTGGCACGAATGGCACAGCGCGTGGAGTACCTCGGAGAACGTCCGGACGCGGCCGCGGTGTTCAAGCTTTCGGGCAATGCGTTCATCATCGGCATTTCCGGCCTCGTCTCCGACGTGCTGTCGATCGCGAGTGCGTCCGACCTCGATCCGGTCGATGTGCTTCGAGTATCAGAGTTCTTTAACGTCGCCGGCGTCATCAACGGCCGCGGCAAAGCGATGGCCTCGCGAAACTATGCGCCGAGCTTCGAGCTCACCATGGCGCGAAAAGACGTTCGGTTGATGATGGAAGCCGCCGGAACGCGTCCGCTGTCGGTGTTGCCCGCGATCGCAAAGCGCATGGATGATTTGATCGCCGAAGGACACGGCGCTGACGATCTCGCGATCATCGGTAAAGACGCGATCGGCACATGAGGATCGTCGCGGGGAAGTTCGGTGGGCGCAACCTGACGCCGCCCTCAGACTCCCGCGTTCGCCCCACAGCAGAAGCAGTTCGCGCCGAGTTGTTGGACATGCTCGGCACCGATGTCGACAAAGCACGCGTGCTCGATCTTTTCGCTGGCACGGGCGCGCTCGGCCTCGAGGCGATTTCGCGCGGCGCAATCAGCGCCGATTTCGTTGAGACGCGTCCGTCGAGCCTTCATGCATTGAAGGCGAACATCGCCAAGCTGCGGCTTCGCGAGCGCACGCGCGTATTCAAACGCGACGCGTTGCCGTTCGCCGCCGCGCTGGTGAAGAACAGTTACGACATTGCGTTCGTCGATCCGCCGTACGAGTCACGGATGCTCGATCGCGTCATCGAGTCGTGGCACGCGACCCACTTTGCGCGCGTTCTCGCGGTGGAGCACGCAACAGTACACGTCATTCCACAGGGCGCGGTTCAGCGCACGTTGGACGACACCTCGATCACGATTTACCGCGCCCCCTGAGATCTGCACGTCGAATGACGATCGGGTGCGCATGCGTCATTTCGCCGGCGCTCTGGCACGCGTCCGTACACTACGACGTGTGTCGGCGTCTTCTCCGGAGTAATGCCATGTTCAATCTGCAGATCATTCTTGCCGCAACGCGCGACGGGCGCAAAGGTCCGGCAGTCGCCAACTGGTTCGTGCAACAAGCGACGACGCACGGAAAGTTCAACGTCGAGTTCATCGACCTCGCCGCGGTAAACCTGCCGCTGCTCGACGAGCCGCATCATCCGCGGCTCCAGCAGTACCAGCACGAGCACACCAAACAGTGGAGCGCGACCGTCTCGCGTGCCGATGCATACGTCTTCGTCACACCGGAGTACGATTTCAGCGCGCCTGCATCGCTCACGAACGCTTTGCAGTACCTGGTCAAGGAGTGGAGCTACAAAGCGGCCGGCCTTGTGAGCTACGGCGGTGTGTCCGCTGGTCTACGCGGCGCCGAGATGACGAAGAGCACGCTGACGGCGCTCAAGATCATGCCGATGTTCGAGAGCGTTGCGATCCCGTTCTTCGCCCAACACATCGACAAGGAGACCGGCAAGTTCAACCCCGGCGAAGTCCAGGAGAAAGCGTCAGCGGCGATGCTCGACGAATTGCTGAAGTGGACGAGGGCTCTCGCCGCGCTTCGCACCTGAGATGAGGAACTTTCATTCCAGAATAAGAACCCCCGTTTGATCAGCGCCGGGGCCCGACGCCGCGAACACTTCGGAGTCGCGCCCCGTTTCTTTGCTATAGCGGTTCGAAATTCCGGCGACGACAGGCAGCGCACTCGCATCCGCGAGTACTGCGACGGTCCCGCCGCTTCCGCCGCCCGTAATCTTCGCGCCGAACAGTCCGCGACGCGCGCCCTCCGCAGCAATCATTTCCACGAGGCGATCGGTGCCATCGCTGCCGAGTCCGCAGGCGCTGTAGCTTGCGTGCGATTCGTACATCAGAGCACCAAGCTCGGACGCCGCGGCGCGACGGTCGGAGAGTTCGGCGAGCAGCCCGGTGAACCGGATAACGCGATCCTGCTCGTAAATCGGGTGTGCGGTGGCGTTGCGCACCGGATACTCGCGATCGGCCAACACGTGAGTGACTGTGTCAGTCGTTCCGCCGTACCGCGCAAGGAACTCTGAGCCGCGTAACGTCTCCGGCAAGAGCGATCGGTACGTCGCATCGAACTCCCCGGGTGACAGGTTCGCCAAATACCCGTTCCAGTTCGGGTCCTCGACCTGAATGCGACCGCCGTTCTCGGTCGCGGTCAGACCGGCGGCGTCCGCGATGATCCGATATCCCATGAACGCCGCCGTCCGCACCGTTCCGTAGTCGGCGCCGGTGACCGCGTGGCGCACGCCGGAGTCGATTCCAAAAAACTGGAATCCACTAGGAATCTCTAAATTGCCTTCGATTCGGTCCGGCTGGCATTTGAGACGCAGTAAACGGTCGGCGACGCCGCAGGCCGACGTCATCTGATCCATGATTCCGCACGGCGCACCGACAATGTGATTCTCAACCCACTGGCACGCAGTCGCCGACTGTTCCGCGCCGATCTCGACGCCGTACGCCGCGGCGACCGCTGACATCACCGCAACCTCGAGCGCAGCCGACGAGCTCACGCCTTTGCCGGCGGGAACTGTCGAATCGATGACGACCCGCAGCCCGCCGTCCGAATGGGGCATGGGCGCTGCGTCGACCACGCGCTGCACGACTCCGACAACATACGCGGCCCAATGTTCGTGCGGTCTCGCCTTGAACCACGCCGAGAGCGCCCGCGGGTCGCGCAGCCCGAGCGTGCGCAACGAGTCGGACGTGCGCAACGAGTCGAAAGGCATCGAGAAGAACCCCCAACCATTACCTCGACGCGTCGCGACCTCGACGTGAGCGTCGCTATTGCGCTGAACGATCGCCGATGTCGATCGATCGAGTGGCAGCTGGAGCACCGTCGCGCCGCTGTAGTCCGCAATTCCGCCCATGACGTCGAGTCTGCCGGGAGCACGCGCAACCGTGAGTGCTTTATCAAAATCGAAAAAACGTCGCGCGCGAGCATCCGGATCCGAACGCATCGCGGCGATACGATCGAGCGCAGGTTGGAACCATCGCCCGTCACCGTCGCGTTCGACTTCGTTGAGACGACGAATTCGCATTGCGATCGCCAGGCCTAGGCGTCGAGCAATCCGCGCCGGCGCAGTGCGCCGAGCAGCGCTGGTTCCACCGACGCGCGGATGGCCGCGTTCGCGTAGCCGACCCAACCCACATTCGCTTCGAGATCGAACGGCGCGTCGAGCCGCCCGCCTGACGCACCCGTGAGCTCGACGCCGAGTTCCTGGGCGACCAGCATCGAGCAGAGGTCGTACGGATGACAACACAGGCCCGGTGGCAGGCCGCGCGCGGCGCGCACGCTTTCCACAACAGGTCGAATGTCCGCGATAAATCGATCGTGGCCCGCCATCAACTCGTACAGTTGTCCACCGGTCGAGAGATACTGGTCCTCGAAGCATGCGGCCTTCCCCGCGGGCGCGTCACCGATCGTCGCTCGCACGATTTCATCATCGATCTCGGCGAGCACATCGCGCACACCAGGAAAAAACCGGCTCACGCTCGAGAACCCGTGCGCGATGGTTTCCGCGCGAGACGGACGCAGCGCGATCGGCGTGGTTTCACGTGACAGCCGATTGTACCGCACGGCATGCGCGCCCTCGCCCTTCACCGCCCACAACTGGTCGCACAGGTGTTGTTTGACGAGCGGGATCTCCGTCTGCACGGCGATCTCGATCTCGCTGAGCCGCGTCCCGGCACCGTGGTTCGGCGCGACGCCCGTGAGAATCCATGCGCTGCGCTTTTGATACATGATCCCGCGCGTTCCGTCGATCGGATCGACGAGAATGCGCCACTCGCAGTCCCCTTCGTTCGCACCCGCTGGGAGCACAACCGATCCGCCCGACAGTCCTTCCGCCATCAGACAGATCGGATTCCCGCGCGCGACCTCCGCCAACCCGTCGATGAGAATTTCCTCACTCACGCGATCGATGCGATAAATCGTGTCGCTCGCCTCCTCGGCATCGACCGTCGCGAGCGCGTCGGTCGATTGCGCGATGCATGCGTCGACGACCGCGTCACGAATGCGATCGTGAAGCCTGCGAATCGGATCGAGCAGCAGTCGTGCGTCGCTCACGCGGACGCTCGCTTGTAGTGCACACTCGACAACGCGCGCAATTCCGCGGCCTTTGCTTCGGGTGCCGTATCGTTGAGAAAACATCCGCCGCCGATCTCGGGTCCCGCGAGATACTTCAGTAGACCTGGCTTTCGGAGCGGCGGCAGAATTTCGATGCGGAAATGAAAGCCGTTCGCTTCACCGACCGGACCACGGACCGGTGCTTGATGAAACACCATCACATGCGGAAGAGGCATCTTCCACAGGTTTTCGAGACGGACGAGCGTTTCGAGAAGCACATCGGCGAAATCGTCGAGCTCTTTGTCCGACAGGTCGGCGACGCTCGCGTGCGTGCCGCGCGGTGCGACATACGTTTCGTACGGATATCGCGCGAAGTACGGAACGAACGAAAGCGCGCCTCCCCGGCTCACGAGCAAACGACGGCCGTCAGATTCTTCCGAAGCAATGATGTCTTGAAACAATGGACGGCCCTTGCCGGCGAAGTACTCGCGCGACGCTTCCGCTTCGATCTCGATCGACTTGAAGACGAAATTCGTCGCATAGATCTGGCAATGCGGATGCGGATTGCTCACGCCCACGACTTCGCCCTTGTTCTCGAACACGAGCACGTGCCGAATGCCGTCGCGCGCGGTGAGATCGCGATACTGCGTCTGGAGCTCACCAAGGAGCGCGAGCAGGTCGTCGCGTGACAGCTGCGCGAGTGTCAAATCGTGGCGCGGCGTGAAGCACACAACGCGCGACAGTCCCTGCGCCGGCCGGTTTTGATAAATACCGGGCGCGGCGTCGAGCGCGAGCGGAGCCGTTGGTCCGACCGACGGATGATCGTTGTCGAATGTGAACACGCCCGTATACAACGGGTTGGTCGCGCCGGAAATCCTCGCGTTGCCAGGGCAGAGATAGCATGACGCATCATACTCCGGCGCCTGACGGCGGGATTTGTCGACGGTCTCTCCCAACCACGGGCGATCATTTCGGTGCGACGAGATAACGACCCATTCCCGCCGTAGCGGGTGCCAACGCTCTTCCCAAACCATTGCGCAACCTACATAAAGTGTGGACCGCGAAGGACGCTATCCTTCGTCGCCGTTTTCCGCCATGCACCGGCTGCGAGACCATGACCGCTGACATCAGACCAGATCGCCCAATTCGTTGGGGAGTTCTCAGCACCGCGAACATCGGGCTGACGAAAGTGATTCCGGCCATACAGTCGAGCACCGGCTCCGAAGTGGTGGCGATCGGGTCTCGCCAACTCACCGACGCGCAGAATGCCGCGACGAAACTCGGCATTCCCCGGGCGTACGGTTCGTACGACGAGCTGCTTGCCGATCCCGATATCGACGCGATCTACAACCCGTTGCCGAACCACCTGCACGTCCCGATGTCGATTCGCGCCGCGAACGCCGGCAAACATGTGCTTTGCGAGAAGCCGATCGCGATGTCGGCCAAAGAGGCGCGTGAGCTACTCGTCGCGCGCGATCGCAACGGCGTGCAGATCGCCGAAGCGATCATGGTACGGACGCACCCACAGTGGCAAAGGGTGCGCGAGCTCGTCGCGTCGGGACGAATCGGCGAGCTGCGACTAATCACTGGCCATTTCAGCTACTATCGGCGCGATCCGAACGATGTGAGAAGCAAGGTCGAATACGGGGGCGGAGCGCTGCTCGACATTGGGGGCTACCTAATCACCATGTCGCGCTGGCTGTTCGGCGCGGAACCGTTCGAGGTGGTCGGGCAGATCGAACGAGATCCTGATTTCGGCGTCGACCGGCTCGCGTCGGGATTGTTGCGCTTTCCGAACGGCCAAGCGGTGTTCTCCTGCGCCGGACAGCTGTCCCTTCATCAGAGAATGCAAATCCTCGGCACGCGCGGCCGGATCGATGTTGAAATTCCATTCAATCCGGCGGCCGATCGTCCGACGACGCTCGTGGTCGACGACGGCCGCGACCTCAACGGCGGCGGAGCGGAGACGATCGAGATTCCCGCAGCCGACCAATATCGACTTCAAGCCGAGCGTTTCGTCGACGCGATTCGCGGCGTTGGGATCGTGCCGGTGACGGTGGAGGACGCGATTGCGAACATGTCTGTGCTCGACGCGTTGTTCGCGTCGGCGACGACGAAGAAATGGGAAAGCCCGGCGTTTATGTGATGGCGGCGCGAAGGTGGAGTGTTCGGTCTCCCTCGACCGCGAACCCGACCGCGAACCCGACCGCGATCGCCGCATGCAGGATCGCTGTCACGGCAGCACTGCTCGTTTCGCCGTTGTTTCGCGCTGACTACAGGGGCCTGCTGCGCGCCGCGAGTGACTCGCAGTACGCTCCGATTGGTGTGCTGTGCTGGCTGTGGCAACGTTCGCCACCAAGCGCATTGTTGATTGACGGTGTTCAGACGGTCGCGCTGGTTTCCACGACGATGTCGCTCATCGGATTGGCGACAGCGCCGATGATGATACTCAGCTTTCTCTCGAGCTGGTTCCTGGCGTCGTTGAGTTTCTCCTACTCCGCCGCGTGGAGCCACGAGTACAACGTCATTCTACTAGTGCAATTGGCTTTATTGGCGGCCCCGTGTGGCCGTGCGCTCTCGATCGACGCGCTTCGATCGGAACGTAGTCGCCAACGACCGCTTTCCATTGCCGACTGTAACGTCCCGGTATTCGCGGCGCAGTTCATGGTCGCCTGGATGTTCTTCAACGCGTTCTGCTACAAGCTCTTGCTCGGCGGCATGCGCTGGTGGAACTCGGACAATTTGCGAAATACCCTTTCGATCCAATGGCTCGCCCTTGGTAAGGTGACTCCACCGCTGGTCCAGTTCGTGGCCGATCATGTGGTGCTGTACAAAGCGGCCGCGGCGGCGAGCCTCATGGCGCAGGGCTCCATGATTCTCTCGTTAGTGTTTTTTCATTGGCCATTCCGCCGGGCCTTTTTCGGCCTCGGGTTCTTTTTCGAGACACTTGGGTTGTCCGTGATGATGTCCAGGTGGGATGATATTCCCATCAACGGGCATTGGCTGCTTCTCTACGCCGTCTTCATTGATTGGAATTGGTTGCTGCCCGGACAGGCGGAGCGCGACTGCCAACGCACCCCTTTGCCCCGACGACCACGCCTTCGAGGTCTCTCTATCGCGACAGCGTGGGCGCTGTTCGCGGTGACATCAGAATTTGTTGCGAGTCTGGCCACACCCGGACGCAACGTGAGGGCGGCGTATCCATTCAGTGCCTTTCCGATGTACAGTCGGCTGTATGGACAGTCGCGACTGAAAACACACGCCAGCTTTGAATTCATCGGCCCGCAATTTGTATCGAACACCGTCGACCTCTCGCTCGG
>JBDTAE010000174.1:0-41008 GCA_039924785.1 Gemmatimonadaceae bacterium | reverse complement strand
TCTATTGTACCCGCGACATCCGTTCCGGCCGTCTGACCGATCGTCAAGCCGAGCTGAGTACCGGGCTGCGTGTCGCCGGCGTCGAAGTCGAGATTGAACTTCGCGGCGCTGCCATACGTGTTGCTCTTGATCACCAACTGTCCGCCCACATTCGATGCCGAAAGCTGCATCTTGCTCGTGCTGAAGAGCGAATTGAACTTGCCGACGATCGTGTCCGTCGTGTCGCCGGTGGCCAATGTGACGCGGCCCGTGACGAGCGTCGCGCCGTCGGTGATCGTCACTCCGTCCGGCGAACCGGAATCCGTGTACGTACCGGAGAATCCGGTTCCGGTCTGCGTCGCCTGCGACGCGGCCGTGGTAATGGCAACGGCGAAGGTGCCGCCCTGGCTCTTCGAGGTGTCGGACAAATACGAGAGGCCGTCGGTCGTCGTTCCGGTCACGCCGAACAACGTTTTGACGTCGGCGAGATTCGAATTGAGCGCGGCCGTGAAGACCGTCGAATCGAGCTGAAGCTGACCCGTCTTGTCCAGCGTGAGTCCGACCGTGCCGGCTCGCGAAAACGTCGACGAGATGCCCGGGATCGTCTTCGCGAACGAATCGGTGAAGCTGCGCAGCGACGCTCGGAGCCCCGTGTTGAACGGCAACTGTCCGCCCGCCGCCGTTTGAGTCTTTACGAATGACGCGACGGCGTTGTAGGCCGTGACGAACGCCTGCGTCGCCGTGACCATTGCGTTCGTGTCGCGCGCGATGGTAACGGTCGCCGTCGTACCCGGTTCGGCGGCAAGCAGCGACAACGTCGCGCCCGGAATGGCGTCGGTAATCGTGTTCGTGGAACGCGTGATGAGCGTTCCATCAACTCGCACGACGGCATCCGCACCGTGGGTCAACTCGCGATCGTACCCGGTGGTCTTCGTCGCGACCTGGCCAAGCGTCGCCGTTCCACCCGCGGCCTTCGTCACGACCATCGACAGCGACAACTGCGACGCGCCCGACGTGGAATCGGTGAGCTGCAACGTGCCGTCGGCGCCAACCGACGCGGTGGCGGATCGTGCCGAATTCCCGAACGTGGTCGACGCGTTGATCTTGTCGAGCAGCGTCTGAACGGTTTCGGTACCGTCGAGCGTGATGGTCGTCGACACGGCAACACCGTCGCCGCGCGTTCCCGCCAGCGTGATGGAGTCGCCGGCAACGAGACCGACCGCCGATCCGCCGACGTGAATGTCGGATAGCGAGGTCGTCGCCGTTGCGGCGCCGCCGCCCGTCGCCGTCCACGGGCTCGCGCCCGCGAGTTTTTGCGCTACGGCAGCGCGCGTATTCGTAAGGCCAAGCAGGTCGACAACGCGCTGGCTGTTTGCGTCCCCTGGAACGGCCGCGATCGGAGCCCCGACATCGAGTTGCGACTTGGTCGAGCCGTTGAATGTCGGTGTGCTGATGCTCGCGGTCACGCCGGCTGCTGCGAGCTTCGCGCGAATGCTCTCGAGTGAGTCGGTCGAAAGATCGACCGAGATCGTCGTGTTGCCCACGGCAATCGTCGTCGCGGCCGGAAGACCGCTTGCACCGAGCAGCGATCCGATCGCGGTAGAACTATCGGCGAATCGGAATGATTGAGCGCCGCCGGCGGTCGTCGTGGTGGTCGTACCGGACGGCGCAACGAGGCCGAGCGCCGCGAGAACACCGGTCGATCCGTCGGCGAGCTGAATTCCGCTCGCGCCGACTTGCGACGCCGTCAACGTGAGTCGATTCGACGCCGAGCCGATCGTAAGCACCGACGCAGCGACGCCAGTGCCCGACGTCCCCGTGTTGGCCGCGTTGATCTTGTCGCGAATTCCGTTCAGCGTGTCGCCGTCCGCAACAGTCACCTTCGTGCCGTTGACGTAAAACTCACCGGTGAGGTGCAACGCAGTGGTCGCGCTGCCGACGATCGCGCCGCCGACTTTGTCGGCCGCCGCGAGCGAGACGACTTCCGTAGAGTAGTCGCCGGGTGTCGCGGTGCCCGTGGCGGTGACAGTGGCCAGCGGTCGTCCCGACGGATCGGTCGCGACGAAGGATTTCATGGAGTCGAACGACGTGTCACGCAACGCCTGCCCGGCGGTCTCCAGCTTTCCGATCAGCCCTTGATACGACGCCCACGCCTGCTGCGCCGTCGAGGCGGTGGTCATCTGCTTCGTGATCGGATCGAGCTTCTGCGCCGACTCGGCCGAGATGATCTGCGTGATGAGGTCTTGCCACTGGATGTTGCTGGCAATCCCCTGAACTGTGCCGAGCGGAGTCGCGGTCGTCGTCATGAGTTTACTACCTCTAGTTCAAAAACGCGAAACGTCCCGGAACCGGTCACGCCGGCCCCGGAACGTTCGCAACGCCTAGCTCAAGATTACTGGAAGAGCTTCAGAACACTCTGCGCGCTCTGGTTCGCCTGCGCGAGCATCGCCGTACCGGCCTGCTGAAGGATCTGGGACTTCGAGAAGTTCGCCATTTCCGCCGCCATGTCGACGTCGCGGATGGTGGACTGCGCTGCCGAGTAGTTTTGGATCTTGGTGGCAATCACCTGCGACGCGTAGCCGAGTCGTGATTCCGCGGCGCCGATCGTTCCCAATGCGGTCGCAACGTTGCCAAGCTCGGTGTCGATCTGACCCATCGCCGTCGCGGCGCTGGCCTGGCTGTTCAAGTCGTTCGACAAACCAGTCGTGGCGATACCGGTGATGCTGACGTTCAGTTCGTCCTTCGTCATGTCCGTCGGGTTACCGGTGGAGTCGATGACGAAGTTCAAGCCGCCGCCTGCACCGGCGGCCGTGATCACCGTCTTACCGTCGAAGCTCGCGGCAACCAAGCCGGAGGTCGACGTCTTGAAGCTGGCGGCCGTATCGACAACGACACCAGCGTTCGCGAAGGTCAGCGACTGCGCGCCGTCCTTGGCCAACACGGTGTCGATGACCGTCGCACCATTCTTCAACTGCACAACGCCGTTCGATCCGGCAGCCGCGCTCAGCGTGTAGGTAATACCGCCGGTCGCGCTGGACAGCACCTTGATGTCCGACACGTCGGAACCAGCGCTGTACGCAGTCGAAGCACCAGTCACCGTCACGCCGCCGCCGGCCGTGCCGTCGAGCAGGTTCTGGCCCTGATAGACCGTCGTGTTGACGATACGCGTGATTTCCGACTTCAGCTGTTGATACTCGGCGTCCAGCTTGCCCGCGTCAGAACCAACGTTCGCCGAAGCGGCCTGCGTGGCCAGTTCCTTCATTCGATCGAGGATGCTGGCGATCTGCGATGCACCGCCGTCCGCGATCTGCAACATTGCCGAAGCCTGGTCGTTGTTACGCGAGGCCTGCGTCAGCGCTGCCCCAGTGTTGCGGAGCTTGTTGGCGATGGCGAGACCGGCCGCGTCATCAGACGCCTTGTTGATACGGAAACCCGACGACAGCTTCGCCGTGCTCTCGGCGATCATGTTCGTCGTGTTGTTCAGGTTCCGAAGAGTGTTCTGGGCGTTGATGTTGGTGTTGATACGCATTGCTGTGTTCCTCCCTTAACAGTTCTTGGAGCGTCCGTGCTCCGTAGCGCGGTTCAGTCAGTGAAGTCGTCGCTGTGAATCATTATCGTCGGCGAGGAATTGGACTTGAGCGCGATGCGGGGGAGGAACTTTTCGTGGCTGTCGCGAGTCGCTCGGTTTCTAACGACCAGCCGCGAGGTCGAACGGACGGCGGATGCCGTAGTCTCCGTCGGTGCACACGATCTGCACGCCCTTGCGAAGGCGAAGATTGATCGCCACCGGCCCCTGAAGATTGGCGGTTGGCTTGGAGCCAGGCTCCGACGTCGCCGGCAGCGTGACGATCGCAAACACCGCCATGTCCGACGAATCAGTCGCGTTCAACTCGGCCGCGTCGTTCGGCGGAATGTCCACCGAGTAGTCGGCGAAGTGCGTGAACGGATCGACCAGCAAGAAGACGAGCGACGCGTCGTCGAGCGATTGCAGCCAGAACACAGCGTCCGTCCCGGCGCGCATGAGCGCAAATCGGTGCGACTCGGCATATCCCAGCAATCCGGTCGGAAAATCGAGTGCGCTCCCGGCAGGAATCGTGAATGAGCCGAGGAGATCGGAGTGAACGAGGAAATCCGCGAGCAGGGGGGTTGGCGTCGAGACGACAGCGGCAGAGTGAATCATTTCAGATAGTCCGTCAGGCTCATGTTGGCCGACTTGGAGATGGCGAGAAGCGCGGCCTGGTATGCGGCCTGGCGCGATGTGAGTTCTGTAATAGCCGACGCGGCGTCGACGTCCTGCAGATCGGACTTGTGGCTCGTGACATCGCCTTCGACCGTGTCGAGGGTCGAGGACGTCATTATCAGTTGGTTTCCGCGCGCCCCCGTGTCGCCGACCAAGCCTTGCAGATTGTCGAACGCTCCGCTGATCTGCGTGTTCGCCGTGTTGATTCCCGCAACGTCGGCGCCTGCGAGCGATCCAGTGAGCTTCGCGAGAGAGTCGAGGATGCCCGACGCCACGAACGCTTGCGTTCCGGTGTGCGAAATGGTCATCGTTTGACCGTCGTTGATCGACACAACCCGATTGCCGCCGGCGCTCGTCGTCGTATAGGCCGCAGCGAGTCCCGTACCGGCAACCGTGAACGGCGCGACGGTCGAGTTGTCACCGCCAAACAGGTATTCGTCGCCGAACTTCGTGTTCGCGAGCTGCACCGCCGAGTCCAAAAGACCCTGGGCTTCCAACGCTGCTGCCTGTCGTGTTGCCGGACTCGCCGTGGCCGACGCCTCCTGCACCGAGATTTCCTGCGCGCGCGTCATGAGGTCCGTGAGCTGCTGAAACGTGCTGTCTTCAGCGTTTACCCGGTCGGTGGCCCCCGCAACGTTCGCTTTGTACTGCTGGATCGCGCGCAAGGTCGTCGCTGCGGTCATGATCCCGCTCGCGGCCGCTGGATCGTCCGACGCTACCTGGACTCTTTTGCCGCTCGAGACCTGACCCTGCGCGTTGTCGATCGCAGCCAGGTTCGACTGCAATCCGGCAAGCTGTCTCTGAACGATGATGTTGTTTGTAATGCGCATTCGACCACCTGAGAGGGGGGTTGCCGGCGGATTTCGGCAATTTCTTCCGCCAAAGGGTTGCTCCTCGACAGACCCACGCGTCTTCTGCGAGTATCGTCCTCTCCCAACAGGTCTTTAGCCGCCGCCCTAAATCATTCTATGGCAACGATTCTGTGTCTCGATGACGAGCCGGCGATCGGGTTGATCCTTCAGGACACCCTCGAGCGAGCTGGTCATCAGACGGTTTCGGCACACAACGTCCCGCAGGCGCTTCAAGCGCTGTCGGGCGGCGCGGTAGACCTCATCATCTCCGATTATCGGATGCCCGGCCTGACCGGCCTGGAGTTCCTCGCCCTCTTGCGACAAGAAGGCTACGAAACCCCGCTGATCATGTTGACCGGCTACGGCAGCATCGAGCACGCAGTGGCGGCGATCAAAGCTGGGGCGATCGATTACATCACCAAACCGGTTCGTCCGGAACAGCTCGAGCTCGCGGTCAATCAGGCCCTCGAGGTCGTTCGGCTTCGAAAGGAGAACGAACGTCTTCGCCGCGAAGTCATGGAATTCCGGAACGAGCGCCAGATCATTGGCGACAGCCCGGCCGTTCGTCGAGTGTTGCAAACGATTGCGACGGCAGCACCTACGCGTGCAACAGTGCTGCTCGAAGGCGAATCTGGCACCGGTAAGGAGCTTTTCGCGCGGGCAATCCACGCGCAAAGCGATCGTCGCGACGCAGCCTTCATCAAGTTGAATTGCGCCGCGCTCCCGGAGGGACTTGTCGAAAGCGCGTTGTTCGGTCATGAAAAGGGAGCGTTCACCGGGGCGATCAAGCGCGTCGAGGGCGCGTTCGAACGCGCGAACGGCGGCACGCTGCTGCTCGACGAAATTTCGGAGATGCGGCTCGACCTCCAGGCCAAATTGCTCCGTGTTCTTCAGGAGCAGGAGTTTGAGCGAGTCGGCGGTTCGACCGCCATCAAGGTCGACGTTCGAATCGTCGCAACGACCAACCGCGACCTCGCGTCATTCGCCGCAGCCGGTCATTTTCGGCAAGACCTCTACTATAGATTGAGCGTAATTCCGGTCCGCCTTCCGCCGCTCCGCGAGCGAAAGGAGGATATCCCCCTCCTGGCGTACAGATTCGCGAGTGTGTACGCCCAGGAAGTCGGCAAGACGGTTTCCGGCATCGCGCCCGACGCCCTGGAGCTATTGCAAGCCTACGACTGGCCGGGTAATGTGCGCGAGTTGCAGCATGCGGTGGAGCGCGCGGTCATTCTCACGAGTGAACCGAACATTCAGGCGCATGCGTTTGACGGCCAGCGGTTTGGGTTGAGCGGAAACTGGAGCGGCCCCACGCCGGCGAGAATCGCGAGCGACCTCTACACGACTCCCGCCGGCGGCTCAAGCGGAATTACCGCGTCGGTCGCGGTGCCCGACGGTGCCGTGGTCTTGACGTCACTCAACGTCAGTGAGGCCGAGGCGAAGCTCATCGAGCGAGCGCTCGTGGTGTCGGGTGGAAACCGCACGAAGGCATCCGACCTACTCGGCATCAGTGTCCGAACGCTCCGCAATAAATTGAACGGCGGAAAAGACCACGCACACGGAGAGAGCAGCCCATGAGTGCTGGACGAGTCTCGAGCTTTATCGCAGCCGGGGTGTTGGCACTCGGTTGCCACACCCCGTCGTCCGTTGGAAGCGCGACGTCGGCCGCCCCGGTCGGAGGCAGAACCCCGATGCTGGACTGGTCGTCGCCGGCGGTGGGAAAGTCGTACACGCTGATGCCCACGCCGAAAACAGTGGCTTGGGGTTGGTACGACGCGAAGGGCACCCCCGTGTTGCGAGTAAATTCTGGCGACGAGGTAACTGTCCGCGCTCTATCGACTTGCAGCCCGACGTCGCTGAAGAACGCCGGCCTCGACACGAATCGAATCGAGCAGTTGGCGAAGGACATCTACGCAGCACGCGCCGAGATCAAGCCCGGTCCTGGCGGACATATTCTCACCGGTCCGATCTACGTCGAAGGCGCAGACTCCGGCGACGTACTCGAGGTCCGCTTCAAATCGATCAAGCCGGCGATCGATTACGCGTGCAATTCGTTCGGACCGGGAAGCGGTTTCTTGCCAGAAGATTTTCCGGGTACCCGCCGTACGAAAATCATCGAGCTCGACACCGTACGCATGCTCGGCCATTTCTCGACCAGCGTCACGATTCCGCTTCACCCGTTCTTTGGCAGCGTCGGTGTCGCACCACCGGCGTCGATGGGACGATTGAACAGCGCACCGCCGGGAATTCACGCCGGGAACCTCGATAATAAGGAACTGATCGCCGGCACAGCGCTCTTCATTCCGGTCTGGACCAAAGGCGCGCTGCTCGAGCTGGGCGACGGACACGCAGGTCAAGGAAACGGCGAGGTAGACATCACCGCGATGGAAACGTCGCTCACGAGCCGGATCCAGCTGGTCCTTCACAAGGACATGCACCTGACCTGGCCGCGCGGCGAAACACCCACCCATTACATCGCGATGGGCACCGATTCCGCGCTGGTCAAGGCGACGAAGACGGCGGTGCGCCAGGCGATTCAACTGCTCGTCGACGTAAAGGGCATGACCCGCGAAGACGCCTACCAGTTAATCAGCGTTTCCAGCGATGTTGACATCACGCAATTGGTCGACGGGACTGTCGGAGTCCACGTCATGATCCCCAAGGCAATCTTCACGGGACGACCATGAACGCTCGGCACAATTTGCCATGTGGAGTTTTTTGCCGGATAAGGATCGCTGGTCACGAGGAGATTGATGTTGTGGTTTAGAGTAGTATAAAAGCATATAAGGCAGCGACTTAGAAGCGTCGGACACCTCGGTGTCCGGCGCTTTTCTCTTGCTTGCCGTACTGGTCCAGGGCATGCCTTTACCGGTATCGCAGGGCAGAGTCGGCTCACTTCCTCCCACCGACCTGGCACGATCGTTCGACCCCTCCCAACACAGAATCCCGTGTTCTTCGGCATCATCGGCCGCACCACCAACGCGAACGACCTCAAGGACGCGCTCGACCTTAGCACGCAGCGCACTCGTGCGATCGCGAGCCGCGTCGCACAGGCGTCGGTGAACGGCGCGAACGGGTTTGCGCTTCCGGTGGACCCGCAGACAGGCGCCCCCGTTGTGTCCGACGACGTGGACCTGGAGCAGGAAATGACGTCGCTGGCCGATGAGCAGCTGCGCTACGAAACGACCGAGAAACTCCTCGAGAAGACGTATGCGCAGCTCCGCACGAGCATGAAATAACCGGACCCAACCATGACCATGCCACCGATCGCCAATGCGTTTGCTCCGGTCCCGGCGCTTCAGCGGCCTGAGCTTCCCCGCCAGCTGTTCAGCTCCCTCGCCATTGCGTCGAGCGGACTGACGGCGCAGCGGGTTCGCATGGACGTCGTCGCGCAGAATCTCGCCAACGCCGACACGACGCGGACGGCGGAGGGTGGTCCATATCAACGCCGCGTCGTGACCCTGGAAGCGACGGCCCCGGAGACGATCACGGAAATGTCGACGACGACGAACGGAATGCTTCCGTCGCCAATCGTGATGACGAACGATGCCGGCGGCGTTCGCGTGGCGTCGATCGGCATCGACAAGTCGGAAGGCGCGATGGTCTACAACCCCGGCAGCCCCGACGCCGACAAGAATGGCTACGTCCACATGCCGAACGTGAGCATGACCGACGAGATGATGGATCTGATGAATTCCCGCCGCCTGTATGAGGCGAACGCCACAGTGTTCCAAGTGGCGCGCGCCATGTTGCACAAAGCCATCGATATCTAAGGACTGTTATGAGCATTTATGGAGTCGGCCCTTCGACCGTTCCGCGGACCCCCCTGCAGCAGCCGCTGCGTGACGGATCGCGCACGCGCGCACAACAGACCACGACGCCGATCGCCACGACACCGAATCGCTTCGCACCCGCGGCGTCCCCGAACGCGACGCAGGGCCAGCAGAGCGTTCCGGTCGAGGCGCCCGCAGGGACTGATCCCGCGCTGTGGAGCATTCTCTCGAGCGACGAACGGTCGTTCTTCGCCAAGGCGGGAGCGATGGGTCCGTTGACCTACGGTCGCGCGTTCGAAGACCAGCGCGCGAGCCAACTGCCGGCGTCACGCGGCGGACGGCTGGACGTGAAGGTCTGAGATGACTATTCCAATCGGCGGCTTCGGTGGACCGGGCGGCGCGGGTGGACCGCGACGCATCGGTCTCGATATCGCCGGCGAAGGCGGCCTGAGCAAGCTGCAGTCGCCGACGTCGGGTCCGTCGTTTGGAGACACGCTCAAGCGCGCGCTCGGAGAAGTCTCGACGCAGCAGGACAACGCGCAGGACTACATCCAGCGCTTCGTCCGCGGCGAACCGGTCGAGTTGCATCAGGTGATGGCCGCGGCCGAGGAAGCATCGATCTCGTTGGAGATGCTCGTCGAGCTGAGAAACAAATTGATGGATGCTTATAAAACAGTTGTAAACATGAGCTGAACGCGCTTCCGGCGCCCCGCGTCGAGGGGAATGCTGGACGCCTGAAGCATGAAGTCCGCAGCGAACAAGCCGTAGCGAACAATCTGTAGCGAGCAATCAGTTCCCTTCCGACCTCCCCATGCCCGACTCGTTCAAATCCCTCCTCGACCGCATCGGCGGACCCCAACGAGTTCTACTTGGGGCCGTCGTTGTCGTCGCCGTGGGACTGATCCTCGCGATTGCCCAGTGGGCCGGCGCACCGACGTGGGTTCCCTTGCTCACGAACGTCGCGCTGGAGAACGTCACGACCATCACCGCGAAGCTCGAGCAGGCCGGCGTGCAGACGCGGCTCGATCGCGGCGGCTCCGATATCATGGTGCCTGTCGCCGATCTCGCCAAAGCACGCGTGGCGCTTGCGAACGGCGGAATGCCGAACAACGGTCGGCCGGGACTCGAGTTGTTCGACCAGCCGTCGTGGGGAATGACGGATTTCACACAGCGCATCAACTATCGCCGAGCGCTCGAAGGCGAGCTCGAACGGGTCGTCGGAAAGATGCGCGGCATCGACGGCGCCCAGGTTCACCTCGTGATGCACGAAACGGACGGCTTCGCCGCGCAGGAGCGACCGACCGAAGCGAGTGTCGTGCTGAAACTCAAAGGCGAGACGGAAGCGGACGTCATCAAAGGGATAGCGCACCTCGTCGCGTCGAGCGTGGACGGACTGACGAGCGAGCACGTGACCATCGTCGACGACGCCGGACACATGTTGTCCGAGGCAGAGGAAGCATCGTCGGTCACCGGGCTCACCAGCCGACAGCTCTCCATGCAGCGCGAAATCGAAGCGTACATTCGCGACAAGGCGGAGAAGATCGTCGGACAGGTGGTTGGCGCGAGCAACCTTCGCGTGCAGGTCAATGCCGCGATGAGCTTCGATCGTATCGAGCGCACGACCGCCACGGTCGATCCGGACAAGCAGGTGATTGCCGCGGAACAGAAGGCGCAGATCGTTCCAGGCGCGCAGGGCGGCGCCGGCCAGAATAACTCATCGACGACATACGAGAATACTCGTATCAACGAGAGCTTCGTTGCCGCGCCCGGCACCATCAAGCGGCTCTCCGTCGCCGTGCTCGTTTCCGAACGCGCGCCCGACCCGAAAGCCAAGAAGGGCACGCCGCCGCCGGTGCCCCGGACCGTCGCGGAGCTCGAGCAGATCAAGACACTCGTTCGCAGCGCCGTCGGCGCGGACTCGACTCGCGGCGACGTCGTCTCCGTGATCAGCGTTCCGTTCGCCTCCGCGAACGTCGTCAACATCGAATCGCAGAAACTCGATCTCGTGAAAGTTGTGCAGAACATACAGCGCCCGGCGCTCGGACTGCTTGGACTCTTGCTCATCACCGTCATCGTGCTGCTCAGTCTCCGAACGCTCAGAGGTCCGAAGCCCGTGGAAGAACCGGTTCTGGCGCTATCCGCCGGCGCAACCGCGGCTCACGCTCGTGCCGCGCTGCCGCAAATTCACATTCCTGAAATCCCCGTCCTCGTGATGCCGGTCAACGGCATTCGCGATCGCGTCGCGGCGAGCATTCAGCAGCAGCCCGAGACGGCGACGCGCGTTGTCCGCGCTTGGCTGAAGGAAGCCTAGGTGGCGAACAACCTTGCGCGCACGCATCAGCTCGACCAGCTGAACGGCGCACAGAAAGCCGCGATTCTCTACATGGTGCTCGGCGCCGATGCCGCGGCGTTGATCACCGCGAAGCTCGCGCAAGAAGAGATCGAACAGATCACGTTCGAGATCGCGCGCATGGATCGCGTCAGCATCGAAGCCACCGAAGCGGTGCTCAACGAGTGGCTCGACGTGATGGTCGCCGCCGACTCGATCGCCTCCGGCGGTATCGAGTTCGCGCGCGAAGTCATGGAAAAAGCGTTTGGTCCGTCGAAGGCGTCGAGCATGATGAAACGGCTCGAATCACAGATCTCTGAAAAGGCCGGTCTGCACCGTCTGCGCAACGCCGACCCGCAGCAGCTCGGCAACATGCTGCGCGGCGAACATCCGCAGACCGTCGCGCTGATTCTCGCGCATCTCGAGCCCAGCCACACGGCCGGTGTGCTCAAGGAGCTCGACCCCGTCTTCGGTTCCGAGATTGTGTTGCGCATGGCACGGATGGAGAAAGTGTCGCCGGACATGCTCGTCCTGATCGAGCGGTCGATTCTCACCGAGACGGACCTTGCGCCGGCTCAGGGACTGTCGACGTCCGGCGGACCGGCTGTCGTCGCGGAAATGCTCAATCTCGTCGCACCGTCATTGGAAAAGGCGATCATGCGCGGGGTCGAAGAGAAGGACGCAGCGCTTTGCGAGCAAATTCGCAACCTCATGTTCGTCTTCGAAGACGTCGTCAGCCTCGATGAGCGGTCGCTTCAGCGGCTCCTGCGCGAGATCGACGTCAAGGAACTCGCGCTCGCGCTCAAGTCGGCGAGCAACGAGGTCAAGAACAAGATCATGGGCGGCATGTCTCAACGCGCGTCGTCGGCTCTCAAGGAAGAGATGGAAATGCTCGGACCGTCGCGAAAGCGCGACATCGAATCGGCGCAGAACGGCATCGTCGCCATGATCCGCAAGCTCGAAGACGCCGGCGAGATCGTGGTGGGCGGAGGAGCGGACGACTTTGTCGCTTAAGGCCACCGGTCGAGCCTCCGTTCGCGGAGCAGCAACGTCCGGCATCGATGTCATCGGTGCCTGGTCGCTGGCCGACCTCGGCGTCACCGCGTCGCGCGCGGTCATCGAGGCCGAAGAGCACCTGGTCATGTCGCCTGAAGACGAAGCGGCGGCGGCCGACGCGCGCGCGAAGCAACACGCCGCGCTGATTGACGAGGGATACGCGCGCGGGCTGGCCGACGGGGAACAGAAAGCACAGATGGCCGCCGAGCTTCGGATCAACGAAGCGATTGGCGTCATCGAAGAAATCGCCGGACAAATGCGAGATCTCGCGTCAGTCGCTCCGTCGATTCTCGAAGAGAATATCGCGGCCCTCTCGGTGATCGTCGCGCGACAGATCGTCGCGCGCGCTGTGGCGGTCGAAAAGGACGCGGTGGCGGATCTCGTGCGCCGCGCGCTGACGGAATTTCCGATCGAGCAGACTGTTCGAATTCGCGTAAATCCGCTGGACCTTTCCCTGATCACGATGCACGAAGGCAACGGCGATAGCGCGCCGATCACCGGCACGCGCGAAGCGAGCTGGGTCGCCGATCCACGCGTTTCGCGCGGCGGATGCTTGTTGGAAGGACGCGATCGCATCATCGATGGCCGCGTCGATACCGCACTCGAACGCGCGTACCAGCGCATGGCGAGGGTCGATGCTGCCTAATCGCCTGGCGGCCCGCGTCGGCAATATGCCGCGACTCGCGCGACTCGGTCGCGTGACTCGCGTGGTTGGTCTCGTGATCGAAGCGGCCGGTCTCGACGTCGGACTCTCCGAGCTGTGCCGAATCACGAGTCTCTCCGAAGAGAAGTCGGTGCTGGCGGAGGTCGTTGGATTTCACGAGCGCGGCGTGCTGCTCATGCCGCTCGGTGACATCGACGGACTTCATCCCGGCTCTAGCGTAACTCCGCTTGGCCGCGGCTTCGGCGCCGACGTCAGCCCCGGCCTCCTGGGTCGAGTGCTGAATGGACTCGGGCATCCGATCGACGGCAAAGGTCCGATCGATCACGCGCAGCGCATGCCGCTGTCCGCCGAGCCGCCGCATCCCCTCGAACGACAGATCATTACCGAGCCATTCGAGACCGGCGTCCGCGCGATTGACGGAATGCTCACGTTCGGAAAAGGACAGCGCGTCGGCATCTTCGCCGGCTCAGGCGTTGGAAAGAGCACGCTGCTCGGCATGATCGCGCGGCAGGCAAAGGCCGACGTCAACGTGATCGCGCTGCTCGGCGAACGCGGTCGTGAAGTACGCGACTTCATCGAGAACTCCCTCGGTCCCGAAGGGCTTTCGAGATCTGTGATTATCGTTGCGACGGGCGACCAGGCCGCGCTCGTTCGCGCCCGCGGCGCCCTCGTCGCGACATCGATCGCTGAATATTTCCGGGCGCAGGGCAAGGAAGTGCTGCTCATGGTCGACTCCATCACGCGCGTCGCCATGGCGTGGCGCGAGATCGGTCTCGCCGTCGGCGAACCGCCGACGACCAAAGGCTATCCGCCGTCTGTCTTCGCCGCGCTTCCGAGATTGCTCGAGCGCGCCGGAACCGACGAAAAGGGCAGCATCACCGGCATCTACACGGTGCTCGTGGACGGCGATGACTTCAATGAGCCAATCGCCGACGCCAGCCGCTCGATTCTCGACGGCCACATTGTGCTGACGCGAAAACTCGCGGCAGCTGGCCATTACCCGTCGATCGACGTGCTCGAGAGCAAGAGTCGTGTGCGCGACCACGTCATCACTCCGGACCAACGCCACGCGGCCAACGCGGTCGCGCGCCTCGAGGGTGCGTATCGCGAGAAGGAAGACCTGATCATGATCGGCGCGTATCACCAGGGCAGTGATCGCAACGTCGACGCAGCAATTCGCCTCCGCCCGCAGATGCTGGATTTTCTCCAGCAGCTGCCGGATGAGAGCTCCGCATTCAGCGTATCGAAGCGGGCGCTCCTTTCGATCGCACAGCAAGTAGACAACACGGTAAGGAGAACGGCATGAGCGCCTTCAAATTCCGCCTGCAGAACGTGCTCGAACTGCGCGAGAAGCAGGAGATACAAACGGCCGCGAAGCTCGCAGAGGCCGAATCCGCCGCCGACGAAGCGCGCGTTGCTCGCAGCGCGCTCGAGTCGATTCAGCTCAGCGGCGCCCGCGCGTTGCACGAGGCACACGCCGCGGAGCCGACGATCGGTCATCTCAAGACGATCGGCTACGTGATCGACCAGTTGAATCACCACATCGCCGGCGCGCAATCGCGTGTCGATGACGCGGAGCAGGTGGTTGATAAAACTCGAACAGACCTCACATCGGCGCTGCAGGCGCGCCGAGTGTTGAGCCGGCTTCGCGAGCGGCATCTCGCCAGCTGGCGAATCGAAGACAACGCCCAAGACATGCGGCAGATGGACGAGCTCGCACTCAGCCGCTTCACACGCCGCGACGACGACGACGCGACAGGAACCGTAACCACATGAAACCCGTGATCGTTTTCGTCGCCGCCTTCCTTGTCACCACCGGACTGTCCACCGGTGCCAAGTACGCCATGACTCCGGCCCCCCCGCTCCTGCCGCCCAAACCGGTGGTCGATTCGCTCAAAGCGGCGAAGGATTCCGCGAACAAGGATTCCTCCGACGCCAACAGCGGTCAGGCGCCAAGTGGCGAGACCTCATCAGAACTTCCTCATACCGCCGCCTCGCGGGTGGACTCTGGTAAACCCGCGGCCATCGTGCCGGCGACCCAGCCCGCCGCCACGCCGGCTCCGATCAATCCGCGCGCTGCGGCTCTCGAGCAGGCCGTTGCGAAGGCAATCGCGACCGAGAGCGCACCGAAGGACACGGCGACGGAAGCCGCCGAACGACGCGTGTCGAAGGTCTTCACGGCGATGGATCCGAAGCAGGCCGCGAAGGTTCTCGAGCACATGACCGACGGCGACATTCACATCATCCTCGGCTACGTCGGACCGCGGCAGGCGGCGGCGATCCTCGCGGAGCTCAACCCCGAACGCGTCGCGGCGCTGAGCAAGCTCGCGATGAAGCCGGCAAAACAATGAGCGCTATCAGCGGGTTCGCGCCAATTGCGGCGCCAATTGCGGCGCCGATTGCGGCGCGTGATGCATCGGAGACGCGCGACACACAGGCGACCAACGATCCGTCCACTGAATCATTCGCCGGCATTCTCGCCGGCGCGATGCGGCCGCCCGCCCATACTCCGAAGCCGACGAAGACCGCCGATGGGACATCAGAGCTCGATAAAGCCGACGACGGCAACGCTGCCGACGATGCCGACAGCACAGATGGTAGCAACAGCGTCGACGCCACACCCACTGCGGCAAATGCTGCAGCTCCGGCAAGCCCGGACGTGTCCGGCGCGAACGACATCGTTCGCTCGATTGCGACGCTCGACCCGCAGCTTCAGGCAAAGCTGGCCCGAGTAATATCGCGCGTGAAAGAGGAGACGGGTCTCAATGTCAACGTGGCTGAGACCTATCGCAGCCAGACGCGACAGAATGCGTTGTTCGCGCAGGGACGACAGACGGCCGGTCCCGTCGTCACATGGACACAGAACTCGAAGCATACCGAAGGACGCGCGGCCGATCTCGTCGTGAGCGGCGGATCCAACGCCGAAATCGCGGCGGGCTACAAGGCGCTCCAGCGCATCGCCAATGAAGAGGGACTTCGCACACTCGGCGCGAAGGACCCTGGACATATCGAGTTGCAGGGCTCGGGCACCCCTCTTGATTTGTCGAAGATGCAATCGCTGGCGGCAACTGATACGTCCGGACAGACCGGAGCGTCGGTAGCACGTGTGGCACAACTTGCGAGGGTGGCGAACGTCAGCGTGACGCAGTCGGCGCAGGTCGCGCGCGTCGCTACCGTTGCTCGCGTGGACAGCGCAAGCACAGGCGCAAGCACAGGCGCGAAACCGACGACAAACGCAACGACGACGAGCCTCAGCGGCGTCGCGGTGTCCGGAGTCAGCGGCGACACGACTGGAGCCGGGAGCGGCGGAAGCTCCAGCTCGGCCCGGGATGGAAAGAGCGGCAGCGATGCGCGCTACAGCGCGTTGAGTGCCGCGGTCGCGATGCGCGAACAGCGGGCCGGCGCTTTTGCGATTCCGACAATCGACACCGCAACCGGCTCGACATCCGTCGATCGCACCGCTCGAATCCTCCAGGCATTGGATGATGCGCCGGCGCGGCCGTTGTCGCAGATCACGATGAACGTCGACGCGGCGAATGGCGGCACCGATCGGGTGCAGCTGTCCATGCGCGGTGCGTCGCTCAACGCGACGATCGACGCCGCCGATCCGCGCGCCGCGCAGGCGATGAGCGCGCGGGGCGACGAGCTCTCGCGCGCACTGACGCGTGAGGGCATCGACCTTCAATCGCTGCACGTGCGAAGCGGAGCACCGGTTGCCGCCGGTCTCACCGCCGCACCGTCGTCACAAAGCTCGTCGGATACCTCGACGGGATCGCGCTGGGAACGCAACCAAGCGTGGCAGCAGCAGGACAAGCAGCGCTCACAGCAGGACCGTCGCAACCAACAGCGCGAAGAGCGCGGAGATGCCAAATGATCACCCTCCCTACGAAATCGCCCGTTTTTGACACGACCACATCCACATCCACGGCGGCGGCGGCGGCGGCGAGCGCCACAGCCGCACAACCCGGCGGTGCCATGGGCAAAGACGCGTTTATGAAATTGCTCATCGCGCAAATGCAGAATCAGGATCCGACCAACCCGATGGACGGATCGCAGATGGCCGCACAATTGGCCCAGTTCTCGAGTCTGGAACAGCTTCAGCAGATCAACACGACGCTGACGGGACAGTCGACGTCGAGCGGCTCGCTGCTCGGCGCGATCCAGAGCAGCGCCGCGATCAATACGATCGGCCACACCGTCATCGCCGTCGGCAATCAGGTCTCAATTGGCGGCGACAGCGGCGCGACGAGCGTGCAAGTCAACGTTGCGTCCTCAGCGGCATCCGGCACGCTCCACGTCGTGAACAGTGCCGGCGTCGAAGTTGGCACGAGCGCGCTCGGTCCGATGAGCGCCGGCAAGCAATCGATCAATCTCAGTGACGCGGAAAAGGGTCTTCCCGCCGGCACGTACACGTTCTCGGTCGACGCCAAGGATACCGCCGGCAACGCGGTCGCGACGCAGACCTACATGAGCGGTGTCGTCGACGGCATCGCGTCGACGTCGAGCGGCATCGTGCTCTCGTCGGGCGGTCTGGCAATCCCCTACGCCAGCGTCATTCAAATAATCAAATAGCCCGGCGCCCCTCACCGAGCTTCGGTTCGCTCGTTCGTCATTCAGTCTTCAATAGCCGGCTCTCCAAGCCTCCGTCCCTTTTCATTCAGGAGTTCTCATGCTTCGCTCTCTCTCGTCCGCCGTCACCGGTCTGCACAACCAGCAGGTCAAGATGGACGTTATCGGCAACAACGTCGCGAACGTCAACACCGTCGCGTTCAAAGCCGCTCGCGTCACCTTCAAGGAAGGGTTCTCGCAACTCGTGGCCGCCGCGTCGCGCGCGACGGATTCCACCGGCGGCGTCGACCCGTCGCAGATCGGACTCGGTTCGCAGATCGGCAGCATCGACAACATGTTCACGCAGGGCAACCTCGAAACGACCGGCAACAAGACCGATCTCGCCATTCAGGGCGACTCGTTCTTCGTCCTCAAGCACGGCAATGAAACCGCCTACACCCGCGCTGGGAATTTCCAGGTCGACGGAACGGGCGCGCTCGTCTCGGGCGACAACGGATACTTGGTGCAAGGCCGCATGGCCGTGAATGGCAAGCTGAGCGACACGCTTACCAGCATCAACCTTCCCCTCGGCCAAAACACCCCGGCGAGCGCGACCACGAAAGTCACCCTTTCCGGCAACCTCGACGCCTCGGCTACGGTGTTCGACAAGGGCACGGCGACGACCCTCGACGCGCTCGATCCGACGCAGCAGGCGCTTCCCCAAAATGCGAATTCTTACAAGAACATGTCGATTACGGCGTACGACACGCTCGGCACGAAGCACGATTTGAAGATGGTAATGTGGAAGACAGGCACCGATCAGTGGGATTGGAAGATGGACCCGTCCGGAATGGACATTAGTTCCGGCGGAATCACCGAAGTCGCCGGCACGCATCCGATCACGTTCAAGTCCGACGGGACCGTCGATACCAGCGTCGCCGGTTTCGTCCCGCCGGAAATCAAGTTCACGCCGAATAGCGGCGCGAGCGACGTCGACATCAAGATCGATCTCGGAACCGGAGTGAACGGCTTGTCGCAGTTTGCCGGTACCTCGAGCGCCGTGATGCGCGATCAGGACGGCTTCACGAACGGCCAGCTGCAGAGCTTCACGATCGATCAGACCGGCACGATCGTCGGCTCGTTCACAAACGGCGTGTCGCAGACGCTCGGTCAGATCGCGCTCGCCGACTTCAACAATCCGTCGGGCCTCCTGTCGACGGGCGCCAACACCTACTCGACGACCGCCAACTCGGGCGGCGCCGTCGTCGGCTACTCCGGTGAAGCGTCGACGTCCACCATTGCCAGCGGCGCGCTCGAAATGTCGAACGTCGACCTCGCCCAGGAATTCACGGACATGATCGTCGCCCAGCGCGGGTTCCAGGCGAACGGAAAGGTGATCACGACCAGCGACCAGATGCTCCAAGACCTCGAGCAGCTCAAGCAGTAGGCTGAAAATCGGTCAGTACGCGCACGGGCAGTGACTGCCGGTGCGCGGCCACAAACCGGGAAGGGCGGCGAATCACGGCAGCGTGATTCACCGCCCTTTTTTGCGCCCGGCAATAATGGCCATACCGAGAGAGGAATTTACTGCCGGGCATCCTTTTGGAGGACGAAACTTCCGCTACGGATTTTGGCGCGGCCAAAACACATAAGTTGTTGTGAAACATCGCTTTAGAGCGGAGAAAATGGCGGGGAAAGTTACCCCGAAGTCCTGGTACACGCCCTGCCTTTACCCTTGGTGTCAGGCACGAGCAATTCGCAGTTCCCTCCTCCAGTCTATCGCCTCCTCCCTCCCATGGCGACCCAAGCAATCGACCAGTCCGCCGCCGGCGATGAAGCCGCGGCCGCTCCCAGCGGAGCCAAGAAGACCATCATGATGATGGCGATCGCCGGCGTGCTCGCCGGCGGCAGCGTCGGCCTTTTCATCGTCGGTCCACTCGTTGCCGCGAAAAAGCCGCCCGCCGCTCCCGCCGTGCCGAAAAAGGCCGCGGAGAAGGTGGAGGCCTCGATCAATCACTCGATCGAGAACCTCGTTCTCAATCCTGCCGGTACCGGCGGCGCGCGCTTCCTCATGGTCACCGCGGTGTTCCAGCTCAAGGACGGCGGAACCGAGCAGGTCATGAAGGAGCACGAGCCCGAAGTTCGCGACCGCATTCTCGCCGTCCTCGGCAAGAAGGGTGTCGATGACCTCAGCGACGTGACGAAGCGCGAGGAGATCAAGAAGGAAGTCCTCGAAGGCGTCGCTCCTCTGTTCGCAAAAGGCGCGATCCTCAAACTCTTCTTTTCGCAGTTCGTGATCCAATGAGCGCTCCGCGTACGGCGTCGGCTCAACAGCTGTCGCAGTCCGATATCGATCGCCTCATGCGGGGCGAGATTCAGGTCGATCGCGCTCAACTGCGCAACGCGCCTGAAGTTCAGATCTATGATTTCCAGCGTCCGCACCGCGTCTCGAACGACCGGCAGCGCACGATGGAAGGCATGTACGGCCGCCTCGTGAAGTCGTTCGAGGGCTGGTTGATGGGTCGCGTGCGCGGCGTGGTCGACCTGCGATTGCAGAGCGTCGAGCAAATCGCGTTCGGTGAATACGCACTGTCCCTCCCGCCCAGCTGTAATTCGTTCATCCTCGACATCAAGGACGCTGAAGGCGACAACGCCGTCGGCGAACAGGCGGTCATCGACATCGGCCGCGAGCTGGCGTACTTCCTCGTCGATCGCCTCTTTGGCGGCGGCGCCGATTCCACGATTCTCGATCGTGCTCTCACGCCGATCGAACGCCTCGCGGTTCGCGTCGTTGCCGAACGTCTCATGACCCTCGTGGCAGAAATCTGGCGCGATCACGTCGAGCTCGATCTCACGCTGGTCGGCTTCGAGTCAATCCCGGAAATCATTCAGGCAGCTCCACGTGAAGCGCCGGTGCTCGTCGCGAACATCGACGCGAGCTTCGCCGGAATCACGAGCCTCGTCTCCATTTCACTTCCGCTGTCCGTTCTCGAAAAGTTTTTCGTCTCCGGCGGCGCCGACAATCCGGGCGCCAAGAACCGCGATCAGAACGCTGGAAGTCGCATCATCACCGAAGACGCCCTTCGCTCCACTCGTGTGAGGGTCGCCGCACGGTTGCCCGACTTCCGGCTCACCATGCGCGAGATCGCCGGACTCAAAGTCGGCGCGATGCTCGCCACCGGCATCCCCACCGATTCCACGGTCAATCTCTTCGTCGGCGACCAGAATCGCTTTCGCACCGCCGCCGGCCGCGTTGGCCGCAAGCTCGCCGTTCGCGTGCTCGATCCGCTCACCGCCGAGCCGCTCCCGACTTCCTCGGATGACAACTCATGACTCAGCCCGACATGCAGCGCTCACCTGATCTCGCCGAACTTGGCGACGGAATCGCAAGCGGAAGCGAGGTTCCCATCTCGATGTTGATGGACCTGACCCTTCCGCTCTCGATCGAGTTGGGTCGGACGCGAATGACCGTTCAAGAAATTCTTCGGTTGGGACGCGGGTCGGTCGTGCAACTCGACCGTCTCGCCGGCGAACCCATCGACATCTACGTCGCCGACCGCCGCTTTGCCGAGGGGGAAGTCGTCGTGATGGGTGAGCATTTCGGTGTGCGCATCACGCGCATCATCTCGAACCTCACGGCCTCCGGCGAGGCGATCGCGTGACGTTCGGCTCGATCATGGGCGTGCTGTTCACGCTGGGCTTTGTCCTGGCGCTGCTGGGCGTGGCGCTCAAGCTGCTTCGCCGCTTTGCGCCGACGTCGACGACCGGCGCGCGCCTCCGCATGGAGGTCGTGCAGCGGTTGGCGCTCGGGCCCAAGCAGGGCATCGCGGTTGTTCGCATTGGCGAGCGGCTCGTCGCGGTATCGGTTGGCGAAGGCGGCATTCACCAGTTGTTCGAAATGCAGGAGTCGGAGGTCGCGCAAACCGCGACGGTCACCGCCCCGCTGCGCATTTCGACACCGGCAGTATCGGCGCCGGTCGCGGCGATGGTCGCGCCGAAGTCGAACGTGGACTTCCGCAGCGCACTGCGCGGCGCTATGCGAAATGCGGGTTTGCTAGTCGTAGCATCGGCCGCACTGGCCCTTTCCTCGACCCGCGCCGTCGCGCAAGCAACGACGAGCGCAAAGGCGGCCGCGACGCCGACGCAGACCAAGACGACGAAGGCGGGCATCGCGACCACTGCGGCGCAGGACGCGGCCGCGAAGGCAGCGAAGCCGGACGTGGCCGTGGCCGCGCGCCCCGCGACTCCAGCCGCGACGATGAAGACGGACTCGCCGATCGCGAAGCTCGTTCCGCAGATGGATCTCCGCGTCGGAAACGGCGACGGGCTCCGGTTGAGCGGTACCGTCGGCATCGTGGTGATGATGGGCTTGTTGACGCTGCTGCCCACGTTGCTCTTGATGATGACTGGCTTTACCAGAATTCTCATCATCCTGAACTTCCTGAAGCAGGCGCTCGGCACCCAGAGTGCGCCCCCCGCGCAGCTCGTCGCCGCGCTCGCGCTCCTGCTCACCGGGTTCGTGATGGCCCCGACGCTCAAGGAATTGAACGACACCGCGCTTACACCCTGGATGGACGGCAAGATCGATCAAGCGCAGATGATGCAGATCGGTCAGGTGCCGTTCCGAAAGTTCATGCTGCGCCAGACGCGCCGCAGCGATCTCGAGACCTTCGTGCGGATGAGCCAGGGCCCCCGTCCAGCCACCGTCAATGACGTTCCGATCGTGACGCTTACGTCGGCGTTCGTCATCAGCGAGCTCCGCACGTCGTTTCAGATCGGCTTTGCGCTCTTCCTGCCGTTCATCGTGATCGACGTCGCGGTGTCTTCGGTGCTGATGAGCATGGGCATGTTCATGCTCCCGCCGGCAATGATCTCGCTGCCATTCAAGCTGCTGCTGTTCGTGCTCGTCGACGGTTGGTCGCTGATCGTCCAGAGCCTCATCACGAGTTTCAAATAATGTCGCACGCCCTCGTCGTCGACCTCGCGCGCAACGCGATCATGCTCGCCCTGCTCATCGCGGGGCCAATGCTCGTCGTCGCACTGATTATCGGCCTCACCGTCAGCGTTCTTCAGGCAGTGACGCAGATCCAGGAACAGACTCTTGCCTTCGTTCCGAAGCTGGTCGGCGTCGCCGCGGTGTTTCTCCTCGCGCTGCCATGGATGATTCAACTGCTGGTGAAGTACACGACTGAGCTGTTCCGCAGCCTGCCGTCACTGATCTCGTAATTCTTCCGACTCTCCTCTCGTGTCCGTCGATCTCTTCGCCCCCGGTTCACCACAGACACTCGCGCTTCTCGGCGCGCGTGTTGGGGGCTTGGTGCTGATCGCTCCGGTGTTTTCCACGAAGGCGATTCCGAACTCGGTGAAGATCGTCGTCATCATTCTCCTCAGCGTGTTCCTGCAGCCGATCGCGATGCAGAACATGACGGCGGTTCCGACCATCACGCCGGAGTCGTTCATCGGCGAAATGCTCGTCGGCTTCGGACTCGGGCTGGGCGCGGCGCTTTTGGTCGGCGCGGCGAACGTTGCCGGCGATTTGATGGGCATGCAGATCGGACTCTCCGGCGCCTCGGTGCTCGACCCCACAAACAACTCGCAGGAAAACGTGTTGGGAATGTTCGCCAACATGTTCGCGCTGACGTTGCTGCTGTCGCTCGACGCGCATCTGGTGATGATCGACGCGGTCGCCAAGAGCTTGCACCTGATTCCGATCGGAACCGGATTGCATGCTGAAGGTCTTCGCGCCATGGTCGGCAGCGCCGGGATGCTCTTCGGACTTGGTCTTCAGTTCTCTGCGCCGGTGATTTGCGCCGCGCTCGTCGCCAACACCGCGCTCGCCATTCTCGGACGCGCCGCGCCGCAGCTCAACATCCTTTCGGTCGCGTTTCCGGTTCAAATCGGTATTGGACTTCTCGCATTCGCGGCGACGATTCCGTTCATCGGTGCGTTCTACCACGGCTGGACGGGCGTGTATAACAACACGCTCGATCACGTCCTCAGCGCCTTAGTGCGCGGAGGTGCGTGATGGCCGACGGATCAGATGCGGAACGCACAGAAGAAGCGACAGCGAAAAAGCGCGACGATGCTCGCAACGAAGGCCGCGTTCCGCGCAGCCAGGAGCTCACGGTCGCGATGTCGCTGATCGGAAGCGCCGCGGTGCTCAGCGGCCTCACTCCGTTTGCCGCACGCGGACTGTTTGCGATCATGGCCAACGGACTGGGACGCCTCGGCAGCACGTCGATCGATCTCGCGACGGCCACCTTGATGCTGCGCGAAACTGGCCTCCGCGCCTTTGCCGCGATGATCGGGCTGATCATGGCGATGGGCGCCGCGTCATTCGCGATGGCCACGATCCAAGCCCGCGGCGTGATCTCGCTCAAGCCGATCACCCCGCAGTTCTCCCGCATCAATCCCGCCGAGAACATCAAGAATCTGCTTGGAATGAAGCAGATCGCGGAGCTCGTCAAGTCCCTCGGCAAGCTCGTGATCGTCGGCGGCGCCGTGTATTGGGCCATCAAGGCTGCACTGCCCGATGCGATCGCGCTCTCCCAGGAATCGCAACTTGGCTTCCTGTTCGTCGTCAAAAAATACTCGGTTCGCATGCTTGCCTCCGCGGGCGTGGCGTATCTCGCGCTCGCCGGGGCGGACTACCTCTACCAGTGGTGGCAGTTCGAGAAGTCGATCCGCATGTCGAAGGAAGAAGTGAAGCAGGAGTACAAGCAGAACGACGGCGATCCGCACATCAAGCAGCGTCGTCGGGCGATCGCGCGGTCGTACGCACGCCGTCAAATGATGAAAGATGTCGCGAAGGCAGACGTCGTCATCATCAACCCGACGCACATCGCGATCGCGATCAAGTATGACCCGAACGTTGCGCCAGCCCCCATCGTGCTCGCCATCGGCCAGCGCAAAGTCGCCGAGCGCATCAAAGCGCTCGCGGCGGAAGCAGGCATTCCGATGGTTGAAAATCGTCCGCTTGCACGCGCGCTGTTGAAGACCGCGAAAGTGGGAACGCTCATTCCTTACGAGCTCTACATGGCCGTCGCCGAAGTGCTTGCCTTCGTCGTGCGCACTCGCGGCACACGTGGCAGCTGGACCGGGAGCACCGTCGCATGAGTACCGCCGTTCTCCCAATGCCGGCGGGCGAAGGCGGAGCCCGACGATACGCGGAGGCAGGTCTCGCGCTCGCCGTTCTGTTCATCGTCGCGTTGCTCGTTGTGCCGTTGCCCGGCGTTCTGCTCGACCTGTTCCTCGCGATGAGCATCGGCATGTCGATCGTCGTGCTGCTCGTCGCGCTGTACACGACCGACCCGCTCGAGTTCAGCGGTTTTCCGTCGCTCTTGCTGCTCCTCACGCTGTTCCGCCTCGCGCTCAACGTCTGTACGACGCGTCTCATTCTCGGAAAGGGCCACGCGGGTTCGGTCATTCAAGCGTTCGGCGAGTTCGTCATCGGCGGCAACTACGCCGTCGGACTCGTGCTCTTCCTCATTCTGATCGCGATCAACTTCATCGTCATCACGAAGGGCGCCGGCCGCGTCGCCGAAGTCGCGGCGCGCTTCACGTTGGACGCGATGCCGGGCAAGCAGATGGCGATCGACGCCGACCTGAGCGCCGGCCTCATCGACGAGAAGCAGGCCCGCAAGCGCCGCGAAGAAATTTCGCGGCAGGCCGATTTCTACGGCGCGATGGACGGCTCTTCAAAGTTTGTGAAAGGCGACGCGATCGCGGGATTGCTGATCACCGCGATCAATATCGTCGGCGGCATCTTCATCGGTGCGTTCCAGCGCCACCTCGACATCGGCCAAGCGCTGTCGCAGTACACGATCCTCACGGTCGGCGACGGTCTCGTCACGCAGATCCCGGCGCTGATCATCAGCACCGCAGCCGGTATCATGGTCACGCACGCGGCCGGCGGAAAGCGCATGGGCCCGATGCTCGCCACCCAGCTCAGCGCACATCCGTTCGCGATGACGATGGCGGGCGGCGTGCTCGCCGCGTTCGGGCTCGTGCCGGGACTTCCGAAGATCACATTCTTCGCGCTCGGCGGCTCGCTCATCCTGCTCGGCCGCATGGCCGGCACTGCCGAGAAGAACAAGATCGCCAGCGACCTCGCGGCCGATTTGGCGGCGCAACCTGCGCCGGCCGCCGCGGATCCGATGACCGACTTGCTGCAGATCGATCCGATCGAGCTCGAAGTGGGCTACGCGCTCATTCCGCTCGTCGACGAGAAGCAGGGTGGCGACTTGCTCGACCGAATCTCGATGCTGCGCAAGCAGGCCGCGCAGGAACTCGGCATTCTCGTGCCGGCAATTCGCATCCGCGACGACATTCGCCTTCCGGCCAATGAGTACATCATAAAGTTGCGCGGATCGGAGATCGCGCGCGGCGAAGTCATGTCGCGCTTCCTGCTCGCCCTCGACACCGGTCGCGTCGTCGGCAGCATCGAAGGCATCGACACGCTCGATCCGAGCTTCGGGATGCCGGCTCGCTGGATCGCCATTACGAAACGGATGGAAGCGGAGGCGCTCGGCTACGTCGTCGTCGAGCCGGCGACCGTCGTCGCGACGCACCTGATGGAAAAGCTCAAGTCGAGCGCGTCGGATCTGCTCGGACGCCAGGACGTGCAGGAAATGGTCGACACGATCAAAAAAACGCATCCGGCGCTCGTCAACGACGTCATGCCGGCGAAGGTTACGCTCGGAGTGCTCCACCGCGTTCTTCAACGTTTGCTCAAGGAACGCGTTCCGATTCGCGACCTCGTGACGATTCTCGAAGCCGTTGCCGACGCCGCCGACAGCACGAAGGACCCGGAAGTGCTCACCGAACATGCGCGTCGCGCGCTCAGCAACACCATCGCGCGCATTCACATGGACGAGAGCGGCGTCGTGCGCGGCATCACCGTCGGACAGAAGCTCGAGGTTGCGCTGCTCGGTCTCTTCAGCCCGCGCCCGAACCAGATTCCGTCGGCGCTCCTCACGCCCGACAGCCTTGGCTCACTGTTGCGCGAGCTCGACCAAGTCGCGACGGCAAACACCGTCGAGGGACGTCCGGTGCCGCTGCTCGCTCCGCCGTCGCTGCGTGTCGGGTTGCGCCGCCTCATTGAGCCCGTGCTTCCGAATCTTCCGATCGTCTCGCTCGCCGAGCTTCCGGCGTATGTCCGGCTGAGCAGCGTCGCGACGTGGGAGTTGGGCCAATGAGACATCTGAAATTGGAAACTTCGCAGAACGGCCCGACCCTCGAGCCGCCAACGGCCCCCGAGAACATGTTCGCGGCGCTGCTCGTCGCGAGCGGCAAAGGCGGAGTCGGCACCTCCGTGGTGGCGGCCCTCGCGGCCCTCGCCGCCGCGGAACGGGGTGAGCGCGTCTTGCTCGTCGATGCGACGGAAGCGAGTGGCAGCCTGCACATGCTGTTCGGCGTCCGACCCACGCGCAGCCTGTGGACGCTGATCGATCCCGACTCGCAGCCGAACGAAGCGCTGTTCACGCTTGGCGACGGTCTCACGCTCGTCGCCGGCGGAACGAGCGGCAGCGCCGACGTTCCCGTCACCGACCATCAGCGCCGCGCGGCACTGTCGCGACTGGCGCTCGTCTACAATGACTTCGACCTCGTCGTCTTCGACGGCGGATCGCGTCTCGATTCCCTCGCCGCGATCGCCGATCTCGTTGATCCGCAAATGTTGCTCGTCACCTCCGCCGACCGCCTCGCACTCGCCGCCAACTACGCGTTGGTGAAGGCTATGTCCGCGCGGAACAGCGAGTCCTCGATTTCCGTCGTGGCGAATCGCCATGGCGAAAAGGTCGCCGAAGAGGCATGCGATTTCCTCGTCGGCGCGTGCGACCACTTCCTCGGCCGTTCGATCGCGGTCGTCGGTGTGATTCCGGACGACCCCTGTTTGCAAGCTGCCGTCGGCGCGGGAATGTCCGTGCGCGACGCCCTCGATGGTTCCCCCGCCGCGGATGCAATGCGCGGCGTGCTGTCTCGTGTCAACCCGCCGCGGCCCGCAACTCCTCCCACTCCGCTGGCGTTCCCGCTTTCCTCATCCCGACGTTGGAGCTGATCATGGATTCCCGAGCCCACTGGATGGCCTTCGCCAAGGGCGACTTGTCCGCCCGAGACGTGCTCCTCACCGAAAACCTGAGCCTGGTGCATCACGTTGCGCGCCAGCTCGAGAAAAAACTCAGCAACGAGCTCGATCACGACGAGTTGGTCAGCGCCGGAACACTTGGCCTCATGTCGGCGATGAACTCGTTCGACCCGAACCGCGGTCTCGCGTTCAGCACCTTCGCGGTGCCACGCATTCGCGGCGCAATTCTCGACGAGCTTCGCCGCCAGGATCACGTGCCGCGCTCCGTGCGCCGCAAGACCCGCGACATCGCATCGGCGCGTTCCTCACTCGCCGCGAAGTTCTGCCGCATGCCCGAAGACTCTGAAGTCGCCGACGCACTCGGCGTCGACGTGCAGACTCTGTGGAAGTGGGAGTCCGACGTCGAAGGCGCGATCCGCGTCCCGATCGACCGCCCGGCGAACGACCGCGGCGAATCCCACTCGTCGCCGCTCGATCTCTTGCACACCGACACCGAAGACGGCATCGACGAGCGACTCGGTCGCGAGCAGGAAGTCTCGATGCTGCGCGAAGCGATCATGAAGCTCAAGGAGCAGGAGCGCACGGTGTTGGCGCTTTACTACTTCGAAGAGCTCAAGCTGCACGAGATCGCCGAGATCCTCGGGTTGACGGAGTCGCGTGTGTCGCAAATTCGGTCGAAGGCGCTTTCGCGGTTGCGCGAGACCGTCGGCGTCGCGCTCGCGTCGTGAGGTGGCGGCGAGAGACATGAGGGTCTCTCGTCGTAGTCCCGTTGGGAATTTCTTGCCGGCGGGACCGGTGTTTGGCCGGAACTGAATTGAATTGACCGTGCCGCGCGTGATATCGCCGCCAATATGGCAGACGATCACTCGAACGACGCCATCGTCGTCGCGGTTGGCGCCGTTGGGTCCCCGAACGGAGCAATGGTCGTTGCGAAAACAGCGAACGTGGTCGCGAAAACCGCGACCACGTTCGCGGTAGACGCCGACACCTTCCCGAAAACGGCGGTAGTCCTCTCGGAAACGGCCGATGCCCTCGCGAAAGCCGCGTTGGTCTTCGCGGCAGAAGCCCGTGTCTTCCCGAAAGTCGCGGGCGGCCGTCGCGGAATGGGTGAACGTCCTGCGAAAATGGCAGTCATCGACCCGGCTGGCGCCATCATTCCGTCGAAAGCCGCAACGATCGTGTCGGCAGGCGTGTTGATGCTCGCGAAAACCGCAAACCTCCCCCCGGCGAGTTTCAACGACCGTCGCGCCGGGCTCCGCCGGGCCCCGGAAATGACGACGACTGTACCGGGGCGGAGGCTGATGACCAAAGCGAGCACTTGATCTGCGGCGAGGTTGCTCCACAACGCGATGATCCCGACCGCGATCCTGCCCACGTTGCACGGTACTTCGACGCATTAAACAGCAATCACCCGGCAAATACGTCCTGAGCGGCAATATATGCCGCCAATCGGCGAAATGGCCATACGTCGATCCGCCGTTGTAATCGTATCATAAGGTATTTGAAATCAATGACTTGCGGAATAGGCGAACGGGCTTTTGCAGAAGGCACGTGGGTTGCCTTTGCAGAGGCTCGGATAGTAGGCCCGCTCCAAGAAGTCCCCCACCCGGCACGCCGATTCTGGCGGCCATCGCACCGATCCCCACATGCCCGTTCTGAATGGTTTGGATAGCGCGACGGCTGCGCTCCGTTACTGGGAGCGCAAGCAGGACGTGGTGGCCAACAACCTCGCGAACGTCTCGACCGACGGTTTCAAGCAGGAGCGAGTGTTCGCGACTCTGCTCGACGGTATGCGACCGGCCGCCGCCGCAAGCTCGGACATGACCGCCGGCAATCTTCGCCAGACCGGAAACACGCTCGATGTCGCGGTGAATGGTCCGGGCTTCTTCGTGGTTTCGACCCCGAACGGCGAGCGGTACACACGCGGCGGAAGTCTTCGCCTCAATGAAAAGCACCAACTCGTCGACCGCGACGGACGCCAGCTCCTCGGCGTAAAGCACAATGGTCCGCTGACGCTGCTCGATGGTCCGATCGACATCGACTCGCAGGGGAACGTGAAGCAGGGCGGGCAGATCGTCGACACGCTGCGCATGGAAACCGCGCCGAAGGGAACGGAGTTGCAGCATGAAGGCGCGACGCTCTGGGTTCCGCCGGCGACTGGCAAGACGGAGCTGTCGCTCGCCGATCGCAGTGTGAAGCAAGGCTACATCGAAGAGAGCAACGTGAATTCGATGAGCGCGCTGATCGACATGGTCGCCGTGCAGCGGTCGTACTCATCGGTGCAGAAGGCCATCGTGACGATGGATCAGGCGAACGAAACGGTCACGACGCAACTCGCCAAGCCGTTATAAGGAAACTCAAGACGCACCCCTCGTCAGCAGTCAGCAGCCGCAGCGCAGTTCCCCTTCCACTGTATTGACCCATGAATCCCGCCCTGAGCACCGCCGCAACTGGAATGTCCGCGCAGCAGACGCGCACCGAAGTCATCGCCAACAACCTGGCGAACGTCAACACCACGGGCTTCAAGCGCAGTCGCGCGCAGTTCGAGGATTTGCTCTATCAAACAATGCAAGGCCCTCAGGTTCTCGCGAGCTCCGAGACCAACACGGCGCCGGCGATTCAGGTCGGGCGCGGCACGCGTCTCGCCGCGGTTTCGCGCCTCGACACGCAGGGCGCTCTCGAACAGACGGGCCGCTCCCTCGACGTCGGCATCAACGGCGAAGGGTACTTTCCGGTGCAGATGCCGGGCGGCGAAACGGCGTACACGCGCGACGGTAGTTTCCAGATTTCTGATCAAGGCGTGCTCGTGACGTCGGACGGCCATCAGATCGGCGCCGGCATCAAGATTCCGAGCGACGTCACCGCCGTCACGATCTCCGCGACCGGTGTCGTGAGCGGCTCGAAAGGATTGGGCGGCGAGTCAACCGAGCTCGGACGAATCGAGCTTGCGCGATTTGCAAACCCATCAGGCCTTCAGGCGATCGGGCAGAACTTGTTCGCGGCGACGCCGGCATCGGGCGAAGCGACCGACGGCTTTCCCGGCGATGAGGGAATGGGTTCGCTCGTCCAGGGCAATCTCGAAGGCAGTAACGTCGAAATCGTTCAAGAGATGGTCGACATGATCAGCGCGCAGCGCGCGTACGAGCTGAACTCGAAGGCCGTCAAGGCGGCCGATGAGATGTCGCAAACGGCAACTGACCTGGTGCGCTGATCATGAAGCGGAATGTGTTCGCGCTCGTTCGGCCGATCATTGTCACCTGCATCGTTATCGTTGTGGCGGTTGCGATGGTTGCGTCGTGCGCGGGCGCTCAGGCGCCTGTGGCGCACATCGCAGTCGCGGCGCGTGCGCTTCCGCGCGGAACGGTCATCAGTACCAACGACATCGTCTACAAGGATTCGACGGTTCGCGCCGCCGGCGACTCGAGCCGGGTGGTCGCGGGATGGGTGACGCGTCGGTTGATCGCTGCCGGCGAGCCGTTGCGCGCGCCCGCGGTCGAGCCGCCGAACATCGTCGCCGCCAACCAGTCGGTCGACGTCGAGTGGAAGGACCAGAACATCGAGTTGACGCTGCGCGGCACCGCGTCGCGCGCCGGCGCGCTCGGCGATCGCGTCAGCGTACGCACCGAATCAGGCCGGCGGGTCGAAGGGATCGTCGTAGGACCCGGCCGCGTTCGAATTGATTGAGGAACTGATATATATGAAGACACGCATGAAGCTCGTCGTCTCGCTCGCCTGCCTCGCATTCGGAGCGCCGCTTCTGCTCGCGCAGACCAAGGACGTCCCGGCACCGGCACGCAAGATCTCGTCGTGGACATCCGACCGCCATGAATTTCAAGTCGGCGACGTGATCACCGTGCTCGTCACCGAGGCGACCCTCGCCAGCGCGACGAAATCGCAGAACGGCACCGATCAGCAAACACGAAAGAACGACCTCGGTATCAACCCGCCGCAAATGGGAACGACGCCAATGCCGAACATCGACATGACGGTGTCCACCGGCAAGAACGCGTCGTCGACCCAAACGGGCGACGCCAAGCGCAACGTCAGCTTCAAGGGCGACATCAGCGTGCGCGTCGTTGCCGTCGACAAGGCCGGCCTGCTGCAGATCAAAGGCGCGAAAGCCGTCGACGTCGACAAGAATAAGCAAACGCTCAACCTTACTGGGTGGGTGCGGCCGGAAGACATTTCGCCCCAAAACTACGTGGCCAGCGAGCGCGTGGCCGACGCGCAGCTCACCTACGCGCTGACCGGCGATATCGGAAAGACTCGCGGTGGATTGATCGGTCGCCTCGTCAGCGTGTTCTGGCCATGATGCAAACCTCCGTGTTGTTGCGCGTGTTATCGCGCGGAGTGGTCACCGCGCTGCTGGCACTCGCGGCCATGGCCGCGGCCGCACCCGCCGGCGCGCAGGAAATGATTCGCGTTCGTGATCTCACCATCGAAGACAAAGCGATTCCGGTGCGCCTCATGGGCTACGGACTCGTGATCGGTCTCGACGGAAGCGGCGATCGTTCGAGCGGAGGGAGGGCGGGTGGGATGACCGTCAACTCCGTCATGAATCTGCTTCGTCGATTTGGCATTCAGCTGCCCGTCGAAGCGATGAAGACGCGCAACGCTGCGGCAGTGCTCGTGACCGCCGAAGTGTCGCCGTATCTGCGACCCGGTGGCCGTTTCGAAGTGCATGTCTCGTCGCTCGGCGACGCTCGCTCGCTCCGCGGCGGAGTGCTGTGGATGACACCTCTGCTTTCCGACGTCGGCAGCGATCCGGTCGCGACGGCGCAGGGCGCTGTGCTGATGGCCGACATGGGGAATGGGCACTGGAGTTCCGCCATCGAAAACTCGTCGCGCATTCCGACCGGCGGCCTGCTCGAGGTAGACATGCCGCGACCGCAATTCGCGACGAGCTCCAAACTGCTGCTCCGCGAGCCGGACGTCACGATGGCGACGCGGATCGCGACCGCAATCAACAAGGAAATGGGCGACGGAAGCGCGACGGTTGAAGATCCGGGCTCGATCGCGCTCGCATTCAAGGATACGAAAGCCGACAAGGCCACGACGATCGCAAAGATCGAAGATCTTCGCGTTCAGCCGCAGCGAATCGCACGGTTGATCATCGACGGCCGCGACGGAACGATCGTCGCCGGCGGCGATCTGACCGTTGGCGAGGCGACCGTGAGCCACGGCGGAATCACACTCACGGTTGGCGCCGCGGACACGACAGCAGCGACGCCGAACAGCATCAGGATGGTGGGCGGAACGCCGGTGACCCGCGTCGCCGCCGCACTGCACGCCATTCAGGCGCAGCCGTCCGAGATCGCCGCGATCTTTGAATCACTTCGTTCCATCGGCGCCATTTCGGCGGAGATCGTGATCCGATGAGCACCCTTCCCGCCGTCAGTTCCGTTGCAACCGCTGGGACTCCGACAACGAGTGACGATACTCGGTTGAAGAAGACCGCGACGCAGATGGAAGGTCTGTTCGTCCAGCGTCTCTTTGCCGCGATGCGCGACACGGTGCCTGACGACGGGATCGCAGCGCAAAGCAGCGCGGAAAGCACGTTCACCAGCATGCTCGACGAAAAGATGGCGGAGAAGGTTCCGGCGCAGTGGTCCGGCGAACACTCGCTCGCGCAGGCGCTCTACAATCAGCTTCGCCAACGCCTCTCACCCGCAACACACACCGCAGCACCAGCCGCAACCACCGCGGCGCCAAGCACGGACGGATCACGATGAGCTCCACCGAACAACCATACGACGACGTCGTCGTCACCAGAACGGTGGTTTCGCCGATCGATTCGCTCGTCGACGCGTTCAGCACCGAACGACGCCTGCTCGAGGAACTGATCGCAGTCATGCGACGCCAGCGCAGCGCCGTCGGCGACGATGACCTCCAGGCAGTCGACGACTCCGTCTTCGCGACGCATCGCGTGCTCGTCACGCTTGGCGAATCGCGCCGACGGCGCCGCACGCTCAACACGCTCATCGGCCACAGCGAAGACCTGGGCATCCACGGACTCGACCGCGCTCTCGGTCCCCGAATGACGCCGGCACTCCGCTCCGCCCGCGACGAGCTGCACGACACCGCGCGGACGCTCGCGCGTGAGGTTTCTCTAAATCGCCGTGTGCTCCGCGAAGCGCTCGCGTGTGGCGATGCGTTCGCGCGCGCACTGGCCGGCGCGGAGGCATCGCCCGTGTACGCCACAAAGCCGGGACAGCCGACCCGATCCCAGTCGGCATCGTTACTCGACCGGAGGATCTGATGAGCATTGGCAGCATTCTGAATATGGCGCGTTCCGCAATGAACGCGCAGCAGATGGCGATTCAAATCGCTTCGGAAAACGTGAGCAACGCGACCACGAAGGGATACTCAAAGCAAACGGTCGATCTCGCGAACTCGCTGCCGGTCGTCTTCCCGTTCGGTTCCGTCGGAACAGGCGTCACCATCGCGGGCATTACTCGCGCTCGTGACTCGTTGCTCGACCAGACGTTTCGCCAGGATTCCGCGGGAGCATCCTCCGCCGACGCAAAGAGCGGCGCGCTCTCGCAGATTCAATCACTGATTGGTGAGCCGAGCGACACTGGGCTCTCGACGTCGCTCGATGCGTTCTGGGGCGCGTGGAGCAACCTCTCCAGCAACCCGACGAACGCCGCGACCAAAAGCGTCGTCATCGAAACCGGACAAAACGTCGCGAACACGTTGAATCGCTTCGCGAGCCAGCTCGACAACCTGGATCAGAACAATCGCGAAGCGATGAACGTCGACGTCAACAAGACGAACGAGCTGCTCAACACGATCGCGAAATACAACAGCCAGATCGTGGCCGCAGAGTCCAATGGGACCACGGCAAACGATCTGCGCGACGCCCGCGACAACGTGCTCGACCAGCTGTCGACGATCGTTGGCGGCCAGATCATCGAGCATCCGAACGGAAGCGTCGCCGTCTACGCCAACGGACAAATGCTCGTCGACGACACGACGGTGAAGCCGATCCAGATGAACGACGGCCAGCCGCCGACTGTCACCTACAAAGGCTCGACAGCTTTGATCCAGGGATTCAGCGGCACACTTGGCGCCGAAATCGAGGTGTCGACCACCGAGATTCCCAAGGTGATATCGCAGCTCGATTCGCTGGCGAAGGGCTTGGTCACCACTGTCAACAGCATCCACTCCGCGGGAACCGTTTTCAGCGGCTCTCCGCCTGTTGGAAGTCCCGCCGGAAATTTTTTCGACACGACGGCATCGCCGCCGGCCGGCGGAGATCCACTGCTCACTGCGCGTGGCATTCGTGTGTTGTCCACGCTGACCACCGACGGCATCGCGTCGTCGGGGCCATCGGCAACGGGACCAGGCGACAACAACACCGCGCTCGCACTGGCCGGTCTGCAGACGGGCTCTGTGTCGTTCACGTCGTCGGGCGGTGCCGCGCTCGCGACCACGAGCTTCGGCGCGTTCTACAACTCCACGGTTGGAATGGTCGCGACGTCGGTGCAGCAATCGCAGGATGATTCAACCGTCCAAAGCACGCTCGCATCGAATGCGGACACGCAGCGCCAGAGCGTAAGCGGCGTTTCCACGGACGAAGAGCTCGTGGCCCTGATTCAGCATCAACACGCGTATCAAGCGGCCGCCCGGCTCGTCACTGTTGTGAGCGACATGGCCGACACGCTCATCAATCTGGGTCGATAAGCAAATCATGCTGATTCTCGGACGAAAACCAGGCGATTCGATTCTCATCGGCGACGGAATTCGCCTGGTCGTGCTCGCATGCGACCGACGCGGCGTCCGTCTCGGTATCGAAGCGCCGTCGGACGTCACGATTTTGCGCGGCGAAATCGTCAACGATATCGCCGAGCAGAACAAACGCGCCGGCGCGGCGAACGTTGGCGGCAGTCAGGAATGGCTGCAGGTCATCGGCGGTCCGCGGCCCGACGGGACTTGAGCGTAGGCAGCCGGAGCTCGACGACGCCCGGTCTGCGCACGAGCGATCCGCCGAATGACGTCGCGACCCGATCGGCGTAGTCCGATCGGGCGGAAACGGGAACGCCGGCAACCAGCGGACTTCCCACCCCAAATTCGACGCGAACCCACTGTTCGTCGGACTCGGTGATAGTTCGGATGATGCTCCCGAGCGGTTTGGCGAGACGCTTGGCGTCGTTCAGCATCAGGGCGAGCACACGAACGAGCGCCCATCGCTCCAAACGGACCGGTTCGACGTAGCGCGATGGGACAATGGTGACCTGGACGTCGCGGGTGTCGTGGAGAAACCGGTGGATCGCGAAAACGTCGGCGAGCACGTCGTCGAGGATCAACGGCTCCTCTCCACCGGCCGGGGATCGCGGAAGCAGGCGCGTAATGCGCGAACAGTCCTCCAGCCGGGCGACATCCGCGGCCAAAGTGCTGAATCCCGGTCCGTCCGGAGGCAATTCGCCGAGCTGGTGAAGCTCAACTAAGGCTGAGAGAGAGCCGATACGGTTATTAAGGGCATGGTGCAGCCCGTTCAGTATCTCGTCCACAAGGTCGAGCCATTCCTCGGCCGCCCCAAACACAGGTTCCGCGACGTCTTCCTGCATCACCTTGGCGCGCCGATATAGGTCCGCGACAGAACCCCCGATACTGCTGGTTGGAAGCTTTCTCGCGCCCAACCGCTCGCCTTAACCGAGTCATCCGTGCTCTTCATCGTTGGACTGGTCGTCGTTTTCGGTAGTATTCTGGGCGGATTCATCATGGATCACGGCCACGTCGGCGTGCTCGTCCAGCCTGCCGAATTCGTCATCATCATCGGCGCGGCGTTCGGCGCATTCGTCGTCAACAATCCGATGAATGTGGTGAAGGGCAGCTTCAAGAGCGTGCTTGGTCTCCTCAAACCTAATCCGTACAGCGAGAAGGCGTACGCCGAGCTGCTGAAGGTGCTGTACGATGTTTTTCAGACGGCGCGTAAGGATGGACTCGTCGGCCTCGAATCCCACATCGAAGAGCCGGAGAAGAGCGAGATCTTTAAGAAATACTCGTTCTTCCTCCACAACCATCATGCGATCTCGTTTCTCTGCGACACGCTCAAGGTGCTGCTGACGGGCGCAGTCGAAGACCATCACCTCGCCGAAATCCTCGATATGGATTTGGAGCGACAGAGTGAAGAGGCGCACGCCATTCCAGCGGCACTGTCGAAAGTCGGCGATGGTTTGCCTGGCTTCGGAATCGTCGCGGCCGTGCTCGGCGTCGTCATCACGATGGGTTCGATCGGCGGCTCGGCGGCAGAAATCGGTGAGCACGTCGCAGCGGCGCTCGTGGGAACGTTCCTCGGCATTCTGCTTTCGTATGGTGTAGTGAATCCCACGGCCGGCGCGATCGAAGTACGCTTGCGCGCCGAACATGGCTACATGCTTTGCATTCGCACTGCGCTGCTGGCGTTTGCGCGCGGTGATGCTCCTCTCACATGCGTGGAGTTTGCGCGTCGTAACATCGAGCCCGAAGATCGTCCAACCTTCGCCGAGCTCGAGGCGCTGACGCGTAAGGCGGCGTAGCGTGAAAAAGGGCGACAAACGACCGATCATCATCAAGAAGGTCGTCAAAGGACATGGCGGGCATCACGGCGGTGCGTGGAAGGTTGCATACGCCGACTTCGTGACCGCCATGATGGCGTTCTTCATGGTCATGTGGATTCTTGGCATGGACGAGAGTGTCAAGAATTCCATTCAGGGATATTTCTCGAATCCCGTCGGCTACAAGAGAGGCTACAGCGGCGGAAAGAGTCCGATCTCGTCGGGTTCGTCGCCGGCCTCGGTAAAAACGTCCACGCCGATCATGCAGGTCAACCGCGTTTTAGAGGACGCTCAACTCGGCGCGGTGGGCGGGCGGATTCGTTCGAGATTGAAGGACGCTGGCCTCACCGCGATCGGCGACCGGATCGAGATCGTGAAGACGCAGGACGGACTTCGCATAGAGCTCGCGGAAGATCAAACGGGCGACCAGTTCTTCTCGATGGCGTCCGCGGTTCCGACCGTCGCAATGCGTAAGACCCTCGAGATCGTGTCGGGCGAGCTCGCACCGCTCAAGAATCCGATCATTCTCGAAGGCCATACCGATGCGGCGCAGTACGCCGGCTTGTACAGCAATTGGGAGTTGTCGACCGATCGTGCCAACGCCGCTCGACGCGTGCTCGAGGGCGCGGGCCTCGATCCGTCGCGTGTGATTCAGGTGCGCGGAATGGCCGATCGAGAGTTGCGAAATCCTGAGAATCCACTCGATCCGAAGAACCGGCGGATCACCATTCTGCTTCCGTTTGTAAACCCGTTGCCCGATTCGGCGGGGACCGCGGGTCCGGCTGGGGCGGTCGGGCATCCCGCCAACCCGGGACCGACGGGCGGTTTGTAGGCCTGACGGACGCTGTTCGTGATCGACACGGCGCTGGTCCGCGCCTCTTTGGATCCGCCGCGCAAGCGGCCGAGGGTCGTCGAGGTGAGCGACTGGTATTCGCGACGATTGGCGATCCACAACGTCGTGGCGTACGCGACGATCCCGGTGTTTGCCTTACAGTACGCGGCGGGAGATCAGCTATAGAGCAAGGGCAGCGACGCTCCGACCCGGGCGAAGACCATGCATCGGGTTGGCGCAACAAGTTTGCGGGAATGTTTGGGGTGAACACCGTGATGGGTGTCTGGAACTGGTGGGACTCACGCACGCGCCTCAGGGCCGGGTGTTGAGGACGCTGCATGCAGTTTCCATGTTGACGGCGGACACGGCATTTACCTATGGCGGTGCTAAACTGTCTAACGACGCGGAGACTGACGCGAGCAAGCGCAGGTTGCATCGCACGATCGCGATTGACGCGATGGGACTCACGATTGCCAGCAGCGTCATGATGAAAATTTGGAACCGATAACGGCCCCCCACCGCCTAACCCCAGACAAATGCTCGTACCGGAATCAATCGTTCACATGTTGAAGCCCTGGGCCGACTTCTACAGTCACTCGAAAGGGACTGAGACGGTCGTACAAGCCCTTCACATTGGTGGCCTCTTGCTCGGCGGAGGGTTTGGCGTAGCAGCCGATCGCGGCTCGTTGCGCGCGATGCGCGTTCAAGCGTCCGAGCGGACGCACTACGTGCAGGAGCTCGCCGCCGTTCACGTCTGGGTGCTCACCGGCTTGACGATCGTTGCGTTGAGCGGCGTGGCCATGCTCACGGCCGACATCGAGACGTTCTTCGGTTCGTGGATTTTCTGGACGAAGATGGCGTTGGTCATCGCCCTGCTGATCAACGGCTACATCATCACGCGCGTCGAGAACGGTCTCATTCAAGACTCGAGCGACCGGTCGCCGCATTGGGGGACCATGCACAAGACGGCGGTCGTCAGCCTCGTATTGTGGTTCACCATCACCATCGCGGGCGTGTCGTTAGTAAATCTGACATGAGCGAACGTGTATCCGAGACGCACGACTGCGGGAGCTGTGCGTTGGTCGGCCGGCGGAATTTTCTGAGGGACGCCGGCCTCGCGGCGATTGGAATACTCGTTGGACTCGGCGCGTCGGCGGAGCGGGCGTTGGCGCAGCCGGTGGAGTTCGTCGCCGCGATTGGCGGCGGTCGAGAGGACAAGTCGTGGGCGATTCCGGCCAAGGACGGAACGCAGATCGACAAGACGAACGAGACGATCATTACGCGTTGGCAGGGCAAGGTTTACGTCTTTGCCCTGTCGTGTCCCCATCAGAACACGGCGCTCAAGTGGTCCGACAAGGACAACGCGTTCGAGTGTCCCAAGCATCATTCGAGGTTCTTGCCCGACGGCGAATACATCAAGGACAGCGGACGCGCAACGCGGGCGATGGATCGCTTCACTGTGCGAAAAGACGCGAACAATGTGGTGGCTAACCTGGATAAGCTCTATCAGGAAGACGAAGACGAAGCCGCGTGGAAGACGGCGTTCGTCACCGTGTGAAGCTGCCGAGAGCGTGAGGCCGGATGTCCTGCGAAAACTGTCTCAACCGCGGTGATTTTCTCGCGAAGCCGGCTTTCGCCGCGGCGACGGTCAGATTGGCCCGCCGGTTCCGCACGTATCGGCCGGGCGATCCGAATGCGCCGACAACGCCGGGCGTGGCGATCACCCTTGCGAGTTTCCCCGCGCTCGCGACGACGTACGATCCGGTGACGGGAACGGTGGCCGTCGCGTGATCTCGGCGAACGCCAGCGTGCGTACGTTCGAGCGAGCGGGTCATTCGAGAGCGGCCCGCTCTTCGTTTCGGCGACGGTTCAGTAACCGTTGCCGCTGATCGTGTTGACGGCGTAGTTTTTTTCGCATGCTGATTGGCGTCGCAGGAATGGTTGGAACGGGAAAGACCACGCTCACGCGCGCGCTCGCCGCGCGATTTGGTTTGCAGATGGCGCTCGAGAGCGTCGACGGGGACAATCCGTGGCTCGAGAGTTTTTACGGCGGGGCTGATGAGATGCGCGCGTATGCGTTGCACCTTCAGCTCCATTTTCTTGCGACGCGCTTCGCGAGCATGCGTCGGATGCGCGGGCTTGGCGGCAGTTGGATTCTCGACCGAACGTGGTACGAGGACGCCGAGATTTTCGCGCGTGGGTTGTTTGAGCAAAATCTAATGACGTCGGACGAGTGGACGTTGTATCGCGCGCTGTACGGTGAACTGTTGCATTCGCCGGCGGCGCGTCCGCCGCGGTTGCTCGTGTATCTCCACGGTCCGCTCGATGTGGTGGCGGAGCGAATCGCGACGCGCGGTCGTCCCAAGGAGAAGGACACGCCGTTGGACTATTGGACGTCGCTGCATGCGCGGTACGAGAGGTGGATCGCGGGGTTCCGGCACTGTCCGGTGTTGTCGCTCGACGTTCGGGAGTACGACTTAGTGACCGATCCAGATGCGATTGAGGAGGTCGCCGCGAAGCTTCGGACGCGCTTGGAAGGCGAATTGCCGCAGACGGAGTTGTGGCCGGCGGTGTCCAGGAAGCGTATGTTTGTATGAACGGTCCGGCTGATTGGTGGCACTTGTCATCAACCTGTGGAACCGCCGCTACAGTCCGTGCCTGTAACGAAATTTTACTGCTGTTCGCAGGGTTTTCGTAAGTCTTTTTCAGCTGGCTACTTGCAGCGGGCGTTTTCGTTGGACGAAAACCGGACCCGGCGCGCATCGGTCTTGCCTGTGCTGCCATGGCTTTCGTGCGCCCCGACGTGGTCGATGCGCTGTCGCGTGGGTGAACTATTGATTTTTTGGAGGATGCATGCGTCGCGTTACGACAGGTTTGTTAACGTTTGCCGGATTTGCTGCGCTCGTGGCGGCTCCCGGGGCACGCGCAGGAGCACAGACATCGCCGAGCTCGAGCAACAACGCCAATGCCTCGATCACTGCTCAAGGCACCAGCTGCTCTCAGACTAACCACGCCGCGTACAATGCCGGCGTATCGGCGACATGCACGGCAACGGGCGTGCTCGTCTCTCCGTCAGGGTCATACGATGCATCGGCGCAGTCAATCGTAAACGCTGG
>JBDTAE010000173.1:0-7167 GCA_039924785.1 Gemmatimonadaceae bacterium | reverse complement strand
CGGTGACGACGGGCGACCCGAGCATCCTCGCCACGACCTGGATCAAGCCCGGGTCGGCGATGATCGCACTCGGCTCATGGCGCGACGACGATGCCGTCGTGCAGCTCAACATCGATTGGAAAGCACTCGGTCTCGATCCAACTCATTCGCGGATTCGCGCGCCGGCGATCGATGCGTTTCAGAGCGCTGCGACGTGGACGCCGGGCGCGAGCATTACGGTCCCGGGTAAGAAAGGTTTGCTTCTCATCGTCGAGGGGCGCTGACGATGGCGAGCGACGATCACGCGCGAGCGCGCGCCATGTGGCGGTACACCGGCGACGAACGTCCGGCGTTCGCCGAGAGTCCGCGCGACGGACAGGAATCCGTGTGGGACTATCCGCGTCCGCCTCGCCTCGTGCCCGACGCTCGGGAGGTTATCGTTCGCGCAGGCAACGTCGAAATTGCTCGCACGCGTTCCGCGCTCCGCATGCTCGAAACCGCGAGCCCGCCAACGATCTACCTTCCGTTCGCCGATGCGCGCGCGGATTTGCTCGTTGACGCGCGAGGCGCCGGGAGCTCGCATTGCGAATGGAAAGGTGGGGCGCGCTATCTGTCGATCATGGCCGATGGTGTACAGTTGCCCGCGGTTGCATGGTACTATCCTTCGCCCAATGCTCCGTACGAAGCCATCGCGGCCTGCTTCTCCGTATATCCCGGTCGAGTGGAGTGTTTGGTCGACGGCGAGCGCGTGAGGGCGCAGGAGGGCGGCTTCTATGGAGGGTGGGTGACGAACGAGATCGTGGGACCATGGAAGGGTGGACCCGGAACGAGCGGATGGTGATCGGCGAGTTCCGTCGCACGTGCTCATCATGATTCTCGAAGGACTGCTCGCCGTTCAGAGTTTGGCGCTCGTCGTGTTGGTGCTGCGTCTTTTACCGGGACGGACGCGCCGGCCTCCGGTGGCGCCGCTCGACCATGAGCTCACCGATACGACCGTGAGTGTCATCGTCGCGACGCTGAATGAGGTGAAGCGTATCGAGCCGTGCCTCGAAGGCCTCCGCGCGCAGGGACAGCCACTTCTCGAAACGCTAATCGTCGACAGCCGGTCGACCGACGGCACGCGCGAGCTGGTCGACGCGGCGGCGGCTCTCGATCCGCGGGTTCGCTTGCTTACAGACGATCCACTGCCGGATGGTTGGGTTGGAAAGGTGTGGGCACTCGAGCACGGACTGCGCGCTGCGCGCGGCGAATGGATACTGGGCGTCGATGCAGACACGCAGCCCGTGCCGGGGATGGTCGCCGGCGCAGTAGCGGCCGCGCGTAAGGCGAAGTACTCGGTCGTTTCGTTCTCGCCGAAGTTCACCGAGCAAACGGCGGCGGAGCAATGGATTCAGCCCGCGTTGTTGCTGACGTTGGTGTATCGCGGCGGGGTCGCCGGCAGCGATCCCGATCCAGAGCGAATCATCGCGAACGGGCAGTGCTTTCTCGCGCGTCGCGACGTGTTGCTGAAGCACGGTGGCTACGAGCCCGCAAGCGCATCCTTCGCTGATGACGTCACGCTCGCGCGGCATCTCGCGCGAAAGGGCGAGCGTGTCGGATTTCTCGACGGGTCGCGGCTATACAAGGTGCGGTCGTATGAGTCGGTCGGCGAGATGTGGCGTGAGTGGGGACGGTCGCTCGACCTGAAGAACGCCACGAGTGCGGTGCGTCAGTGGCTCGACGTGCTGTTTCTCGTCGCGGTGCAGGGGTTGCCGCTGCTCGTGTTGATCGCCATCGGACTCTGGGCGTTGTACACGCCGCTCAACCAGCCGATGCAGGTCTTGGCAATCGTGAACGGCGCGTTGTTCGCCATTCACATTCTCTTACTGCGCCCGTTATCGAAGTCGTACGACCGGCCGGGGCTGACTTTCTGGCTGTCGCCTCTGGCCGATCCGCTCGCCGCACTTCGAATCGTGCTATCGACCGTTCGTCGAAAACGTGCGTGGCGAGGACGGTCGTACTAGGTCTCTAATGGGCGCTTCGGTCCAGGATCATTTCCCGACCCACGACTCAAGCTGTTCGCGTCGTCGTCGATCAGGGAATCAGCGACGCGCTTGCCTCTTTACAGCTCGTCAAAGCACTGCCGCGCCTTCTGAGGAATGGCGGTGAAGCGCAGCAGAAAGGCGCCGCCATCCGTCGGTTGGTCGAGCACCTTTCCATAGATTCCGGAGATGGTTTCCGTTGCACCGCCGTCCCGCGCGAGGCTCAGCAACAGTTTCAGATCCGTGAACGCCGGCGGCGCCGTTGTCGTTTGAATTTCCGCCTGATCGGCGCACAGACGAGTGATCATTCCGTGATACTCATCGCCGAGCACGTCTTTTCCGTCGACCCATCGAAATGTCAGGGGAAGGCCCGGCTGCACATTCTTCCATTTCGCGACGCGTTGCGGCAGCTCGAGCGCATGGCTTCCGCCGATTCCGCCAACTTCGAATAGCGAAATCGGCCGCTCCACGCCTTTCGGCTCGGCGGTGCGAGTGCCGAGGATGGTGAGCGGCGCTTTGACCGCGTCGCGCGTCGCGCTGGCAATCAGAATTTGATTGCCAACGGTGTATCCTTCGATGCGTCCGGCGAGATTCACGTTGCCGCCCACGACACCATACTTCGCGCGGCGACGCGATCCGATGTTGCCGGCCACGACTTCGCCGGTGTTGATGCCAATGCCCATCTCGAGTTGCGGAAGCCCGTGCTCGGTGTTCCACACGTTGACGCGCTCCATCGCCAACTGCATCTCGAGCGCGCATGCCACCGCGCGTTCGGCGTCGTCTGGACGTTGGAACGGCGCACCGAAAATCGTGAGAATCGCGTCGCCGATGAATTCGTCAATCGTGCCGTTGTACTTCTGAATGATCGTTGTCATCTCGCTGAGATAGTTGTTCAGCAGTTTGACGATCGTCTCCGGCGGCAACGAATCGGAGAATGCTGCGAAGCCGCGCAGGTCTGACATCATGATCGTGACAACGCGCTTTTGCCCGCCGAAGTCGAGCTCCTCCGACGACTTCAGCAGATTGTCCGCAATTTCATTCGACAGATACCGACCGAAGGTCTGCTCGATGAATTGCGTGCGAACCTCGAGTTGCTCCGTTCGCTCGCGAACCTTGACTTCGAGATGTTCGACGAGCTCGGCGTTCTTGATCGACACTGCAATCTGTCCGGACAGCAGCGCCAACAGTCGCGTGCGGTCGGGAGTGAACGCGCCGCTTGCGAGATCGTTCTCGAGGTACACGAGGCCGAGCAACTCACCCTGATTCAGAATCGGCTGGCACAACACGGAACGCGTCTCTTTCCGTTGCACGTACGGGTCAGTCATGAAGCGGTCGTCGGTCTGCGCATCGTAAACGACGACTGTCCCCTTGGTGCGCGCCGCGAAATGAATCACGCCGAGCGGTACGAGGCCGACGCCGGCGGTCGATTCGATCGGGATCGACATGAGCACCGACGCTTCGTCGGAAACAACACTCCGTTCGGCTTCGACGAAAAGCTCGCCGTTTCGCGCGAGCACGAAGACGCCGCGCTGTGCGCCCGCATTTTCGATGAGAATTCCCAGCAACCGGTCGAGCAGACGTCCGAGCACGACTTCGCCGGAAATTGTCTGTCCGGCCTTGAGCAGTGTGCTCAGGTCGAGACTCGCATCGTCCGAGCGGCCCGTGGTGGGCTCGAGCCTCGTCACGGTCGACGGTCTGAGGCTACTTCCAACCGCGTGGATGTCGCGATGTTCCGTGAGCAGTTGCGGAAACTCCATCTCGAGCTCTTCGACCTTTCGGTTCGCGCCCCAGAGTCGGTAGGCGTATCGAGCGTCGCGCAGATACATCGCGCCGACCCGCGACTTGGGCCGTCGCTCCATGACGAAGCGCGCGGCGAGTTCGTTCGCCAATGCTTCGTCCTGCACGAACTCTCCCTCGTGCGCGGCGTCGATCGCGCGATCGTAGAGGTCCGCGGCCTTGGCCTCTTCGTCGCTGATGCGCGCGATCTCTGCCTCCACCATCAACCGCTTGGCGAGAAAGTTCTCGGGACAACTGTCGGACCAGACGGTCAGCTGCATGAGATTCTTCTGAAGCCGCTCCATCGCCGTGCGGCCGTCCTCCGTTGCACTTCCACCCCACAGCGCGGCCAGCGACAGCGACTGATAGAGCAGGTGGTCGGCGAGATTCGGATGGTTGACGATGAAGGGGAGTAGCGGCTCAACTTCGCGTGTGGCGGTCAACGCCTGATCGGGCCGTCCGAACAGATACAGCGCCTGCGCCTTAAGAATTTTGTAAAAACAGACCGGCATCGCGAGATGATGCTGCTCGCACATCTGAAGAAACGTTGCCTCGTCGACGCCGACGCCCGCGAAATCAGTGCTCGATTTCGTGCGCCCGGCGAGCGTCGACAGCACGATCTGGTGCGCGAGAATCCCCGCCTCTGCCCCTGAGTTCTGCGTCCGCGTGGTGAAGCCAAGTTGGTCCGGCACGCCGTCGAGCAGTTCGTCGAGCCGCTTGCCGCTGAATGCATCGAGGACCACGCGGTACATCACGAGGTAGCCGGCCCAGAGGATGTCGCCGGCATCGAGCCCCGCGCGGTAGCCGCGATCGATGACGGGAAGCGAGTGTCGGACATGCGAGACCCACGGAATAATTTCGGATCCGACGACGAGACAGACCGTTGCCGTCGGCGCGCGACCAGGAAATCGGTCGCAGAGGGCAAGGGCCAGCTCTCCAAACTCACTGCCCTCTCGATATCGCCCCATGAACGCGCCGAGAATCAGACCAAGATTCGCGAAGAACAGCGACGATTCGGGTGAGTTGCCGTGCTCGAGAGAAATCGCGACGGACGTTCCCACAATGAGCGGAAACAACGATTGGTTGAAGAGGAACACCGAGATGGTCAGGTGACGCAAGCACTGCTGCGCAAGCATGACTTCCGGACGGTCAGCGTCGGGATTCGTGAGCAGCGTTGCCGCGCGCCTGTCGCCGAGCATACCGAACGCTTTGCCAAGCGCTGCCTGACCTGCTTGATCGGCATTGTCGACCGCGAGATCGACGCCAAGTAATGCAAGCGCCTTTACGCTCGATTCGATGGCCTCTTCGAATTGCGCGAGCAGCGTGTGTTGTGTGATGCGCGTGAAGTACACCTGCGCCTTTTCGAGGTCGGTGCGCGCATGCTGCAGCGTGACGGCGACAAGCTCACTGCAGCGCTCGAAGTTGCCGGTCTGATACTCGAGCTCCGCGCGCAGACGAAACGCTTCGATGGTCAGGTCGTACTGTTTGTCCCACCCTTCATCACCGAGAATGCTCTGGCCAATACGAGCATACGATAGAGCGGCGACGAACGCGGTGGCAGCAGACGCGCGTCGCGCGGCATTGAGATTCAGCGCGGCCAACGCTGTTTTCTCCGCGTCGTCCTCGATGAGCCCGCGCCCGATGTTGAGATGGTCGGTGATCTCGAAAACACGCTCCTTCTGCGCCTCGGCCGGCAACGACGACCGCAAGCGTCGTCCGATGGCGAGATGCACTCCTCGGCGTCGCTCTTCGTCGATCAGCCCATATGCCGCCTGTTGAACACGGTCATGCTGGAACTTGAATTCCTGAACGACGAGCGGCGAGAGCTCGTTCTGGCTGTCGCTAACGGCGAGGTCGGACATCGGCAGCAATAGTTCTTCCTGCACTGCCGGCCGCAAGCTTTCGAACGTTCGTTCCGGCGTGGATTTCTGAATGAGCGCCAGCGTGTCGATGTCGAAGCGATTTCCGATGCACGCGGCGAGTTGAAGCGCCTCTTGAGTTGCCGGGTCGAGCCGCCGCATTTTAGTGAGCAACAGGTCGACGACGTTGTCCGTGATCTTCGTCGCCCTGATTGCTTGGAGATCCCACGTCCATGTCGAGCGTTGGCCGGCGGCATTCGTGCTACGCTTGATGAGTCCGTCGTGGTGCAACGCCTGTAAGAATTGTCGAACGAACAGCGGGTTGCCTTGGGTCTTCTGCACGACGAGGCGCGCCAGGGCAGTCACCCCGGCGGCGTCCGACTCGAGTGTGTCGCCGAGCAGCTTGGCAACCTCGGCGAGTCCAAGCGGCGCGATCGCGAGGTTGTTCACTACCGCGCCGCCCTCGCGAATTCCTCGGAGCGTCAACGTCAGCGGGTGCATCGCGTCGACTTCGTTGTCTCGGTATGCCCCAATGAGAAAGAGCCGGCGAATGCCGTCGTCCGTCAACACCACTCGTAACAAGCCGAGTGTCGCGCTGTCGGCCCACTGGAGGTCGTCGAGAAAGAGGACTACGACGTTGTCGCCCGCGCACAGCGCGCGGAGCAGTTGGCCGATCGTGCGATTGAATCGGTTCGTCGCCTCCGCGGGACCAAGATCGGGCACCGCGGCCTGCGGTCCGATGATCAGCTCGAGATCGGGAAGGACATCGAGGATCACACGTCCGTTCGGTGCCAGCGCGGCATTGAGCTCGCGGCGCCATGCCGCGACGCGAACTTCACTCTCCGTTAGCAGTTGTCGGACGAGATCTTTAAATGCCGCGACGAGCCCGGAGTAGGGAACGTTTCGCTGAAACTGGTCGAACTTGCCGCTGATGAAATAGCCACGCGCGCGCGTGATGGGCTTGTGGACTTCATGAATGAGTGCCGACTTGCCGACGCCAGAATAGCCCGAGACGAGCATCAACTCGGCGCGGCCGCGGCGCGTTCGCTCGAAAGCCTCGAGCAGCTTTTCGACCTCGCCTTCGCGACCGTAAAGTCGTTCCGGAATCTGGAACCGGTCCGATCGATCGTTGCGGCCAGGCTCGAACCGCTCGAGGCTTCCGCCGGCACGCACGGTCTCGAGATCCGAGACCAGCCCCCCCGCGCTCTGATACCGTGCTTCCGCCTTTTTCGCCATCAACTTGCTGACAATCTTCGACAGCGCGAGCGAGACGTCGGGATTGCGGCGATGCGCGGGCACCGGATCGCGGGCGATTTGCCAATGCACGAGTTCCATCTCGTCGTCCGTTTCGAACGGACGGCTGCCCGTGAGCATTTCATAAAACGAGGCGCCGAGCGAGTAGAAGTCGGTCCGATAGTCGAGCGAGCGATTCATCCGCCCGGTTTGCTCGGGCGACATATACGCCAGCGTTCCCTCGAGAACCTCCGGACTCTTCAACGTCGGGTGCTCGACGGAGAAGCGTGTCGAGATGC
>JBDTAE010000172.1:0-11791 GCA_039924785.1 Gemmatimonadaceae bacterium | reverse complement strand
GAGAAGATTCCTCGCTCCGCTCGGAATGACATCAGCGCTCCATAGCCAGCTCTGCCTGTAAGCTCTCATCGTCGCGGAAGATCGTTGCCACGGCCAGGACCTTGTCGCCGCGCTTGTATCGCACCGTCACGTCCTTCGCCTTGGCATTTCCGTCCACTTCCACGGCGTCCCATTTCTCGGCATGCCCCACGTAATTGATGCTCACGTCGTAGTGCGCGCTCCAGAAGAACGGCACGTCGCTGAACGCCTCATTCGCGCCGAGCATGTTGCGCGCAGCGGTTTGGCCCTGGCGCTGCGCGACGACCCAGTGTTCCACCCGAATGCGTTCGCCGGAATGTGAGTCGGGCCAGCGTGCGATGTCGCCCGCAGCGAAGATACCGGGAATGCTCGTTTGAAGATGCTCATCGACCACAACGCCGCGATCCATCTCGAGACCCGTGGCTTCCGCCAGCGCAAGTCTGGGACGCACACCCACACCCATCACGACGAGATCCGCGCCGAGTGTCGTTCCATCATCGAGCGTGACGCTTTCCGCGTCGATGCTCGCCGGCTTTCTGCCGAGATGAAACACGACACCCTTCTCCTCGTGTAGCGAGCGAATGAAATCGCCGAGGTGTTCACCAAGCACACGCTCCAGCGGGCGATGTTCGGGCGCGACGACATGCACATTGACATCTCGCGCGCGCAGTGACGCCGCCGCTTCGAGACCGATGAAGCTCGCGCCGACGACGACCGCTCGTTTCGCACTCGTCGCGGCGTTCACTATTGAACGACTGTCAGTCAGCGAACGCAGCGTGAACACATGCGGCAAGTCGGCGCCGGGAATATCGAGTCGAATTGGGTCGGCGCCGGTCGCGAGCAGCAACGAGTCGTAGGTCAGCGGCGCACTGCCTTCGACGTGCACCGTCCGGGCCGCGGCGTCGATGGAGGTCACGCGGCCGCGCACGAGATCAACCTTGTGCTTGGCGTAGAAATCCACAGGGCGCAGCGGAATCCACTCTTCGGGCGCATTCCCCGCGAGATAGTCTTTCGAGAGATTGGGCCGATCGTACGGCGACCCGAAGTCGTCATCGATCATCGCGACGCGGCCGTCATACCCACACCGGCGCAGCATCTCGGCAGCGGCGGAACCGGCCGCTCCCGCGCCAACGATGACAATTCCGCGAGGAGCGACTCCCTTTGCCGCCTGAAACGGATAGGTTGCCGCGAGTGGATCACGCTCTTTCTTCCCGATGATGAGAATTTTCTCATCGCGCTGCTCCACCGTCCAGCACGCGAGGGGCGAGAGCGCCGGAGACTTCAGCGCTTCGCCGGTGCGGAGATTGAAGCACGCGTGGTGCCAAGGGCAGTGCACCCTTTCTCCCTCCACCAACCCGTCCGCGAGCGGCCCACCGTAGTGCGTGCAGGTCGCGGAGACCGCGACGTACTCGTTTCCGAGTCGCGCGAGCAAGACCGCTTCGCCGTTTGCGTGCCCGAGGGCTGTCTTGCCATCCTCGAGCGAGTCGGCGTTGACGCCGGCGCCGAAGTCCGGACCGGTGAGCTCAGTTTGTCCCGACATTGGGTCTCCGATTGGTGGTTGGCCTAAATTCGAAGAGTCATCATCGGCCTCTACCCTTCGCCCCGCCACGCATATGCAAGATCATCGCTTCCCCATCGGCAAGTTTCAACGTCCCGCTTCGCTGACCCCCGCTGAGCGCGCCGCCGCAGTGGACGCCGTTGCGTCCGCTCCAGCAGCCCTGCGAGCAGCCGTTCAAGGGCTCAATGATGCACAGCTCGACACGCCCTACCGCCCAGACGGATGGACCGTTCGGCAGGTCGTGCATCACGTTCCGGACAGTCATATGAACGCGTTTATCCGCTTCAAACTGGCGTTGACGGAGGACAATCCGACAATCAAGCCGTACGACGAGGCCGCGTGGGCCAAGCTGGAGGACGCGCGGTCGACGCCGATCGAGACCTCGCTGTCGCTGACTGACGGGGTGCACGACCGTTGGCTGCGTATCCTGCGCGCAATGTCTGCCGAGGACTTTGGCCGCGGGCTGACGCATCCAGAAAACGGGCAAATGAACCTCGACCAGATGCTGGCGTTGTATGCATGGCACGGCCGCCATCATGTCGCGCACATCACGAGCCTCCGCGAGCAGAATGGTTGGAACTGAGGTTGCCGAGGCGGCGTTCGCCTGGCAACTTCTCCCGTGGTAGTTGCAGTCTCCCGCCGTGTTTCGAACGTCCAATGAGGTTTGCATGAAGCGCACTCTTCTGCCGCTTGCCGGCATCGTTTTACTCTCGTCGCTTGCCGTCGCGTCGGCGAACGCTCAGCGACAACTCACCGTCGCGGACTACGATCGCGCGGTGAGCATGCTACAGCCGGCGCTCCAGGGCTTGGAGGTTGGCGGCAGTGTCAACGCGAATTGGCTGCCGGACGATCGTCTTTGGTATCGCTCAGGGACGAGCGTGATTCTCGTGGATCCCGCGAAGCGCGCGCGCATCGTGTGCGAGGCGACGATGAGCAATTGTCCCGGCGTGCCGACTAACGCGGCGGCGGCTGACGTGGGCGGGCGTGGTGGGCGAGGGGGACGCGGAGGCGGCGGCGGTGGTGCAGGACGAGGCGGCGCGAACGCGAACGTCGTGATATCGCCCGACGGCAAGCGTGCCGCGTTCATTCGCGAGTACAACTTGTGGGTGCGAGACGTCGCGAGCCACCAGGAAAAGCAGTTGACCACCGACGGCGTGAAGGACGACGGCTACGCGACGGACAACGCAGGCTGGGCGAGCAGCGATCGTCCGATTCTGCTCTGGTCTCCGGATTCGCGAAAGATTGCGACGTCGCAGCAGGATGAGCGGAAAGTCGGCGACATGTATGTCGTCGAGTCCAAGATCGGCCACCCGGTGCTCAAGGCGTGGAAGTATCCGCTGCCGGGCGATTCGGTCGTGCAGATGCTGCGCCGCGTGATCATCGATGTTGACGCGGGCAAGGTGATTCCGCTGCAACTGCCACTGGAGTATCACCGTGGCACGATCGGCGACAACATCACGATGGCGGATTACAACTGGAGTCCGGACGGATCGAAGCTCGCGCTTGCGTCGACGTCGCGCGACCACAAGTCGGCGACCGTTCGCCTGGCGGATGCGTCGACCGGCGCCGTTCGCACGTTGTTCGACGAAACCGTTCCTACGCACTTCGAGTCGCGCACGGGTTGGCGGGTCCTGTGGGGATCGAACGAGATCATCTGGTATTCGCAGCGCGACAACTGGGGCCAGCTGTACCTGTACGATTTGAATACTGGAAAGCTCAAGCGCAAGATCACGGACGGCGACGGCCCGGTGACGGCGATCGCGCGCATCGATGAAAAGACGCGGACGATCTGGTATGCGGCCGGTGGTCGCGAGAAGGGTCAGGATCCGTATTTCATTCATTATTACAGAATTGGTATCGACGGCGGTCCGCAGGTTTCGTTGACCCCCGACGACGGCGATCACTCGATTCAACTGGCGGCCGACGGCAAGTATCTCGTCGACACGTATTCAAAACCGGACGTTCCCCCGGTGGTTGGTCTGCGCGACGAGAACGGCAAGCTGGTCGTCGCGCTCGAGAAGACGGACATTTCGAGGCTGTTGGCGACAGGCTGGAAGCCGCCGATTCCGATCAAGGTCAAGGCGGCCGACGGAACGACGGATCTCTACGGCATGATGTTCGTGCCGACGAATCTCGATCGGACCAAGAAGTATCCGATCATCAACAACGCGTATCCGGGCCCGCAGAGCGGTAGCGTGGGTTCGCGCGCATTCAGTGTCGCTCGCGGCGACAAGCAGGCGCTCGCTGAGTTGGGCTTTGTGGTCGTGTCGATCGACGGCCGCGGCACGCCGGGACGCTCGAAGTCGTTCCACGACGCGTACTACGGCGCGATGGGTCGCGATAACACCCTGCCGGATCAAGTTGCGGCCATGAAGGAGCTCGCGAAAGAGTACCCGTACATCGACATCGACAAAGCAGCGATGTGGGGACACTCGGGCGGCGGGTTCATCACGGCCGACGCGATGTTCCGGTATCCGGATTTCTTCAAGGTCGGTATTGCCGAGTCGGGCAACCATGACCAACGCGAGTACGAGGATGATTGGGGCGAGCGCTATCAGGGTTTGCTCACGCGCCTCACCGACAGCACGGACAGCTATACGCTCGAAGCGAATGAGTCATTCGCGAAGAATTTGAAGGGGCACTTGCTGCTCGCGCACGGCACGGTCGACAACAATGTGCCGCCGTACAACACGTTGCTCGTCGCGGAAGCGCTGATCAGGGCGAATCGCGATTTCGACATGATCCTGCTGCCCAACCAGGTGCACGGGTACGGCTCGATGGCGAACTACATGATGCGTCGTCGATGGGACTACTTCGTGAAGTATTTGTTGAATGCGGAACCGCCGCACGAATACGAAATCAAGAGCACCCCGGCGAGACCAGCACCGTAGCTTCGAGCGAAGCTGGGCCACGCAAATTGGGCTGATGGCTGTCAGTTCGGCTGCGTGCGGAATAGCGTGCTGTCTACGACGCGACTTCCGCGCTTCCAGTCCCACTGTACGCCGGGCTTGAGGACGATGAAAAGCGCGTCGCTGCCCCCAACACCGGGCAGCGGCGGCTTGTCCCAACAATTGACGTACCGAATCTCAGCGAGATGCTCGGCATGAATCGACGCGAGAACGTCGGCTACACCCGGCGGTCCTGTCGATAGCAGCATCTGATCGCGCACGTTGCCGCTCGACACGGGACGCTCGCGAACGCCCGCCGCGGATACGCGATTCCCTCGCGGCGAAGACCCGCCGATCGGCGCCGAGTAGATGCGTTGGCCGTTGACCCAGATGTACTTCACGCCGGGGCAGAGACGGTAGCCGTCGCCCATCATCGCCGGTTGGAGTTTGCTCACGGCATCAAGTGCGTCTCCGATGTACCGGCTGCTCGTCGCGATCTCCGTGGCGCCGATGTAATACTTCTTTGAACGCGGAATGTCCGCGGCGATAACCGTCGTGTCGAGCGTCGCGGGGGCTCGAGCGAGAACGATCGTAACCGCGGCCGGAGCGTTTGGATCGACGCGAAATTCCTGGGCCGATGGCGCGTATCCGATCTTTCGCGCGACGAGCGACAGTGCGCCCGTGTCGTCAGGCACTTCGAACCGGTGGCTGCCGCGCTGGTCCGTTGCAGCCGAAACGACGTCGCGAGCGCCGAGCCGTCGGAGAGTAAGCTCGACGCCTGCGAGGCGCGTGCCGCTCGCGTCGGTCACCGTCACGTCAACGGCGCTGGTTCGCGGTGCCTGGGCGCCGGCGCTCACCCCCGTCGAGAGCACCAGCGTCGCCGCGGCCAACCGCAATCCAGAAAGAATGCTCGTCGCCATTTCTCCGCTGCACTGGATGTTGAGAACAATCTCATCGAGCCGGGCTCGCGCGAAATTGCGAGACGAGCCGTCAGCTAATTTACGGTTGCTGTGCTTCCGCCGCGCGAGCCCAACATCGGCAAAAATCCTGGTGTCCTCGTTTGCCGAACGCGGTTGATCGCCACTCGAATCGCCACGGGATTTTGGCCTAGAGGTGACCCCAGTGACGCGTTGAGACCGCTATCCGTGCTTGACCCCTCAGAACGACCCCCAACGTCTTGCGGGCGGCGAACTCAAACGTGTCGATGTGTGTTTCGTCACACAACGCCGGTGCTCCATCTCCACTCTCTAACAACATGTATTTCACCACGTCCACCATTGTGGGTGCGAAGGGGCATCCTTGCTCGGCGCCGGATGGCGCATTCAAAGATGGATCAGACGAACAGTCGGCGTATCCAGGAGGATTTTATGATTCGCATCAAAGCGGCAGTGCTCGGGGCGGTGTTGATGACGGCGGCGGCGGGGATTGCACAGGCGCAGACGGTGAATCCTCCGACCCGGCATGAGTATCGTGATCTTGCGCGTGATGGACGAGACCTGAATCGAGACACCCGGGAAACGCGAGGCGACCGTCGCGATCTCGTCGCGGACCGACATGACCTCAGGCAGGACGTGCGCGGCGGCGAAACGCGGGAAGTCTCCCGCGACCGCCGAGAGCTCGTCGGCGACCGACGTGACCTCCGCGTTGACAACCGCGACCTGCGCTCCGATCATCGCGACATCCGGTACGACCGTCACGAGATTCACAACGGGCAGAACTAGTACGCAAGTGTAGGGGGAATACCCCGGGCCCGCTGCTGGCGGGTACCGGGGATCGGGGACAGCGGCGGAAGGCAAAGTGCAGTAAATTGACCGCTTCGTAAGGAAGGACCGGTCTCAGCACTCCCCGCGCGGGGCGCGTTACACCAGCAGCCAGCCCGCACGCACCTCAGTCGCCTCTTCATGAGAATAAGCGTCCCTACCGAAACCGCTCCGCGTGAGCAGAGAGTAGCGCTCGCGCCAGACAGTGTCGGTCGCATCATCAAACAACTCAAACTCGAAGTCGTCGTTCAGACAGGCGCCGGATTGCGCGCCGGGTTTCGCGACGCTGCCTACGAGGCGGCCGGGGCGGCCATCGTTCCTAACGCGGCCGCCGCGCTAACAGGCGCGAAGGTCGTCGCCAAAGTCCAACCGCCGAGCGCCGCTGAGATCGCACTGATCGACAGCGGCGCTACCGTCATAAGCCTCATGCGGCCCGGCCAAACCGCCGACATCGTCGCTGCGTTGGCCGCGAAGAACATCACGTCTCTCGCGCTCGAGCTCGTACCGCGCATCACGCGCGCGCAGTCGATGGACGTTCTGTCATCACAGAGTACGGTCGCCGGTTACAAGGCCGTGTTGATCGGCGCCGCCGAGCAGGGAAAATTCCTGCCGATGCTCACGACGGCGGCAGGCACGATCTCTCCCGCGAAATGCTTCATCATTGGCGCCGGCGTCGCGGGACTTCAGGCCATCGCGACCGCGCGACGGCTCGGCGGCGTGGTTTCCGCCTTCGACGTGCGACCGGCCTCGCGCGAACAGGTGCTCAGCCTCGGCGCAACGTTCGTCGCGAATGAGCTCGTTGATGCGAGCGCGGAAGCGGCGGGCGGGTATGCGCGGTCGCAGACGCAGGAAGAGCAGGTGAACACGCTCGCGGCGATCGCCAAACATATCAAGGATCAGGATCTCGTCATCACCACCGCACAGATCCCTGGCAAGCCGGCGCCAAAATTGATCACGGCGCAGATGGTCGCCTCGATGCGCGCGGGTTCGGTCATCGTGGACCTCGCGGCGGAGACGGGCGGCAATTGTGAACTCTCTAAACCCGGCGAAACCGTCCATGTGCACGACGTGACGATTCTCGCGCCGCTCAACCTCGCGGCGACAGTGGCGTTCCACGCCAGCCAGATGTTCGGGCGCAATATCTTCGAACTGCTGAAGCACGTCGTGAAAGACGGCGTGCTGACCCTCGACGCCGCGGATGAAATCACCGGCGCCATGATGATGACCCAAGACGGCAAGGTGCTTCGCTAATGGAACTTCTTGAGCTCTATGTGTTCGTGTTGGCGGCATTCGTGGGTTACATGGTCATCTCGCGCGTGCCTCCGCTCCTGCACACGCCGCTCATGGCGGCCACGAACGCAATCTCCGGCATCTCGCTCGTCGGCTCGATCATCGCGGCCGGCGCGGCGCGCAACAACGTCGCGACGGCACTCGGCTTCGTCGCAGTGGTGTGTGCGACCAGCAACATCGTCGGCGGATTTCTCATCACCGACCGCATGCTGCGAATGTTCAAGCCGGGTGGAAAGCCGGCCGCGAAAAGCGAGAAGCCGTAAATGCGCGAGTCGTTCATCCAAGTCAGCTATTTGATCGCGTCGGTGCTGTTCATTCTCGGTATGCGCGGCATGACGCATCCCGACAAGGCGCGGCGCGGAATGCAAATGGCTGCCGCCGGCATGTTGTTCGCGGTCGTCGGCACACTGCTCAATCACACGATCGTCGACTACCGCTGGATCGTCGGCGGTCTCACGCTGGGCATCGTGATTGGGTACCCGATGGGCATGTGGGTCCCGATGACCGCGATGCCCCAACGAATTGCGCTGTCGCTGACGCTCAGCGCGCTCGCGGCGACCCTGGTCGGCATCGCGGAGTACTACACCGAGATCACGGCCGGTGGAGTGCCCACGCATGCGAAGATGGCCGCGCTCGGCCTCGAGACGATGCTCGGCGCAATCACCGTCGGCGGAACGATCGTCGCTGCTGGAAAACTGCAAGAGTGGATCACATCGAAGCCGGTGACGTACAAAGGCCAGAATCTTGTGAACGGGGCGTTGTTTGTAGCGACGTTCGGGTTGCTGATCAAGCTCATCGTCGACCCCAGCCAGCTCTGGGCATTCTATTCGTTGATCGGCGCTTCGCTGCTGTTCGGCGTGATGCTCGTGATGCCGATCGGCGGCGCGGATATGCCGGTCGTCGTCGCGCTGCTCAACTCGTACTCCGGCCTTGCGTCGTGCGCGACGGGCTTCGCGCTCGGCAACGTCATCCTCATCATCAGCGGTTCGCTCGACGGCGCGTCGGGATTCATTCTGTCGTTGCTCATGAGCAAGGCGATGAATCGTTCGTTCACGAACGTCTTGTTCGGCGCGTTCGGCAGCGAGACCGTGGCGGCGAGTGGAAAATCGTCGGCGGGCCTCACGGTTCGTTCGATCAGCATCGAGGATGCGGCCATTCAGCTCGCGTATGCGCAACTCGTCATCATCATTCCCGGCTACGGCATGGCGGTCGCGCAGGCGCAGCACGCGGTGCGCGAGCTGTCGGAGCTCATCGAAAAGCGCGGCGGCGAAGTGAAGTTCGCGGTGCATCCTGTGGCGGGACGCATGCCCGGCCACATGAATGTGCTGTTGGCTGAAGCGAACGTGCCGTACGACAAGTTGTATGACATGGACGAGGTCAACGGGGACTTCGATCGCGCGGACGTGGCGCTCGTCATTGGTGCGAACGACGTCGTGAATCCCGCGGCACGAAACGACAAGAGCTCGCCGATTTACGGCATGCCGATTCTCAACGCCGATCACGCAAAGAGCGTCATCGTGCTGAAGCGCGGAATGAGCGCGGGCTTCGCCGGCATCGAGAATGAATTGTTCTACGACCGTCGCACGAGCATGCTGTTCGGCGATGCCAAGACGTCGCTGACGGAGCTCGTGGCCGAGGTGAAGAACGTCTGACCATGCGTTTCCTCCTGAAGCAAAGGCTTTTTTCGCTCGGCGACGACTTCTATATCAAGGACGACGCCGGAAACGACGTGTACTTCGTCGACGGCAAGGCGTTCAGCTTCGGCGACCGGCTTTCGTTCCAGGATCTCCAAGGAAACGAGCTGGCGTATATCAAGCAGGTCGTCTTCTCGTGGGGAAGGACGTACGAGATTTTTCGCGGCGGCGAAGTGGCGGCGGTCGTCAAGAAAGAGCTGTTCGCGCTGTTTCACCATCGTTTCACCGTCGACGTGCCCGGACCGGACGATCTCGAAGCAGAAGGCGACTTCATGGATCATGAGTACGCGTTCACGCGCGGCGGCCGGGTCGTCGCCACTGTGTCGAAGCGCTGGTTCAGCTGGACGGACACGTACGGCATCGACATCACGTCGAGTGAAGATCCCGTGCTGATTCTCGCGAGCGCCGTCGTCGTCGATCAGTCGTGCCATCCCGACGACGACAAGCGTCACTGAGTTTAGATATCTCGAATCGCTGAGATTCCGCGCTCAAGCAATCCTTGTTGGCCAACGAGCTCGTCGATCTCCCATGCCAGATTTCCACGCGCGCTCGCCTCCCAGCGGGCGCGCGTTTCGTCTCCGAAGTAGATGCGCGGCATCGCCAGTGCGTTGCGCAGAAAGGACAGCCGCCCCATTCGGAAAATCGCGTCGGTCGTCACAGTGGGACAGTACTCATCGTGAATCGCAGCCGCGTATCGCTCGTATGCCGGCCGCGATGCACCGAGTATGCCGAGATCGATGTCGAGCATGAGTTGTTCGTCGGGTTCGAGCGCCGCGCCGCTCGCATGGTGGTTTCGCGTCGCGAGGATCATCCGTTCGATCGAAGCGAGCTCCCCTTTCGGCAGGGTCGACGAAGCGAGTGCATCATGTGCGAATGCCGCACTTCGTCCCTCGTTGTCCGATTTGCCGGTAACGTACACCGCATCGTGAAATACAATGGCGAGGAATACGGCACGCGGAATCGCACATTCGAGTGTTCTCAAACTGTCCACGCATGCCTCCACGTGGGTCCAGTTGTGGTACGCTCGCACAGGCTCACCGTACTCTGCGTTTGCGCGACGGAGAGCCTTTACATCGACGTCTACGGTCCAGGAAGACGGAAGAGTCGCGAGCCACTCGCGAAACGCGTCGATTTCGATCACGGGTCAACCGCGTGTAGAATTCGGTTCACAGACACTCCCGGCTGATCGACAATGCATCGCGCCGCCTTTCGTTCTACCGTGCCAGGCCTCGCTGCGAAGCCTGGCAACGTTCAAGTCAGAGTATAGCGCGCCCTATTGTCATTCGTTCCATCGACCGCGTCGTCACGCCTGACTCATGGAAAGGGTCGATGCGATCGCCGGCGCAGCCCGAAACGTCCGGAATTTGAAGGTTGTTCTCGGATAGCAGGGCATCCCGCCCAACCGGTAGCTTGCGGTCGCCCCTCACAGAGAGCACATCATGGCGACCATGGCCGCACGACGAACCAATTCACCAGTCTCCTCGACCACGATGCCGACGGATGCCGCAAAGTGGCGCGCTGTCGAAGGGCGCGACACGCAGTTCGACGGCCAGTTCATCTATGCGGTGCGATCGACCGGTGTGTATTGCCGGCCGTCCTGCGCGTCGCGACGCCCGCTCCGCGCAAACGTCGAATTCTTTTCCACGCCCGATGCTGCCGAGGCGGCTGGCTATCGCGCCTGCAAGCGATGCGACCCGCGCGCCGACCGTGGCGACGCCGCAATTGCCAGAACAGTCGAAGCCGCCCGCGCATACCTCGACGAACATTACGAGCGAACCATTTCGCTCGCGGAATTGTCGAAGAAGGTGAGCTCGAGCCCATCGCACCTCCAGCGGTCCTTCAAACGCATACTCGGTGTGTCGCCAAAACAATATCAGACGGCGCTCCGTATCGGGCTTTTCAAAACACGCCTCCGCGCAGGCGACACCGTGAGCCGCGCAACGTACGAGGCCGGGTTCGGCTCGAGCAGTCGGGTGTATGAGCAATCTGGAAAGTCGCTGGGGATGACGCCCGCTGCGTTTCGCAAGGGCGGCGCCGGGGTTCACATTCGCTTTACCATTGCCGACGCGCCGCTCGGACGCGTGCTGATCGCAACGACAGAGCGCGGTGTGTGCGCGGTGGAATTGGGTGCGACGGATGCTGAAGTCGAGCGCGCGCTTCGAGCAGACTTTCCCGCGGCGACGGTCGAGCGAAACGACGAAGCGCACGAGACATGGACACGCGCCGTGTTGGGCCGGATTCGCAAACCCGGCCGACAGACGAGCAACCAGATCCCCCTCGATGTCAACGGCACCGCGTTTCAGCAACTCGTGTGGACGGAACTTCAGAAAATCCCAATCGGCGAAAAGCGGTCGTACTCCGAGGTTGCGGAGTCAATGGGGCGACCGACGGCGACGCGTGCGGTCGCGCGAGCCTGCGCGACAAACCGAATCGCGGTGGTGATTCCCTGCCACCGTGTCGTGCGGGGCGACGGCGAGCTGGCGGGCTACAAATGGGGCGTCGAACGCAAACGAACACTCTTGGAGGAGGAAGCGGGATGAAGAACTCGGCGAGCGAACAGACGCGCGGCTGGAACGAACACGT
>JBDTAE010000171.1:0-28118 GCA_039924785.1 Gemmatimonadaceae bacterium | reverse complement strand
CATCATCGTAACGCCGCCGCCCGGAATATCGGCGACGGAACGCGGGGTACCGGTGATCTTCAGGTTGCCGGCGTCGAACGGAACCGCCATGATCGACGCGCCGCGGAGAAACACCAGATATCCCGGCTCGACAAATTGAAACTGCGACCCGACGAGGTCGAGTTTTCGGAATGTGCGCGCCTTGACGTCGAACACGTCAAGCTCCGCGACTCCAGACCGGCCGAGCGTGACGAGCAGCGCGCGTGCGTTCGCGATTGGCACGACGTCGATGATGAAGTCTTTCGTCTTGGCAAGCGTGTCGATCTGCGATCCGTCGGCGCGAGCGCGAGCGAGCCCACCCGAGTTGTCACGCTGATCCTGAAAACCGAAATAGATGTTGCCGTCACTGGCCCAGGCGCCGCGGCCGCCGGTCGCGGTCAATGGGCGGGCCGTCCCTCCGGACAAGGGAGTGAGCGATAGGCCGCCGCGACCACCGACGAGCGCGGTGCTCCCATCGGACGACAAGCCCCGCACATTGGGCGCTCCCGGCGTTCCGTCGCGCAATCGACGGATGCCGAGGCTGTCGAGTCGACGCTCGTAGTACCCGGCCTGGGTCGACCACACGAGGCGCCGGCCGTCGTCGCTCAGCATCACGTTCTGACTGAAAACGGAATCCGGCACGGTCAGCTCGAAGCGCGCGGTGAGCACATTCGTGTCCCCCGACGAGCGTCCGCGCAACCACCCGATTGCCGCGACGATTGCGAGAACTCCAATCGCCACCAACCCGGCCGTCTCGCGCCCGCTCGGGAGACCGCGCGCGCGTCGCACTGCACGTTCCGTCTCGACCGACGGCGCGACGTACAACGGATTGTTCAGCGCCGTGGCGAATTCGGCGGCGCTCGCGAATCGATCCGCCGGAATTTTTTGCAGCGCGGTCATCACGGCCGCGGCGACGTTCGACGGCACCGAGCGGCGAAGCGTCGTCACCGGTTCTGGCTCGACCGTCATGACCTTCGCGATGACCGCCTGCGCCGACGGGCCGCTGAACGGCGGTTCGCCCGTGAGCATTTCATAAAGCACGCACCCCAGCGCGTAGACGTCGGTGCGCGCGTCGAGATTGCGTTCTCCAGTCGCTTGCTCCGGGCTCATGTACTGCGGCGTCCCGAGCGACATTCCGCTTTCGGTGATGCGCGTGCCGTCGCCGGAACGGGTCACGGCGAGCGCGATGCCGAAGTCCGCAACGAGCGGCTGGCCTTCATGAAGAAGAATATTCTCGGGCTTGATGTCGCGATGAATCACTCCGCGCCGATGCGCGTAGTCCAATGCGCCCGCGATGTCCGTCGCGATCTTCACCGCTTCAGGAATGGGGAGCTGCGTTTGGCGCTGAAGCCGTTGACGGAGTGATTCACCGTCGACGAACGGCATGACATAGAATACGGTGCCGTCGGTCTCGCCCGAGTCGATGAGGCCGAGGATGTGCGCATGCTGCAAATTCGCCGTCGTGCGGATCTCGGCGAGGAATCGATCCGGGCCGATTACGGCGGCGAGCTCCGGCCGCAGCACTTTCACTGCGACCGGCCGGCCGTGCCGAACATCCTGGGCGAGATAGACGGTTGCCATTCCGCCGGCGCCAAGCTCGCGCTCGATCCGGTATCGCCCGGAGAACGCGGCTTTCAGACGAGCGATTGGGTCAGTCACAGGCAAGCAATTTCATGTGGAAAAGCAAACCCGCCAGCGCGACCACCGCTAGTATTTCGGCCGCTACGCGGACGCTTCGATCGCCGCCCGCATCGGCTCGAGCACCGATCGTCGGATCCGGCGCCGAACATATAGGCCGAGGAACGGCGCGAGGATGGCGTACGCTCCCTTGAGGCGCACATTCGCCGTGACGACCAGCCGGGTATGGTCGCCCGCGGGCTCGAACCTGTTGATGAACTCCGCGCTGAACTGCGGTTTCCGTTCATCCAACTCGATCTCGTAGGGACTCAACTGACGCATCACGTTTACGACGTGACCGTCGGTGCGGTGGTCCACGTCGAGGACGATGCGATCGTTCTCTTCCTTGACCAGCTTGGCGCCGCGAATTGACGGAAACAGCTGCGACCAGTGCTGATAATCGAGGTAGAGCTTCACCAGTCGTTCGCGGGGGGCGCGGATGGTAACTGCGGCTGCGGTGCTAACCGCTCCCCAGGGACGGGAACTGCGGCGACGGCGGCGTGGACCGCGCCGGCCTTCCAACAACAGCGAATCACCTCTTTTGCGTAGAGTCAACTGAGCCTTGAGAAGTAGTGAGAGGAACTGCCCAGCGCAGCCCGCCGCCAGCGGCGGATCGCCCGTCGCGCTGTTAGTTGATGGCCTTCAAGACCAGAATTCCTGCCAACACCGCAGCGGCAACTCCAAGAACGCCGGCCGTCGATGTTCCGCCGTACTGCGAACGCTGGTTATAGCCGTCCTCATACCCACGCTGAAACCCCTGGCGGAAGTAGAAGTTGTAGTCCGAGAGATCGACGTAATTTCCGTCGTAGCCGTAGTCAGCGTCGCGATAGGCTATAGAGTTCTGGTAATTCGCCTTCCAGCGATCCTGTCTGTCTGCTTGACCCGCGCGAATACCCTGCTGATAGCCATAGTTCACGGCGCGCTTGAGGACGTCGACGCCATACTGGTTCGTGACGCGATTAACGCCGCCGACGGAGTAACGGTACGAATGCGGTGTGCTGATGTACGGATCCCGATTGTAGTCGCGCGTCAACGCGATGCGTCGTTGCTGGTCCCGCAGTTCTTGCTCATACCGTTGCTGCGCGGCGTATTGCGCAGATCGACGATCCTGCTGCAGTTGCGCTTGCTCGCGCTGTTGGTCGCGCATCTGGTCTTGCATGTGGCGACGATACTGATCGCTGCGGCTCTGTTCTTCCTGGATGCGTTTCTGCTGCTCGGCCTGTGGAACCGGGTGATCCTTGTCCCTGCCCTTGCCGTGATCGTCGCCGCGCCCCTGCGCGCCCGCTACGGAAGATGCCGCTATGACTAGCGCGATCGTCGCGCTCAATACTCGTGTTCGTTTCATACCTACTCCTTGAACCTCGTTGAAGGGCTGAATTGCAACTCCGATGCCCCAACACAGGGCAAGAGAGAACCAACTGGGTTGGCGCGTCTCGTGCTAAAGGCAAGGCGTGACCACAATCAGCGTCTTTATCGCGACGATCGCCGTTGCCGTCGCTCCGATTGTCTCGGTAGACAGCACGGCGAGCGCACAGAGTAGAGTGGGATCAGACTCCGCGACGCGGATGGCGCGGTTCGGGCGCGATCTCCCGTATGGCACCGTTGAGGGACTTGGCTACGCCGGCATCGATCAGTGGCGCAACAACCCTGTGCAGTGGGGCACCGGCTGGGCGGGCTACGGCAGACGCGCCGCGTCGAACATTGGGGAATTCTATATTCAGGAAATCACCACTGCCGGACTCGCGGCCGCAACGAATCATCCGCTGAACTACGCAAAGTGTGATTGCAAGGTGTTCGCGGACCGCGTCGGCAATGCGTTACGCGGGGCGCTCTTCGACAAGATGCCCAGCGGACGTCAAGCGCTCGCCGGGCCCCGAATTGTCGGCGCATATGTGGGGAGTCTCGCGCAAGCGTCGTGGCGCCCGACTCCGCCGATTGGTCGATTGCAAACCGCGCTCATCAACGGAACAACATCATTCGCGACAGGCGCACTCATCAACCTGTACCACGAGTTTCGTTGACGTCGCGTTCGCTTTGATCGTCCCCCGTTTAGGTCAACAGGTGTCTCGAAATGCGGCCCGTTGATTGCAATAAATCGGTGCATACCCACAGCTCAATCCGAGCGTCGGTTTTCAGAGGAGAAGCCAATGAGCGACGAAATGAAAGAGCGCGGGCTCGAGAATCAGGTAAAAGGCACCGCGAAAGAGGTGATCGGTAAGGCGCGCGGTGACGTCGGCAAGGCGGTCGGCGACACGAGCGAGCACGTGAAGGGCCGCGTGCAGGAAGTCGAAGGCAAGATTCAGAAAGAATTCGGCAAGGCGCAGCGAAAGGAATAATCACGCTGGCGCGCGACACGCGCGACGATTGTACCAATGCGCGCAGTGCCGCGGTAGCATCGCGCACTGCGCGCAGGCCGTTTCAGCGGGGAGAGTATGCGTACATGCCGAAGGCGGTGCCGACGAAGTTCGACGAGAATCCGTCGGCGATCTTCGTGCTGAGAATCGTGCCATCGGCGTCGGCCTCCAGCGTGATCCATCTTCCGGCGACCGTCGCATATGAGAAATCATATTTGTCGCGATGCGCATCGATCTTGAGAAACACCCGGGGCATCCGGTGATCCCTTCAGCGGTGCCGACGCGATCGCGACCGGACCGCGCTTGGTGCGTCCGCACCCCGAGGAGACGGCCGACCATTCGCCATTCCGCGTCTCGACGAAGGCCGCGTGGCCGGCGGACGTGATTGCAAACGAGCGAGATGGATTCCGCTGTCGTTGGGTAAAAATTGGATTGACCGGGCCGGGAAGGTACGGTCCCCGCGGCGAATCGCTTCGAAAGACGACCTTGGAATGCTGAGATGGCGATGGCCGTCGTAAACGATTTGCCGTTCGGCGGTCCGTTGTTCACGACGTATGCCTTGCCGTCGTCGTCAAAGAAAGGTGATGGATCGAATCCGTCCTCGCCATTGAGCTCCGGCAGCCAGATCGGATTTGACCACGGGCCAGCGGGATCCGCTGGGACAAAACAAAGGCCGGGCGCCACTCGGCGCCCGGCCTTTCCTTGGTTGCTGAAGCTCGATTACATCTTCGCGAGATCGCCGACGGAGAACGCGAGCTTGTGAGCCCTCGGAGCGTCGGTCGCGGAACGCGCGTCGGCGTGAAGTTGCGTTGCCAATGCGCTGAGCGCGTCTTGGCGTGCCTTGCCGCTCAGCTTTTCAGCGGCGTCGAGACCGGTGCGGGCGAACGCGATCCGCTCCGAAGTCTGACCGCTGTTGCGGGCAAGCTGGTCGAGATACGCGCGCGACAGCGAGAAGCTCGCCGGCCACACCATCTTCTGCTGGCCCTGCACGTTCAGAAAGGCGTAGTGCACGGTCTTGGCGGCTTCGAGCTCATTCGGCGAGATGAATGCGCTTGGCTGAAGCTCGAAAATGTCGAGACCGCGGCCGATCTCTGAGCTGACGATCACGCCGTTGTACCAGTAGGCAGACCACGAACCCGCGTTGGCGCCCGCGCCGAGCGTGTCGATCGGTCCGCGATCCATGAACGCGATTTCCTTTGGATGTGACGGGTCCGACCAGTCAAACACCGTCAACCCACCCTGATAGAACGCCTGCACCATGACGTCGCGGCCCGGGATCGGAATGAGCGAGCCGTTGTGCGCAACGCAGTTCTCGAACGACGTCTGCGCGGCGGGCATCTTGTAGTAGCTCTTGAATGTCATCTTCTTGTCGGCGCTGATGGTGAAGAGCGCGTCAGCACCCCACTCCTTCTTGTCGGTCGCGCGGCAACGCGGAGCGGAACCGCCGCCCCACTCGTCGCTGAACAGAACCTGCGTTCCGTCGTTGTTGAAGGTCGCGGAATGCCAGAAGGACATGTTGGAGTCCGCGGCCGCATACAGACGCTTGGGCTGCGCCGGGTTTCTGATGTCGAGGAGGAGCCCGTAACCGCCGCACGCACCGCCGGCCATTCCAACCGCCGGGTACACGGTGATGTCGTGGCACTGCTGTGGACCCTGCTGAATTGCCGGACCGGCACCGCGACCGCCACGTCCGCCACTCGGCGGGCCACCAGCGCCGCCGCGTCCGCCGCGAGCCGCTGCCTGCGCCGCGCGATCGATGGAGTCGGCCGATGTGCGTCCGACGTTCCGCGGCGCCGCGCCGAGGTCGGCGAGAATGCCCGGCTTGCTGATGACGTGCGCCTGCTCGGGATGCGCGAGCGGCACCTGGATGACTTCGATCTTGAACAACTCGCTGTTCGCGTCCTGGTCCGGAGCGAGCGCCGAGCAACCGGCCAATTCGGTAGATGAACGAACACCGGCCGAGCCGGAGATGTAGACGTAGATGTTCGCCTTGTCGTTCGGATCTTCAACGACTGTGTGCGTGTGTGAGCCGCGGCACGTCTGCACGCTCTGGATGTACTTCGGGTGCGTGAGGTCGCTCGCGTCGAAAATACGAATGCCGCGGAAGCGCTCTTTGCTGACCGAATCGGTGACGCCTTGAAGGCCGCAATCCAACCGGCCGCTCGTGGCCTCACCGGACACGAAGATAAGATTGTTGTAAACAGAGATGTCGCTCTGCGATCCACGGCACACTTCGTTGTGGATCAGTTTCGGGCTTCGCGGCGACGAGATATCCCAAATCTGATAGCCGTCGTAGTTGCCCTGAACTGCGTACTTGCCCGTGAACGCGATGTCCGAGCGGGTGACGCCGATGAACGGCTCTTCGGGCGGCATGTTGGACAGGATGCGCATGTTCCAATAGGCCTCACCGGCTTTCTTGGCGATGACACGCTTGGTCGTGTCCTTGTCGTACTTCACCATGGTGCCGGCGGCGAGACCGACGCGCGGGTCGGGGTTCGGCGGTGTGGTGGACATGTCCATGCCGCCCGTGGGGCCAGCCATGGTCGATCCCATCGAACTTGAGCTCTGGCATGCCGCGGCATACATGACGCCAATACCAAGGGATGCAGCGAGAAGCGAAGACGTGGTGCGTTTCACGTGGTGGACTCCAGTGGGAAGGGGCGGGGGGACGATCGGGACAGCAAAGCGAGACTTACGGCGCACGCGGGGCCGGCACCGTTGCAAGCATCTTCGTCATGCGCTCGATCTCGGTGGTCTGATCGGCGTAGACATCGGAGGCGAAGCGATAGACGAGGTCGTCGTTCCCAGCGCCGGGAGAGCCAAGGAGCTCGTCGACCATGGAGATTGCGCCGCCATGGTGAGCGATCATCGCTCGGAGAAACAGCCGATCGAAGTCCGATCCGCGCGACTTGTCGAGCGCGGCGAGCTGCTCGTCATTGAGCATGCCGGGCATGAGCATGTCCATGACCATGCCGTCGGCCATCTTCATCTTCATGCGCATTGAGGTGGCGGCGGGCACCTCCTGGCCGTGCTGTCGCAGCCAGTACTGCATGAGGTGAATCTCGTCGCTTTGACCCACGACGATTCGCTCGCACAGCACTCGCACGTCGTCACGCGCGCCGTGGGACGCAGCCCAGCCGGCAATGAGAACGGCCTGCGCGTGATGCGGAATCATTCCCGACATGAAGTTCACGTCGGCGGGGTTCGCGGCCGGCGCGGTGACCGTCGCCGAGGGCCCGCCGGTTGCCGGGGGCGCTGACGTCGACGCGGATTGCATGGATGAACTGCAACCGCAAATACCGACGGCGAGTAGCGCGGCGGCGATCGTATTAAAGCGTGTGTTCATTAGTGATCCTCCTGGTGGTGCATTTCGTGACGAGAACGTACGGCGCGCGCGCCGGGTTGGAAAGACGCGCGACACTGAAGTCTTGCATTCGCGTCTGCCAACGGTGAAAGCCAACTCTGTGTCACACAGACATGATCGACGCCTTCATCCAGGACCTCCGTTACGCGATTCGCGGCTTGCGCGCCAAGCCCGGATTCGCCGCCGCAGTGATTCTCACGCTCGGCCTCGGGATCGGCGCGAATGCCGCGATGTTCAGCATCGTGGACCGCATGCTCTTTCGCCCTCCACCGTATCTCCGTGATCCGGCGATGGTGCACCGTGTGTACGTCGGATCGACACGCCGGGGAAAGGAATCGTTCGGCGGCGTCAGCATGTACGCGCGCTACCAAGACGTGGCATCGGTCTCGACGAAATTCTCGTCCGCGGCCGGCTACACGACCAACGACATCGCCGTTGGGGTTGGCGATGCGGCGCGTGAGACGCGCGTGGCCAGCGTGAGCGCGAGCTTCTTCGGTTTCTTCGACGCGCCGCCGGCGGTTGGCCGCTACTTCACGACGACCGAGGACTCAACGCCGAAGGGGGCGTCGGTGGTCGTTCTGAGTCATGCCACGTGGCAGGTGAAGTTTGGCGAACGCGCCGACGCGCTCGGGGCGAAGGTGCAGATCGGCCCGGAGATCTATACGGTCATTGGCGTGGCGCCGCCGGGGTTTGTTGGACTCTGGCCGGAGCAGCCGCCCGCGTACTTCATTCCCATCACGAGTCGTGGCGCGATCCAGGCGTCGTCGATGACGATGAAAGAATCGTGGTGGCGCACGTACCACTGGGGATGGATGTCCATGATCGTTCGCCGAAAACCCGGCGTGACGCTCGTGCAGGCCAACGCCGATCTCACGAAGGCCGACCAGAAGAGTTACAGCAATCAGCTGATCGAAAACCCCAAAATGACGTCGATGGCGCTCGCGAAGCCGCGCGCTCTCGCCGGATCGATTCTGGCCGAGCGCGGGCCGAACGAGTCGAACTTCGCGAAGGTGGCGACGTGGGTCGGCGGCGTAGCGGTGATCGTGTTGATCGTCGCGTGCGCCAACGTGGCGAACCTGCTGCTCGCGCGCGCCATTCGCCGGCGCCGCGAGATCGCGCTTCGGCTCGCGCTGGGTATCAGCCGGGCGCGGTTGTTGTCGCAACTACTCACGGAAAGCCTCATCCTCGCGTTCCTGGGCGGAGCGGCTGCCATTCTCATCGCGCAGTGGGGCGGCGCCGCGCTCCAGGCGGGGCTCATGCCGAAGAGCGCACCCGCGGCAGCGGTGCGCGATTCGAGAACGCTCATGTTCACCGCGTTGGCGGCAATGGTGGTGGGAGTGCTGATGGGCCTCGCGCCGGCGTGGCAGACGCGCTCCGCCGATCTCACGAGCGACCTCAAGGCCGGATCGCGCGAAGGCACATTCCATCGGTCGCGCTTGCGGGTCGCGCTCCTCGTGCTGCAAGGGGCCATGTCCGTGATGCTGCTCGTCGGAGCGGGTCTGTTTGTGAGAAGTCTCAACAAGGTCCAAGCGATTCGCATGGGCTATGATGTCACGCCGATCGCGCTGGTCGACTACAACATGCGCGGCGTGACGCTCGACAGCACGAGTTTGATCGCGCTGCGGCACCGGTTGCTCGACCGCGCGAAGGCATTGCCGGGCGTCGAAAACGCCAGTCTCCAAACATCCGTGCCGTTCTGGAGCACGTGGAGCGTTGGCTTGTGGGTGGAGGGCATCGACACCGTGAGTCGTCTCGGCCAGTTCAATCTGAATTCCGTCTCGCCAGAATACTTCGCGACGTTGGGGACGAAAATCCTCCGCGGGCGCGCCATCACCGATGCGGACCGGCCGCCCGCACCCGGCGCGATGGTGGTCAGCGAGGCGATGGCGAAGACGTTATGGCCAAACAAAGAAGCGGTTGGCCAGTGCATCAAAGTGAACGCGGACACGATGCCCTGCACGTATGTCGTGGGGGTCGCGGAAAACATCAAGTCCAACAGCATCAACGACGACACCGGGTTCTTCTACTACCTGTCGTCCGCACAATTCAATCCGCAGAGCGGCGGGGTTTTCGTGCGGGTGCACGGCGACGCGACAAAGTTTATAGAGCTCATACGACGCGAGCTCCAGCACGAAATGCCGGGAGCGTCGTATATCACGGTCACGCCGTTTTCGGAGATCGTCGGTAGTCAGAAAAGCTCGTGGACGCTCGGCGCGACGATGTTTGTGGCTTTTGGACTGCTGGCCCTCGTGATTGCGGCGATCGGCCTCTACAGCGTCATCGCGTATAACGTGGCGCAGCGCACACACGAGATGGGCGTCCGCGTCGCGCTCGGTGCGCAGGCCGGCGACGTCGTTCGCATGGTGGTGAGCGAAGGCTTTAAGCTTGGCGCCGTCGGCGTTCTCCTCGGCGCGGTCGGAATGCTGCTCGTCGGAAAATGGCTCAAGCCGCTGCTCTTCGACGAATCGCCGCGCGACCCCGCGGTGTTTGCCGGTGTAACCCTCGTACTGCTCGTGGTGACGATCGCCGCCAGTTGGATTCCGGCGCGGCGCGCGTCATGCGTCGACCCAAGCGTGGCGCTCAGGTCCGATTGACCTTCCGCTCCCAGCGGATCACGTCGCTGTCCGAAATTCGTCAGGGCGCTGGCGAATGATCCACTCACTCAACCATCATCATGGATTCAAACAACCCTTAGCCGAACAGTCCTTCATGACGCTGAAGCCCAGCCGATTTCCGCAGGGGGCGGGGAAGTCCACCGAGCTCGCGACGGAGCAAGGTCTCCGCCACCTCCCGGTCGAGCCCTATTACCTGCCCACCGGCAAAGAAGTCGAGGTGTTCAGTAAGTGCCACGAGCGTGGGCTCCCCGTGATGCTCAAGGGTCCGACCGGCTGCGGAAAAACGCGGTTTGTAGAGCACATGGCCTGGCGCCTCAAGCGTCCCCTCGTGACCATCGCCTGCCACGACGACCTCTCGGCGGGCGATCTCACCGGCCGGTATCTCATTCACAGCGATGAAACGCATTGGGTCGACGGTCCGCTCACCACGGCCGTGCGACTCGGCGCGATCTGCTATCTCGACGAAGTGGTGGAAGCGCGGCAGGATACCGTCGTCGTCATCCACCCACTGACCGACGACCGCCGCATTCTTCCGATTGAAAAGACCGGCGAGCTGCTGCACGCCGCGGATGGATTCCAGCTCGTCATCTCGTACAACCCCGGCTACCAGCACGCGATTAAAGATCTCAAGCCGAGCACGCGACAGCGTTTCGTCACGCTCGACTTCGACTATCCGTCGGCGAGCAACGAAGCCGAGATCGTTGCGAGGGAGAGCGGTGTGCAGAAACCGACGGCGCAGGCGTTGGTCGAGCTGGCGCGGCGCGTGCGTCGACTCAAGGAACAGGGACTGGCCGAAGGACCGGGGACGCGGCTACTGGTATCGACCGGACAATTGATCGCGAGCGGAATCCCCGCGCGGGAAGCGTGTCAGTGCGCGCTCGTAGGACCCTTGACCGACGATCCCGATCTGCTCGCGGCGATCTCGGATCTCGTCGCCGCGATGATTTGATGGGGGAAACCCGCCAGTGGTTTGGCGCGCGCCGTCTCGTGCTCAGGGCGCGCTACGCGGGCGAGCGCGCGCGGGCACGGATGGCGAGGACGTTCGCTCGCGAGCCAAGGTCGCTTTCGTTCGACGACATTCATCGCCGGCTCGAACTCGTGCTCACGGCGGCGTATGGACATTCGATCGCGATTGTCTCGATCGACGAAGGAGGTTGGGTTCGTCGCCGGGTTCGCGGCTTGCTGCCGCGTCTCGTTCGCGAATCGCCGCCAACGATCGATGGCGGGACGATAAGACTTCCGGCCTGGCTCGCCACGGGCGGCGACCGCCAAGGCGCAAACGACCGCTATCGCCTGCTCGCGATGGAACAGGCGGAGCGGATTGCACGCGGCACACTGGCGCACGCCGCGATCGCGGATCCGCTCGAGCGCGACCTTTACCTTTTGCGCGAGGCCGCGGCGATCGATGCGCGAATCGCTCGTGTGTATCCGGGCATGCAGTCGACGCTTGAACGAGAACGGAGCCGCGCGCTCGAGCGGCGGCCGGCGGCGCGACGCATGACGCCGCCGGAACGCGATGTTGAGAGTATGCTCATTACGACTCTCAAAACGCCGCCGGCGGAGTACGAGCATGGGTCGAGCGATCCTGCCGCTTCGCGCGAATGGGCACGGGAGACAGCGAGCGAGATTCGGCTGAAAGGCGGCCGGTATCGCGGCGTTCCCCTGGCCGCGGCGTGGGGAACGCTTCCGCCCGCTTCGATCGACATGCGCCCGTTGTACAATCCTCCGGCAAGCTTTCTACCCGGTCCGCAGCAGTCAGGTGGATCGGGCGACGACGCGAACCAAAATCAAGCATCTCAATCGGAATTGCGGAGCGACGAGGCCTCGGAGAGCGATACCCGACCGGACAAGCGCGGTCGAAAGAGCGACTCCGGCGATCCGTCGGAGCACAACGATCAGACCTCAGCGCCGCAGCAAAGCGACGACGGCACCGGGACGTCTTCGTCAAACGATGCGCCGCCAAATGCGAAGACGAGTCCGGACGCCGGGGGGCAAGGAATTGACTCGCGCGACGATATAACCGATGACCTTCCCGCGGCGATCTACTACGACGAATGGAATTCGGATCGCGGATCGTACTCGCGCGGGCATACAGCGGTTCGGCTCTACCGTCCGAAGACCGGAAATCCCCAGTGGCTTCGAGATGAGTTGCAGAATCACGCGGCGACGGCGCGACAGATTCGACATCAGTTCGAACGGTTGCGAGCTCGTCGTACGCTGTCGGTTCGCCAACTGCGCGGAGACATGCTCGACCTCTCGGCGTGCGTCGACGCGATCATCGCGCGGCGAATGGGCGACGCCGCGGACGATCGGCTGTATGTCGATGCGCGTCCGGCGCGTCGCGGAATCGCGATTTCGCTGTTGATCGACGCAAGTGGCTCGACGGATCGTCGCGTCACCGAGTCGTGGAGAATCATCGATCTCGAAAAAATCGCGCTCCTTCTCGCGACGCAGGCGCTCGATGCCCTCGGCGATCTCTACGCGATCTACGCGTTCGCCGGCCGAAAGGCGTCGAACGTGAAGATCGTCGTCGTCAAAGACTTCTCGGAGGCGAACGGCGATGAGATTACGCGTCGAATCGCGGCGGTCACGCCCGACGGATTCACGCGGCTCGGGGCGGCGGTGCGACACGCGACGCGCGAGCTTGCGCGACAGTCGGCGGGGCACCGACTGCTTCTGCTGTTGTCCGACGGTCGCCCGAACGACATCGACGAGTATCAGGGTTCGTACGGCGTTGAGGATTCACGACAGTCCATCCTCGAGGCTCGCGCGTCCGGCGTGTTTCCGTATTGCCTCACAATCGACGAAGCGGCGTCGGAATATCTGCCGAGAATCTTTGGGAGAGCGGGGCACGTCGTGCTCGAACGGCCGGAGCAGTTGCCGACCGCGCTTCTGTCGGTCGTTCGTGGGTTGATCAAACGCTGATGTGTCGCGCGGGCGTGAGCGCCTGAGCTGATCCGCAACCGGCGCTTCGCGCTCGCCTAGCGCCTAGCCTAGCGCGCCTTTCCGTTCTTCGGACGAGGGCTTGCCTTCGGCTCGCTCTGTCCGGCCGGCGTGGACGATGCTTCCTTCGCGTGCGACTTGGTGAACTCCTGCTTTTCACGATCCATCCGGCCGCGCGTCTCGTGCTCGCCTTTGCGGTCGGCCCCGCCGGACTCGGGCCGATCCATAGCGAGCTCGTTCGATGGCTTTGCTCCCACGATTCCCTCCGTTGTTTATAAGTGATGCGAGTTGTTATGACGGAGCACGACTCGGGCCAGACAATTTCCGAAAGCGTCTCGGCTCAGCAGTGGCGATCGCTAGTGATTGCGGCGTTGTCCAAATTGCCATCGCGCCACATCGGAGGTCTGGACTGGCGAGAAAGTGCTACGTTACCATCCCGCAGGTCGCCGCCAGGATTTCACTATCGGCTGCCGCGGAAATTGGCATCGAGCGTTGCCAATTCTGCCCCACAGTCCTCGTCGCCCGCCCCACGAAAAGCCCGACTCGCGAAGTACCACCTTTACCATATCCTTCCGGAGAAAGTTGTGATTCCTTACGGTGGCCCCGAGCTGGCAAAGGCGTTCCGCACGGTACGCGGCAACACGATTCAGATCGCTGAAGAGATTCCCGAAGACCAGTACGCGTTCGTCGCGGCGCCGGGTGTGCGCTCCGTGGGAACACTGCTCGTCCATATCGCGTTTTCGTCGATGCTTCAGGACGACGTGCACCGCGTCAAGCGTCTGACGACGTTCGCCGGCTACGACTTCGGCGCGTTCATGGGCGCGCTTGCGGCGGAAGAACAGAAGCAGCGCACGAAGGGGGAAATCATCCTGGCCCTTCGCCTCCGCGGCGACGATTTCGCGGGCTGGCTCGAGACGCTGACGCCGGAGTTCCTTTCTGAGACGTTCACCGATCACGCCGGCCAAAACGAGCGAACGCGCTTCGAGGGCCTGCTGTCGCCAAAGGAGCACGAGATGCATCACCGCGGCCAGCTCATGCTGATCGAGCGCATGATCGGCGTCGTGCCGCATCTCACGCGCGCGATGCAGGCGCGGATGGCGGCTCGCGCCTAACACGTCGGTTCGACGAGTCTTCGTCGGGGGTGTCCGGATTTTGCAAGCTCGCCGCCGTGCTCGTCACGGCGGCGAGCTTTCGTCCGGAGCGGAGGCGTCCATGATTCGAAAACTCAATCCGGCGCCATCCACATAATGGCTTTTGAACGAGCGCGGGCATGCAGGTTGCCAGTCGCATACTCAACCATTAGCGGAGCGGAAAGATGGATCTCGTTACCTGGCTGGTCGTGGGGTTGGTCGCTGGCGTGCTCGCGTCGTTCGTGATGGGAGGCGGATACGGCCTCATCGGCGACGTCGTCATCGGAATCATTGGCGCCTTCATCGGCGGGTGGATCTTCCGCCAACTGGGCGCCTCCGTACCGATCGGCGGACTCGGCGGCGTGATTCTGGTCGCGTTCATTGGCGCCATCGTGCTGCTGTTCATTCTTCGAATCATCCGAAGCGCATCACGGCCGAGGTCCTAACTGCCGGCCGCGGCCGTGTTTGGCGGGTGAACTGTTCGCCCGCCTTACGACTTTAGACTATTCGCAATGACGTCCTTTGCCTTGGTCAAGTGCTGCTGCACTTTGCCGGTGGCCTTTTCGAGCGCGGCGCGCAGGTCCGCGTTCGTGGCGTTCTTCGCAGCGTCCTGAAGCTTGTCGAGGACCTTCTGGTGGTCGTCGACCATTTTGTCCATGTAGTTCTTGTCCCAATCCGCGCCGGCGGCCTTATCGGTGAGGTCTTTCACCTCGTCGCGGCCGTGGCTCATGAGGTCTTTCGCGTCGTTCGTGGTGGTATCACCCGCCGCGTCGATCTTCGTCGCGAGGGTCTTGCCATCCGCCATCATGGCTTTGTGGTCCGCGACGAGGCGTCGCGCGAACGCCTTCACGGCCGGGTTCGTCGCCTTCGTCTCGCCAAGCTGCCCCATGGCGATCTCGTCGTTGTTCGCTGCCCAGGTGAAGCCAAGAATCGCGGCATTGCTCCAAGCGGGGGCAGGAGTGGCCGCGGCCATGGCGGCCGGATCCGTCGTAGGCGTTGCCATCGCCGGTGCCGTCGCGGAGCCGGCGGCACTATCCCGTTTGACGGCCATCGTGTCCGCGGCGGACTGATCGTTCTTCTTGCAAGCGCCGAGGCCGGCGACGACCGCAAAGGCGGCGATCGCGACTGTGGCTTTCCGATCCAGTAAGAGTTTCATAAACGTTCTCCAATTGAGTGAGCGCATGACCGTTCAGTGCCACTCAAGTGCAAGACGTGTTCTCAAGGACCCGGCCACAGCCGTGATTCCGCGTCTTAGGTCACGCCGGTTTCAATTCCTTATACCACGCCTCGAACGCGCGTCCGAAGAACGCCTTGCTGAAGAGCGCCCACTCGCCGAGCGACGGCGGGAGCGTGAAGCTCGCGCCTGCATCCGTTGCACTTGCCCCGGTCGCGTACGCTTTTCGCGCGCCGCGCTCGACCTCATCGAGCATCGCGATGTAGCGATCGTAGTCGGCAGCTCTTCCAACCGCGCCGTGGCCGGGGACGTAAATCGTGTCCTTCGTGCGACGCAATGCACGAACGGACGCCGCGAGCTTCGTCGGCATGGCATCCACGAAATTCGGGAACATGGCATTCCAGAAGAGATCCCCGCAAAAAATCAGACTTGGTTCATCGAGCTCGAGCGACACGTCGCTCTCGGTGTGCCCGAGGCGGGGAATGATCTTCACCACGCGTCCGCCCAAGTCGAGCGACGTTGACTCGGCGGCGGAGAGCATGATGGCGTCGCGCATCGCCGCCGCGCGTGAATCGTCGACCGGCTTGTTGCGCTCGATGACGAGATCGCGCGTTCGCATCGTTGATCGCACCGGAGGATGCTCGCCACCGGAGAAGTATCCCGTGACGCCATTCGCGTGATCGGAGTGATAGTGCGTCAATACGACGTGCGTCGGCCATCGACCCGTGAGCTCTTTCGCCTTGGTCGCGAGCCAAGTGGCGCCCTCTGGTTTGTTCAGTCCTTCGATCGCGAGCACCGCGTTTCGCCCCGCGATGATGCCACCGTTCGAAACCGTCGTCGAATCTCCGCCGAGCGGCGTGGAGACCAGCGCCCAGATGTTGTCGGAGACCTTTTCGAGATTTCCAAACGGTTCGCGTGCAACGACGCTTCCCATCGGCGTTCGCGCCCACGCGTCGCGCACGGCGGCGGGCAGCACAGTCGCCGCGAACGCGAGATGCGCGGCGCAGGAGCCTGACGCGGCGAGGAAATCGCGGCGGGTGACGGCGGGGCGTTCTGAGGACATGGGTACTCGTATGAAAAAAGTAGAAAGAACGCTACCGCGAGGCGCGCCACGGAGCCGGCGCGGGAAGAATCGGAAGCACGTTGACGAGCGTGGCTTTTGGCCACATCGACGGTACGCCGCGAATGAACGTCACGAGGCCATCGTTCGGCGCGCGTATATCACCCGTTGGTCGGCCGAGGAAGTCGGTGGTGTGTCCGACGATCTGTCCCTTCTTCACGCGCGTGTCGCGCGGCACGGAAGCGAGAAAGACGCCAGCGCTGTCCGCCGCCACACGCGCACCCGGCATTCCGCCGTCGAGCCAAACCGGGCGCACGACGCGGCGTACTGTCCGCTGCAACATGCGCAGTTCGCCAAGCACGTTTAGAGAACCTTCAACGAGCATGTTGAGCTCCCCGGGCGTCACGACTCCGCTGTGGCCGGCCTCGGCGACGAGCACCGTCTTGCCGCGAACAAGCGCTTGGCCCGACAGGGAGCTGCCCGCCCGCGGGCTCGATAGATCGACGTCGTTCACGATAATGTGGTCCAGGCCAAACGCCATCACGAGCTTGAGTCCGGCCGAGTCCTGCGCGGCCCGTCCACCGCGGAACCAGTAGCTGTACGGGCGAAGGTCTTCGTCCAGATCGCCACCGTGGAGGTCGACGACGATTTCGGCGGGTTCAAGCACGTCGCGCGTGATGGCGGCGAGCGCCCGTTGTGATTGCGTTCCGTTGGCGTCGCCCGGATAGCCCGCGTTCATGCCCTTCTTGTCGACCGGATTCACATGCGGCGTCATCGTTTCGAACGACGGGACGTTGAGCAACGGAACGACGATCACGGTTCCGCTCAGCTTCTTGGCATCGATGCGCCCGATGAGCTGCTGCATCGCCACGATCGACGTGTACTCCGTACCGTGCGCGCCCGAGACGAAGGCCACGGTCGGACCAGGCTTCGCGCCGCGAATTACCGCGACGCCGATGCGAAGCGCGGAGTCGCTGCCCGCCGGAACGTCGATCGACCCATACGCCGTGGTGCCCGGCGCGGCGTTCGCGGACCCGGCGGCAAAAGGCGTCGATTGCTGGGCGAGGATCTGCCCGCCGGAAAGGACGACCATCCCGATGGTGCCGAACGTGGAACGGAGCAACGGACGAATCATGAGAGTCTCGCGGAGTGAGCCGTCGTGACGGTAACACCGAGTGACTCACCGCGACAAGGCACGATCGACGATGCGGAGTCGGTCACCGATGCGGTACATTGGAAGCGCCGCCGACCATCTCACAATTATTCCCGCGTCAATGGCAATCCTGTCGTTTCTCAATCGCGACCATTCAGTCGCAGGCGCGGACTATTCGCGGTGGCTCGTGCCTCCGGCCGCGTTGGCAATCCACCTGTCGATCGGGCAAGCATACGCGTTCAGCGTCTTCAACCTGCCGCTGTCGAAGAGCATTGGCATTACGGAATCCGCGCCGACGGATTGGAAGCTCAGCACGATCGGCTGGGTGTTCAGCGTCGCGATCGTCTTTCTCGGGCTTTCGGCGGCGGTGTTCGGCGCGTGGCTCGAGCGCGCCGGTCCGCGGAAGGCGATGTTCGCGGCGGCGCTGTGCTTTGGCCTCGGATTTCAGGTCGCGGCGATCGGCGTATCGAGGCACAGCTTTCCACTCCTTCTGTTCGGGTACGGCGTCCTTGGCGGAATTGGATTGGGGCTCGGTTACATCTCACCGGTCTCGACGCTGATCAAGTGGTTTCCCGATCGCCCGGGAATGGCGACGGGTCTCGCGATCATGGGATTCGGCGGAGGCGCGATGATCGCGTCGCCGCTTTCGACAATGCTCATGGCGCACTTCAAGACGGCGACGTCGCTCGGCGTGGCGCCCACGTTCGTGATCATGGGCTGCCTGTATTTCGCGTTCATGATGTACGGCGTGTTCAGCGTTCGCGTTCCGCCGCCAGGGTGGGCACCGGCGGGCTATGCGCCGCGCGCAACGGTGCACAATCGCATTACGAGCGGAAACGTCACTGCCGCGAATGCGATCGCGACCCCCCAGTTCTGGCTGCTGTGGGCTGTGCTGTGCCTGAACGTCACGGCGGGAATCGGCGTGCTTGGGCAGGCATCGCCAATGATTCAGGAGATGTTTCCCGGTGTCATCTCTGCGAGCGCCGCGGCGGGATTTGTTGGGCTGCTGAGTCTCGCGAACATGCTCGGTCGATTTTTCTGGTCGTCGGTATCGGACGTTGCGGGACGCCGCGCAGTGTATGCGACGTTCTTCACGCTTGGCGCCGTTCTGTATGCGCTCGTGCCGTCGACCGGGAGGGCGGGAAGCGTCACCCTGTTCGTCGCTGGATATGTCGTGATCATCAGTATGTACGGCGGCGGGTTCGCGACGATTCCCGCATACCTGCGCGACCTGTTCGGCACCATCCAGGTTGGCGCGATCCACGGCCGGCTGTTGACCGCCTGGTCGACGGCGGGCGTCCTCGGGCCGGTGCTCGTCAACTACATTCGCGAGTATGAGATTGCTCATGGCGTCGCGAAGGCCGATGCCTACACGACTACCATGCGCATCATGGCCGGTCTGCTCGTCGTCGGATTCATCTGCAATCTGCTCGTGCATCCGGTCGATGCGCGCCATTTCGAGACGGCCAATGAACGCTGACCCGGCGAATCCGTCGCCCAAGGCAGGAGCGCCAGTGCTTCGCCTGATTGTCGCGTGGACGCTCGTCGGCGTGCCGATGGCTTGGGGCGTATGGCAGGTGTTTCAGAAATCGCTCGATCTCTTCAAATAGGCGCGGTGAAAAAGAACCCCGCTCGTGCGAGCGGGGTTCTTCCTTCACCGGTTTGTCGATCACCAACTCAATTGATCGTGATTTCCTTGAACATGCCGTGCTCGGCGTGCGCCTTGCCGTCCTTGCCGTCTGGAACGAAGCAGTAGAGCACGTACTTGCCGGGCGTCAGATCGAACATCGCGTACGATGTGATCTTGGGAATTTGCGCAGCGACTCCGCCGATGGCAGTGACAGGCGGCGGTCCGTCCATCTTCACAAACCAATCGGCGACGTCCTTCGGCGTCTTGCCTGGTTGCAGCTTTACCAGTTCGAGCTCGTGAGGTTGCGGGCCGTTGTTGACGATCTTCACGGTGTGCTTCCCCGCGGTAAACGTGCCCGTCGTCGTGAACGAGTAGTCGGCGAGCGCGACGGTGATGTCGCTCGTCGGTTCGGCCGCTGCGTTGCTTGACGGCGTCACCCTGAGCGCGTGCATCATGCCTTTCGCGACGTGGGGCACGTGATCGGGAATGTCGACCATGCAGATCATCGCGTAGTTGCCGGGTTCGAGATTGAATACGGCGCTACTTTCGCCGCCGGGGTTCGGCGCGTTCGTTCCGCCCACGAACACGGCCCACGCCGGCGGGGGCCCGGGATTCTTGAGCGCGTTGGTCAGATCCGTCGTGGTCTTTCCACTGTCGAGGCGAACGAGTTGCGCGTGGTGAAGTTGGGGACCGTCGTTGACGAGGTGAAACGTGGTCCAGCCGGCGGTCACGGAGTCGGGCGCATCGAACGCGAAATCTCTCGCGTGAATCGTGGCGGTGTGCGTCGACGCGTCGAAGCTCGCCTTGCTGGTAGCCGACGCCGCTGCACCGGTCTGCGCGACACTCGACGAATCTGCCTTCTTTCCCTCGGTGCCGCCGCAGGCGCACAGCAGCGTCGTCGCCGCAATCGTGCCCATTGCCAACCCGTGATGCATGTACGTCTCCGCGTTAGAGGAATCTCATTCATGTGCTCGAGTCGTCCCCAGTTCGTGCCGGGCGGAGCGATCTCGAGGCCAAAGAGTAGGGGAACCCTGGACGCGATCGCGGGCGCTGTCAAGTCAAGCGACGTCAGGTCAAGGCTTGGCCGGCTCCTGCGACGTCCTGCTCCATCGCGTGAGAAAATTGTATTCCGTCTGACGAATCAGGAACGCGCTCTCACCGTTGTAGGCGGCGCCGTGATGGCCAGGCGGATAAATCCGCTGTTCGACGTCCTTGCCCGCGTTGGTAAACGCGGTGAGCAGTTGCATGGTGTTCTGCGGATGCACGTTGTCGTCGAGCATCGAGTGGATCATGAGCAGATGTCCCTGCATCTTCGACGCGTTCGTCACCGCGGAACTCTGCTCGTAGCCGGACTCGTTGTCGCCGAGGGTCGACATGTATCGCTCGGTGTAGATCGTGTCGTAAAGACGCCAATCGGCCACACCGGAGTTGGCCATGCCGACGCTGAACACATCGGGCGCGAGCTCCATGCTGATCAACGTGCTGTAGCCGCCGTAGCTCGTGCCCATGATCGCGATGTGATCGCCATCGACGTACGGCAGGGTGCGCAGGTACCTCGCCGTCTCGGCGAAGTCCTTCGCTTCATACGTGCCGAGCTGCTTGTACACGACCTTCATGAAATCGCGCCCGTAGTTGTTCGTGCCGCGATTGTTCACGTTCACAACGAGATATCCATTTTGCGCGAGCCACTGATCCCAGCCGCTCGTCCCGAATTGGTCGTACACACCCTGCGACCCCGGACCGCCGTAGATGTCGAGCACGACCGGATACTTCGTCGATGCATCGAATCCCTGCGGCTTGATGATCGACGCATCGATGCCGACGCCGTCGCTGGTCGTGAAGTGAAAAATCTCCGTTGGGAAATATTGATGCGACGCGAGCCAGCTCGAGGTTGCGGCGTTCGTCTCGAGCGCGCGCAGCTTGCCGGTCGCCGTCGACCACATCTCGACCTGACGCGGTTGCTGCAGCGACGAATATGTGTCGATGAAGTACCGCGCATTCGGCGACATGTTGATGTCATGCCGTCCGGGCACCGTTGTGATGCGAGTGAGCCCCGTGCCGTCGAACTTCACTTGCCACAGCTGTCGTTCGAGCGGCGAGGGGTTCGTCGACGTGAAGTAGATGGTCTTCGTCGACGGGTCGGTGCCCTCGACGCGCGTCACGCTCCACGCTCCCTTGGTCACTTGCTGAATCAGCTTGCCGGAATAGTCGTAGCGATACAGATGCTGGAACCCGTCGCGATCAGAGATCCAGAAGAATTCGTGCGAGTTCTCCGGGAACGTCATTAGGTCCTGCACGCCAGCATAAAAGTCGTAGACGTCGATCCACGTCGGCGACGTCTCCTCCATCACCTTGCGCGAGCCGCCGGTCTTCACGTCGAAGAACAGGAGCTTCATGTCGTTCTGCTTTCGATTGAGCACGATCATCGCGAGGGTATCAGGCCGACTCGTCCAGTAGACCCGCGGGACGTAGAACTCGCCTGTTTGATGCGGATCGAGCCACACCGACTTTCCAGTTTTCGCATTGACGACGCCGATCTTCAGGGTCGGATTGCTGTCGCCTGGCTGCGGGATCCGGATGTGATCCCACGTCGGATGCAGCCCACTGTAGTCGGTGAGCTGCACTTCGGGCTCCTTCGTCTCGTTCACCTGCCAGTACGCGATGTGCCGGTTGTCGGGCGACCAGTTCCACGCCTGCGCGAGACCGAATTCCTCCTCGTACACCCAGTCGAAGTGGCCGTTAAAAACGTGCTCCGTGGCTCCAGTCGTCAGGCGTCGTTCCTTGTGGGTCGCAAGATCGACGACGTACATGTCACCATTCCGCTCTTCGCCTAACATCGTGCCGTCGGGCGACAATTCCGCGGTGCGGTCGCCCTTTCCGGCGAGCTGCAACGAGCGGGAGGCCAATGAGTAGATATAGAAGTCGGAAATTCCCGAGCGGCGATACAACTGCTTGAAGTTCGACTGGAAGACGAGGTTCTTGAAATCGTGCGCCCACTGGAACGACTCGTATTCGAATGGGTTCGTCGTTCCGGGAAAGCTCATGCCCTTCGCGGCGAACAGCAGGGAATCGTGGCCTGTCGCCGGATCGTAGACGCGAATCTGCGAGCCGCCCGCGGCGTCGCTCGCGATGAAAGAATATTTTTCTCCACCATCGATCCAGACGACGTCGCTCGGCCCGGACCGGCCGAACAGAATGGCAGACGACTGCATGGCTTCGGCGAGCGACCCGAACCGCTGCTTTGCCTGCGCGGCCGCCGAGGTGGTACCGGCGAGGAGAGCGATGGCGATCGCTGCACTTGCGACGCGGCTGATGAACAGGGAGTGGGTTGTGCGGGTCATGGGTTCAACGCGTTGAGGGTCGAGCTGTGGACGTTGCCGCGTTCGGCGACCCGTCCGGTCATAGACAAAACCGCCCGGTGAAAAGACTTGCCGAGTGGGATGCTTCCGAACAGTATCTACACCGTACCGTTCCGTCTTCCCCCACGTTCCGAGGCGAGTCATGCGCCGCGTCACTTTCAAAGCCGTTCATCAGGTCGCTCTTGCCGCGACCCTTCTGTCTCTCGCGGTCCCAGCCGGCGCGCAACGCGGCGGACGCGGGAATGACACGACCGGCGGTCGCGGCGCCGGGCTGCCGCTCAATCCGACGAAGGCGCTCAAGTTCACGACCGACGAGGGCACGTGGTTGTCGCTCGACCTGTCGCCCGACGGCAAGACGATCGTCTTCGAGCTCCTCGGCGACATCTATACGCTTCCCGTCGAGGGCGGCAAAGCCACGCGCATCACCAGCGGACAGGCGTTCGATGCGCAGCCACACTATTCGCCAGACGGCAAGACGATCGCGTTCGTGAGCGATCGGAGCCAGTCCGACAACCTGTGGCTGATGAACGCCGACGGCACGAACACGCGTCCGCTGACGCGTGAGATCGATCAGAAATACCAGTCGCCCACGTTCACGCCCGATGGCAAGTACGTGGTCGCGTCGCGCGGCAACGATGTCTACATGTATTACGCGGCCGGCGGCGGCGCGGGGCTGCGTCTCACGGGCGACACGACGGCTGGCCGTGGCGGCGCAGCCGCGGGCGGTGGACGAGGCGGTGCCGCGGCGAACGTTTTCCTCGGACCCGCGGTGAGCAAGGACGGCCGATACATCTATTTCGCTCAACGTAACAGCACCGGCGGCGGGTACAATCAGACCGCGCTCGGCTGGCAGATCGGCGTGCTCGATCGAGAAACGGGCCGGACGTTCACGAAGACGAATGCCGTCGGCAGCGGCATGCGTCCCGAGTTGAGCCCCGATGGAAAGTGGCTCGCCTACGCGACGCGCAACAATGCCGAAACGTCGCTCATGCTGCGCGATTTAGAGACCGGTGATGAGCGTTTGCTGTTGCCAAAGGTTCAGCGCGACGACCAGGAATCCCGCCCGAACCGGGACGTCGAGCCGACGTATTCGTTCACGCCGGACAGCCGCGGGATCATCATTGGCCATCACGGCCATTTCTGGCGTGCGAACGTGGCTGACGGTCATGAGACGATGATTCCGTTCACGGCCGATGTCGACCTGATGATCGCCGGGCCGGCGAAAGAGAATTATCCGATGAACGACTCGACGCTCACGGTGCATCAGATCCGTGACGTCGCGCCGTCGCCGGACAATAAGCGTCTCGCATTCACCGCGCTCGATCGCCTCTGGGTGATGGACTTACCGAGCGGTACGCCGCATCGAGTCGTGCCGGCCGAAAATATCGGTGAGGCGCAGCCGGTGTGGTCGCCGGATGGCCAATACATCGCGTACGTCACGTGGAACGACGTCGACGGCGGCACGGTGGAACGCGTGCGCGCCGACGGCTCCGGTCGTGCGGAAAAGATCAGCGGCAAGCCGGCGTACTACGAGATGCCTGCGTACTCGCTCGACGGTCGCCGCATCGTCGTCGGCCGCGGTCCGCGCAACATGCGCAAGGATCTGGATGAGCTCGAGCGTCCGCCCGCGCAGGCGGTGGGCGTGGAGTTGGTATGGCTTCCGAGCACGGGCGGATCGGAGACGCTCATCTCGCCGATCGCGAACTTTGGACGTCCGCATTTCGTAAACTCTGATACGTCGCGGATCTACTTCTCCGAGGGCAGCGCGCTCGTTTCGATGCGCTGGGACGGCACGGATCAGAAGACTATTCTGCGCACGGGCGGCGGCGGCGGACGTGCCGGCGGTGGAGGTGGCGGAGGCGGCGAACTGACGATGTCACCAGACGGCAGCCGCGTGCTCATGCAGGTCGCCGATCAGGGCGGCGTGCGCGCGTACGTCATTCAGGAGGTGCCGAAGATTGGCAACGCGCCGACGATCAATGCGGCGAACCCGGCGCAGTCCGAGGTGCCGGTTCGCAAGGTGACGGGCGTGGGCGGCGAGTTCTCGCACTGGTCCGCGGACGGAAAACAGATCTACTACGGACTCGGCCACTCGCTGTTCACGTACGATCTCGCTGCCGCGGATGTCGCGGTACGCGATTCCAGCGCGCGTGCTGACGCGCGGTCGGATTCTGCAGGCACAGGCGCTGCCGGCGGCGCACGGGGTGGTGGCCGTGGTGGCGCCGCCGCGCGTCCGATCTACGAGGCGGCACGGCATGACATCGCCATCACTGTGCCGAAGGATAAGCCGCAGGGGGTCGTCGTGCTGCGCGGTGCCCGCATTCTCACGATGAAGGCCTCGAACGAAATCATCGCCAAGGGCGACATCGTCGTGAAGGACAACCGCATCGTTGCCGTCGGGGCGCAGGGCAAGGTGACCATTCCGTCGGGCGCGAAGATCATCGACGTCTCCGGAAAGACGATCATTCCTGGCTACGTCGACGTGCACGCGCACATCTGGCCCGCGTTCGGCGTCCATCGGTCGCAGCCGTTCGAATATCTCGTCAACCTCGCGTACGGCGTGACGACGAGTCGCGATCCGCAGACCAACACGACGGACGTGCTGTCGTACGAGGACATGGTCGAAACGGGCGAGTTCATTGGTCCGCGCATCTTCTCGACCGGGCCCGGTGTGTTCTCGGCCACCAACATTCGCTCGCTCGACGACGCGCGCGAAGTGCTCAAGCGGTATTCAGAGTTCTATCAAACCGAGACGATCAAGCAGTACATGACCGGCGACCGTCGCGTGCGCCAGTTCCTGATCCAGGCCGCGCGCGAGCAACATCTGATGGCGACGCTCGAAGGCGGTCTTGATTTCAAGACGAACCTGACCGAAGCGATGGACGGCTACGCGGGCAGCGAACACACGCTGCCGATCGCGCCGCTGTACAAGGACGTGCTCACGCTCTATGCCAATTCCGGCACGACGTGGACCCCGACGCTCATCGTCCAATACGGCGGTCCGTGGGCGGAGAACTATTGGTACGAACACAGCGAAGTCGTCGACGATCCCAAGCTCAATCGCTTCACGCCGCGCGATGTCGTCGAGCGAAAGGCGCTGCGTCGTCCCGGCTGGTGGGCTCCGTCGCAGTGGTCGTTCCAACTGTTCGCGGAGCAGGCGGCGAAGGTTGTGGCGGCGGGCGGTCGCGTTGGTATGGGAAGCCACGGCCAGCTTCAAGGACTTGGCGCGCAGTGGGAGATCTGGAACATCGCGTCGGGCGGCATGCCGAAGTACGATGTCCTCCGCGTCGCGACGATCTTCGGCGCCGAAGCCATCGGACACGACAAGGATATCGGAAGCCTCGAAGCCGGGAAGCTCGCGGACCTTCAAGTGCTCGACAAGAATCCGCTTGACGACATCAAGAACACGAACACGATTCACTACGTGATGAAGAATGGCCGCATGTATGACGGCAACACGATGAATGAGGTTTGGCCGCGGCAGAAAACACTCGCGCGCCTGTGGTGGTGGAACGAAGGCACGCCGGGCGGAAGTCAGAAGTAGCCTGCTGCAAATGACCGAGAAACGAAACCCCCGCGCGTCGACCAAACGCGGGGGGGGTGCATTCTGGCTTCCCATCCGAGCGCGAGTTACGGGGAGGGAAGCAGGTCGCAGTAGCTGAAGCGTCCGTCGCGCAGCACGACCTCGCCGACCTCGTAGCGGACCGGCGCCGAGAAGATCGGGCCGCCGGATACGAACGTGTGGAATTCGCCGCGCTCGCCGCACGGGTCGACCGACGCCGGAAACGCATCGAGCAAACTGTCATCGAATGCGCGGCCGGCGAACGTCCCATCCAACTGCGTCGTGTCGACGCACACGAGACGCGCCTCGAACCCGCGATCGACGAAATCGCGGGCCAGCGCGGCCGTCGGACGTCCCCACAGCGGAAAGATTCCTTTGTACCCGAGCGGCTCGAGGCGCTCCTCGCGGTATTGCCGGACGTCCTCGAGGAAGAGATCGCCGTACGCGATGCGCCGAACGGCAGGGTGGCGTAGTCGAAGATCGGCCAACGCGCGCTCAACGGCCGCATCGTACGCCTCGTTCGACGACTGCGGCGTGATAGAAATCTCATACAGCGGCAGCCCGATGGACGCGACCTGTGCGTCGAGCAAGGCCCGGCGGACGCCGTGGATGCTGATGCGGTCGTAGCCGGCGGTAACGGTGGTCATGAGGCCAACCACTTCCACCGACGGGTCCGCGCGAAGCGCGTCGAGAGCGAGCGAGCTGTCCTTTCCGCCGCTCCAGCTCAGAATGATGGGTTCCGGAGTCACGCGTGCAATATAGATTCCCGCCGAACGCACTACCGGAGCCACCGCCTTGATCGCGCATCGCCGTCTGCTGATCTCGTTCTTCCTCGTTTCGCTTCCGGCGGCCGTTCGCGCGCAGGACACGATTCCGCGAAAGCTGGCGCCGGTGGTCACCGTGACGCGCGACGTCGGCCGGTCTCCGCTCGATCTGCCGTACGCGATCAGCACGCTGCGCCCGGACAGCATCGCGCCGGGGCAAACGCACACGTTCATCGAGCAGACACTCTCGCTGTTGCCCGGCGTGACCGTCGCGAACCGAACGAACCCGTCGCAAGATACGCGAATTTCCATCCGCGGCTTCGGCGCGCGATCGCAGTTCGGCGCGCGCAGCATTCGCATTCTTCGCGACGGAATGCCGCTCACACTCCCCGACGGTCAAACCCCGATCGACTATCTCGACCTCGAATCCGTCGGCACCGTGGAAGTCATTCGCGGTACCGCGTCAGCGCTCTACGGCAACGCGTCGGGCGGCGTGATCGACCTTCGGTCTGTCGACGCGCCGGACGCTCCGTTGTCTGTTCAAGGACGCTCATGGGCCGGCAGCGGCGGCCTTCGCCGCAACGTCGCACTCTTCGGCGGCTCGGGCGGCGGCGCGTCGTACGAAGGCAACGTCGGTCACACGGAAAGCGACGGCTATCGACAATTCTCTCAACAACGCCTGACGAACGTTTTCGCGCGAACGTCCACGACCGTCGGCGGCACGGAGTTTTCGCTGCTCGGTATGGGCCTCGATATGCCCGTTGCCGACAACCCTGGCGCGATCACCCGCGCGCAATTCGACGCGGATCCATCGCAGGCCGACGGTCCGTCGGTGCAGAAGAAGGCCCGCAAAACCGTCGATCAGATTCAGCTTGGGCTGTCGGCGCGCCGTCCACTGTTCACCGACGGCGAGATCAACGCGCAGGTCTACGGCGGCACGAGAAATCTCTATAACCCGCTCACGTTCGCCGTCGTTGGCGTGAATCGCCACCAGAGCGGCGCGGCCGCACGACTGACGCTTCCGTTCGACGTCGACGGCGTCGCGAATCGCATGAGCGTCGGCGTCGATGCCCAATGGCTGAACGATGCGAGAAAGAATTGGGCGAACTGTAACGGCCTCTCCGCGGTGACGGCAACTTGCCCGTCGATCACGGTGGAGAAAGGAAATATCTCACTCGACCAGCGCGAGCTGGTGTCGAGTGTCGGACCGTACGTGCGCGACGAAGTCGATGTCGGCCGGCTGCGCGCCACAGTCGGTCTTCGCTCTGATCAGATCCGCTTCGAACTCCGCGACAACTACCTCGGCGACGGCCGC
>JBDTAE010000170.1:0-4646 GCA_039924785.1 Gemmatimonadaceae bacterium | reverse complement strand
CTTCTGCAGTGGGCGCAGAAGCCCGGTCGACTCTCCGGATTGCTACGCGCCTTCCAGCGCGCCGACGCCGCGAAGTTTCAGACGATCTTCGCCGGTGGAGACGCGGACGTCGCTGCGGGACTGCTCGCTCACGTCGCGAAGCCGAACGGCGGTGTGAATGACCTCGGACAGACGACTGATCCCAACTTCGATCTCGTCAGCGACGCGTGGAACGATTGCTTCATGGCCGCCGGTCGCGACCCGGCTTTTCAGAAGGTGCAGGTTCAGCAAGCCGTGGCCGCCTACACCGATTCGCTCGACGCGGCGCGAGCCGCCGCGCCTCTCGCGCAATCCGAACGCGCGCTCGCGTTCCTGCTCGACGTCGCCAACCAGCACGGCGACGGGGGCATGCGAAGCATTTGTAAAACTGTCATCGTGCCGGATATGACCGAATCGGCGTTCCTCGAAGCAGCGCAGAACGAATCGGTCCGCCGACTCACCGCGCAGTTCGGCGCGCAGAGTGACGAGACGCAATCCACGATCGAACGTCGCGAAACGTTCCGTACCACACCGTTGCTCTCCGACGCACCGTTCAGCGCGGCGTAGCTCGGCCGGTCAGCGCGGACTCACGCTTTCCCACCTGCAGACCCTCGACGCCGAGTGGCCCGCCGGTACATTTGCAGCGCCAATCCACGCCGCATTTGGAGGAACGCCGTGAACTCCCGCCGCAAGTTTCTGATTCAAGCCCCCGTCGGACTACTCGGCGTCGTTGCCGCGTGTAAAGGCGAAGGCGCACGCGACCAACAGAGCGTCGCCAAGCCCACCGGCAGCCCCGATCAGCCGTCGACGCCGGGCGCGCCGGCGGCATTCAACACCGCACCGGGGGTCGGCCCCGCGGTGACACCATCTACGTTTGCTGAAGCCGAAAAGCTCGCGCAGGTCACCATGCTCCCCGAGGAGCGCGAGATGGCCGCGGGAAGTTGGCGTTCCGCGATGGCACCGTTGCTCGAGCGACGAATGGGACCGCGCAAGGCGACGATCGATCCGAACGATCCGCCGGCGATGGTTTGGAATCCGATGGCGATCGCCGGCGTGAAGCCTGCGCCGACGCGCGATCGTTTCGTCCGCAGCAAGAGCGACAACGCGCCGCTGCCGTCGACCGACGACGCGATCGCGTTCTCGCCGGTGACGCACCTCTCGCGTTGGATCGAGACGAAGAAGCTGACGTCGGAGCGGTTGACCAACATCTATCTCGCGCGCCTTCAGCAGTACGATCCCAAGCTCCGCTGTGTGATCACGCTGACGAAGGATTTTGCGATCTCGCAAGCGAAGAAGGCGGACGCGGAGATCGCGGCGGGTAAGTATCGTGGTCCGCTGCACGGCATTCCGTATGGCGTGAAGGATCTGCTCGACACCGCGAACATTCGCACGACGTGGGGTGCCGAACCATTCATGAATCGCGTGCCGACGACGGATTCCGCTGTCGTGCATCGCTTGAATGAAGCGGGCGCGGTGCTCGTTGCGAAGTTGAGCCTCGGCGCGCTGGCGTTGAACGACATCTGGTTCGGCGGCCAGACGATGAACCCGTGGCTTCTTGAAGAGGGCGCGAGCGGATCGAGTGCGGGCCCAGGATCGGCGACCGCGGCCGGCCTCGTCGGATTTTCGGTGGGCAGCGAGACTGGCGGCAGCATCGTCGCGCCGGCGATGCGGTGCGGCGTCACGGGTCTTCGTCCGACCTTTGGCCGCGTGGCGCGGACGGGCGCGATGACGTTGTGCTGGTCGCTCGACAAGCTCGGTCCGATGACGAGAAGTGTCGAAGACGCAATGTTGGTTCTTCAGGCCATCACCGGACCCGACGCAGGAGATGTGTCGAGTGTGCCAAGTCACCTCGACTATGACGCAGCGGCGCCTGTGACGAGTCTCAAGGTTGGGTATTTCCCGAAGTGGATGAAGGAATCGCCGGCCACGGATGTCGACCGTGCCGCGCTGGAAACGGTGAGTAAAGTTGGAATGACGCCGGTCGAGTTGAGTTTGCCCGATTGGCCGTACGATTCGTTGCTGCTGATTCTCTTCAGCGAGGGCGCGGCCGCGTTCGAGGAGTTGGTGCTCAGCGGCGATGAGAGGAAGCTCAAGGTGCAAGTGCCGGATGCCTGGCCGAATCTGTTTCGCGAGGCGCGGTTTCTGTCGGCGGTGGATTTTGTGCAGGCCGATCGATTTCGCCGGCAGGTCGCGGCCGAGATGGCGAGAATCTTCAATCAGGTCGACTTGCTGCTCGTTCCGTCGCTTCGTGATGAAATGCTCACGCTGTCGAACTTCACGGGACATCCGTCGCTGACGTTTCGCGCGGGTTTCGTGAATGTCAGCGAAGCCCGAAGCGATTGGGCGCCAGACCCGAAGAACCCGTTGCCGAAGTTCAACCCGCCGCGTCGCGTCCCGCATGGCGTGACGTTGCTCGGAAGATTGTTTGAGGAGGGTACGGTGGTGCGGGCGGGACTGGCGATGGAAAAGGCGTTCAATGTGGCGGGCGAACGTCCGCCTGGCTTTTGACAACTTGTAACAAAGCTTAACCTGCCTATGTCCAAACTCCGCTTGAAAACCGCCATGTCGCTCGACGGATTCGTCGCCGGTCCGAATCAGAGTGTCGACAATCCGCTCGGCGAAGGTGGCATGCGTTTGCACGAATGGGTATTTGTGCTCGAAGCGTGGCGACGCGAGCACGGGCTCGAAGGTGGCGAGACGAACGCGAGCTCGCAGGTCATCGAGGAATCGTTGGTCAACATTGGCGCGACCATCATGGGTCGCAACATGTTTGGCGGCGGCCCGGGCGCCTGGGCGAGCGCGAATCCGTGGAACGGTTGGTGGGGCGAGGATCCGCCGTACCATCATCCGGTGTTCGTACTCACGAGGTACAAACGCCCGCCGCTTGTACTCGACGGCGGCACGACGTTCACGTTCGTCACGGACGGCATTCAGTGGGCGCTCGAGGAGGCACTCAGCGTCGCGCGAGGTAAGGACGTATCACTCGCAGGCGGAGCGAACGCGTGCAATCAGTACCTCGCCGCGGGCCTCGTCGACGAAATGGATATCAGCATGGTGCCAACGCTCCTCGGCGCGGGCGAAAGGCTGTTCGCCGGCGTGGACGATCTGCACGGTCTCGAGTTGGTGCGCACGATCGCGGCACCGGGCGTCACGCACCTCAAGTTCACGCGGAAAGATTAGACAACTCGCAACACGTTTTTCCAGCGCTACCCTTCCGGAGACGAAACGATGTCGAAGTACGACGAGCTGGACTTGCTCGACCAAGCGGAACGGGAGACCGAGCAGATCGCGGGCCAGATGCATTTCGACAGCGATGTGGATCGGCGGAAATTCGTTTTCATGTCGCTGGCGACTGCCGCGGCAACGACCTTCGGCTTCGGCGCCAAGGCCCTCGCGCACGGCGGGGGAGGTGGCGGCGGCGGCGGACGAGCTGCGCAGGCCGCCGCGCCTCCGGTTCCGCTCGACAACATGGAAGCCGTGTCGTGGACCTTTCAGCCGTATCCGGGCGGCACCGGTGCGCTGTTGGAGAAGACATATCGCGAAAAGGGACTGGCCGCGTTTGCCCGCCAGCCGTTTGCGTGGAACAGCACCACCAAGGGCGCGTTCCATCTGGCGCCGTTTACCGGCAGTCTTCCGTCGACCGACGAGGAGATCGCATTTCTCCCGGCGCATCGCCTCGCGGCGGCGATCAAGGCGGGCAAGCTGACGTCGGTTCGCCTCACGACGATCTATCTCGATCGGCTCGAGCGACTGAATCCGACACTGCTTTGCGCCGTGACCATTCTGCGCGATCGTGGTCTTGCCGACGCGGCCAAGATGGACGCCGAGTTCAAGGCTGGAAAGTATCGTGGCCCGTTGCACGGGATTCCGTGGGGTGTGAAGGATCTCTTCGCGGTGAAAGGGACGCCAACCACGTGGGGCGCGGCCGACTTCGAGAATCGTGTCATCGACGAAGACTCCGAGGTCGTCGTCCGGTTGCAGAACGCCGGCGCCGTCCTCATTGCAAAACTCTCATCGGGGCAGTTCGCGCAGGGAGCGAACTGGTTCCGCGGGCAAACGAAGAATCCGTGGAATACCAGCCAGGCGTCGGGAGGATCGTCGGCTGGGCCGGCGTCCGGCACCGGCGGCGGCTGTGTTGCATTCGGCATTGGTACTGAAACGTCCGGTTCGATCGTTGGCCCGGCGAGCACGTGCGGCATCAGCGCGCTGCGTCCCACGTTCGGTCGCGTGAGCCGGTACGGCGGAATGGTGCTCGCGTGGTCGCAGGATCGCGTCGGGCCCCTCACGCGCACCGCCGAAGACGCGGCGATGGTGTTCAACGTGATTCACGGCTCGGACGAAAAGGATCCGGGTTCGATTACGATGCCATTCCACTTCAATAGCAACATCGACTTCGCGGCGCTCCGCATCGGCGTTCGCAAACAGAACGCGAATGGCGCAACGCCAGACACGGTGTTCCCGGCGTTCGTCGAAAAGCTCAAGTCGCTGGGTGCCAAGCCGGTCGACATCGGTGATCCGCCGACGGTCGCGGGCAGCCGCGGCGGTCTCGACGAAGAGTCGGCGGCAGCGTTCGACTCGTACGTCGAGCGGAAGGCGAAAGAGCTCAACATGGACATGGCGGCGATTCT
>JBDTAE010000169.1:0-9763 GCA_039924785.1 Gemmatimonadaceae bacterium | reverse complement strand
CGAAAGAAACGGCGTTCGTCGGCGACGATTTTCCGGACATGTCGATCCTGCGAATCGTCGGCTTGCCGGTGGCCGTGGGCAATGCCGTGCCCGAGATCCGCGCAATTGCCAAGCATCAGTTGACGCGACGCGGCGGAAAGGGCGCCGTTCGAGAATTTGCCGAAGATTTCCTCAAGGCGCGCGGCGAATGGGACGTCGCGTGGAATCGCTATGTCGACGCGCGATCCACTCCCAATCCAATGGAACGCGCATGACGGCGTCCGAGATCGTCGCGCGTGGCAAGCGCGTCGTACAACTCGAAGCGGAGGCGCTGGCGGCGCTGCTCGACCGCATCGGTGAGGAGTTCGCTCGGGCCGTACTGCTGATCGCCGAATCGCGCGGCCGGGTCATTGTCGCCGGGGTTGGCAAGTCCGGTCTCGTGGGCCGCAAGATCGCGGCGACTCTGACTTCTACTGGAACTCCAGCCACCTTTCTTCACCCGGCCGACAGTGTTCACGGAGACTTGGGGATCGTCGGTAAGAACGACATCGCAATTCTAATCTCGAAAAGTGGTGAATCCGACGAGCTCTTGGGCTTGTTGGCCCATTTGAAAGGGTTCGGTGTACGAACCATCGCCATCACCGGAAACCTGGCGTCGGCGCTGGGCAGCAATTGCGATGTCGCGCTCGACGCGGGAGTACGCGAGGAGGCGTGTCCGCACGATCTCGCACCCACGACGAGCACCACGGCGGCGCTCGTGCTCGGTGATGCGCTCGCCGTCGCACTGTTGCAGGAAAAGGGATTCCAACGCGAGGATTTCGCCCGCATTCATCCGGGCGGCGCCCTCGGCAGAAAGCTCGTTGTTCACGTCGAAGAGATCATGCTCCGTCAAGATCTACCAATCCTTCAGGACGGCGATACCATGCGTCAGGCGATCGTGATGATCGCCGAGCGTCGTGGTATTGCGATCGTCGTGGATCGAGAGCAACGGGTGGACGGACTCCTGACAGCCGGCGACCTGAGTCGGCTGATCGAGCGCGGCGGCGACGTCATGAGCATTCCTGTACGGTCCGTGATGACGAACAAGCCAAAGATCTCTCATACCGGCGAATTGGCGAGCGCTGTGGCGTTTCGCATGGAAGAGCATGGCATCATGGCCATGCCCGTCGTCGACGAGCGGTCGGCGTTGGTGGGCGTCGTGCATCTGCACGACCTGCTTCGCGCGCGAGTCGTCTGATGCCGAAACTCCTCGCGATCATTGCCTCCGTGGCTGCGCTGACGTCCGCCGCGTGCAAGGAGACGAAACAGCTGCCGGTCGTGTCCGGGCCAACGGTGGCCGACAGCGCCGACCAGGTGTTTTATCAGGCCGACTTCGTGCTGACGACGAAAGGCGTGCAGCGCGGAAATCTGAAGGCGGACACGGCCTACGTGCTCGAGGACCAAACGAGAATCGATCTTCGCCGCGCGCACGTCGTGTTCACCACGGAAACCGGCGCGCCGCAGGGAACGATGGAATCCGATCGCGGAAATTACAGCACGCGCACGCAGATTCTCGACGGCCGTGGAAATGTGGTGCTGCGGCTTGTCGACGGGCGCACGCTCACGTCGCCGCACGTGACGTACAACCAACTCACGCACCAAGTCACGAGCGATACGAATTACACGATCAAGCGCGCCAACGATACGCAAAGCGGTATCGGCTTCACGTCGAATCAGACGTTCACCTCGTTCTCGTGCTTGCGCAGTTGCGTCGGCAGCACGCACGTGTTGCTGCCGGAAAAATGACGCGCCGTTTCTTCTCACTGCTCGCCGGCTTCATGTGGGTTGCGCCCGCGGTTTGCATCGCGCAGTCCAGGGCGACGCCGTGCGATTTTTCGTCGGACCGCTTTCGCTCCGACACGATTCCGGGCGGGCAAGTCGTCTTCATGGGCGGACACGTCGTCATCAGGTGCCCGGGCCGAAACATCACGATTCGCGGCGACAGCGCCGAGCGCTATCCGAATCGCGATCAGATGCTCGGCCATGCGGTGTATGACGAGCCGCGCTTCCACGTGACCTCGGACTATCTCACGTACTTCTCGGCGGAAGACCACGTGAACGCGTCCGGCAACGTCGTCGCGAAGACGCCGAGTGGATCGACGCTTGTCGGTCCGGTCGCGGACTATTTCCGCGCGGATCCGAAAATGAAAATCCGCACGCGACAGCAGGTCACCGCGAAGGCGCGTCCAACCATTACAGTTGTTGAAAAGGACTCGAGCGGCAAGCCAATGCCGCCGATGACCGTCGTCGCCGATCAAGTGCAAATGGACGGCGACAGCCTGATCTACGGCTGGGGACAGGTCGTCATCAATCGCCCGGACATTAGCGCGACCGCCGATTCCGCATTCGTCGACCAGGGGAAAGAGACGCTTCGTCTGATGCGCGGTCCCAAGATCGTCGGCAAGAAAGACCGGCCGTTCACTCTCCAGGGCGACGTCATCGACATGTACGCCAAGAATCGTAAACTGCAGCGTGTGATCGCGAGATCTCGCGCCGTTGCGGTCAGCGATTCAATGACGCTCAAGGCGGACACGATCGACCTTCGCGTCACCGACGACGTGTTGCAGCATGCGTATGCGTGGGGAAAGACGAGTCGTGCGCACGCCGTGTCGCCGTCGCAAAACCTCGTCGCCGATTCGCTCGACGTGCTCATGCCCGGCCAGAAGATTCGGCTGCTTCGCGCCGTGAGCAACGCGATGGCGATGGGCAAACCAGACACGTCTCGATTTACCGTGGAGAAGAGCGACTCCACCGACTGGCTACGCGGCGACACGATTATCGCGCATTTCGACAGCTTGCCGGCAAAGGACACGTCGAAGACGCCGAACATCAAGCAGCTTTTCGCTTCGGGTCACGCCAAGTCGTTCTACCACATGCCGGCGAGCGACTCGGGGGAACGGCGCCCGGCGATCAACTCGGTGAGCGCGCGCCTCATCACCATCACGTTCAACGTCGTCGATTCTGCCGGAAAGAGTCAGCAGCGCGTGTCCACCGTCACGGCGACGGATTCCGTGGTTGGCTATTACATCGAGCCGCAGCAAGACAGCACCACCAAGAAATCAAAAGCACCGGCGCCGAAGCCGGGCAACAAGACACCGGCAAAGCCCGGGACGCCCGCGGCGACCACTCCTTTGCCACCAAAACGGCCTCCCCAGTGACCGAACCGTCCCGCCCGACGCATGTTCGCGCATTGGTCGACCAGCTTGCCAGGGGCGACCGCTCGACCGCGCTCTCACTTCACGCGCTGATCAGCGCCGCCGACTCGACAGGCGTCGCCGATTTCGATCGCGCGGTGCTCACGTACCGCGACGATCACATCGCGGCCATGCGCGCCACCGGCCACGACGCGGAAAGAGAGGCGGGGCGACTGAGCCTCGACGAAGTCCGCGAGCACCTGACTCAATCGGTGCTGCCTCGCCTGGTCGCTGACGGCGTGATCGCCGCCCCGACCAATGCCGCCGAGCCGTGGAAGACCGTCCGATTCACAGATCGGATCTGGAGCGAAATCGGTGCGACTCGAGACGAGGTTGCGTCAGCCCTCCGCCACACGGGCGAGCACGGGGCGCCGGTCGACCAGAGCGGCTTCACACCGTCGCGGCCGATCCCCGCGCCGCTGGCAGGCGGAAGCGTCCTCGAGGCCAAGGGTCTGGTCAAAGCGTACCGGCGGCGCAGAGTCGTAAATGACGTGGCCCTTCGATTGCAACAGGGGGAAATTGTTGGCCTGCTGGGTCCGAATGGCGCCGGCAAGACCACGACGTTTTACATGATCGTTGGACTGATCCAGCCGCTGTCGGGAACCATCGAGCTCGACGGCGTGAACATCACCAACATGCCGATGTACAAACGAGCCCGAAAAGGCATCGGCTATCTGTCGCAGGAACCGTCGATTTTTCGCAAGCTGTCGGTCGAAGACAACATCCTCGCCATTCTCGAAACACTCGGCTTGTCGAGCAGCGAACGGAAGGCGCGCTTGGAAACCTTGCTGGACGAATTGAGCATCAAGCACCTGCGCCACAGCAAGGCCTTCGCACTGTCCGGCGGCGAGCGGCGGCGTCTCGAAATCACCCGTGCCCTCGTCACGCAGCCCAAATTCATGATGCTGGACGAGCCGTTCGCGGGCGTGGACCCCATTGCGGTCCACGACATCCAGCAGATTGTCGCCGACTTGCGCCATCGCGGAATTGGTGTGTTAATCAGCGATCACAATGTGGAGCAAACTCTGGATATCGTCGACCGCGCGTATATCATGTTTGACGGTCAAGTCAAAGTGTCGGGTACCGTACGCGAACTCGTGTTCGACGACACCGTTGCCGACATTTATCTTGGCCCGACCTTGACCGCCCGCCTTCGCGGCCGCTTTGCCGCTGCTGAACAAGGGGAACCAGTCGCCTCATGAAAGCCGGACTTTCCCAGAACACGCAGCTTCGACAAGAGCTCAAGATCAATCCACGCCTGTATCAGGCGATGGATTTGTTGTACATGCCGTTGCTCGATCTTCAGCAGCACCTCAAGCAGGAGCTGTTGAACAATCCGTTCCTCGACATGGTCGAGCCGGAAGACGACGAGGAAGAATCGGATTCGGAATCCGACGTCGAGGTTGAGACAGAATCGGACGTCGTCGCCGCCGACGCAGTTCCGGAAGAAGAGAAGGCGCCGAACGACGAGATCAACTGGGAAGAGATTCTTCTCGACGGTTTCGATGCCGGCGGCCGTCGCGAAGAACACGAGGAGCGCGAGTACTACGAGCCGGTCACTGTCGACACGCGCGATCTGTCCGATCATCTCATGGACCAGATCACTCTCCTCGACCTGACGCCGCGCCAAGCGTTTCTCGCCGACGAATTCGTTGGCAACATCAACGAAGACGGATATTTCGCCATCGCGATGGACGAGTTCCTTCGCACTGTGAATGACGCCGTCGCGCAAGCCGCAGAAGCCGCCGAGCGCGAAATCGAAGACTTGCCGTTGTACACGCTGGCTGAAGCGGACGCGATGCTGCTGATCGTACAGAGCCTCGACCCGCCGGGCGTTGGCGCGCGCGACCTCCGCGAATGCCTCATGCTTCAGCTCAAAGAGGCGGGTCTCGAGCAATCGGTTCCGTTCCGTCTCGTGCGCGACTGCTTCGAAGAGCTGATCAACCATCGCTGGAGCGAAATCTCCAAGCGGTTCGGCATCAGTCCAATCGACGTGCAAAAGGCCGCCGACGAAATCAAAAAGCTCGATCCGAAACCCGGCCTCGTCTACTCGGCCGCGAGTGACAACTACATCATCCCCGATCTCATCGTCGACAAGATCGATGGGCGCTATCACGTCTTCCTCAACGACGCCAATCTTCCGCGCCTCAAGCTGAGCCGCGCTTATCAGGAGATCGCGCGCGACAAGAAGAAGTTCGACGGCGAAAATAAGGAGTTCATCAGCAACAAGCTGAATTCCGCGAACTGGATGATTCAGGCCATTGAGCAGCGTCGGCAGACAATGCTCAAGGTCATGAACTACATCGTCGACCGCCAGCGCGACTTCTTCGAGAAGGGTGTGCAGCACCTGCGACCACTGACGCTTCGCGAAGTCGCGGAAGTGATCAGCATGCACGAGTCGACCGTGAGCCGAGTGACGAACGAGAAGTTCGTGCAGACGCCGCGAGGCGTGCTGCCGCTCAAATTCTTTTTCTCGTCGGGATTGTCGACCACTGCCGGCGAAGATGTGTCGGCGCGCGGCATCAAGGCGCAGATTGAAGAGCTCGTCGGCGCGGAAGATGCAAAGCGTCCGCTCACGGATCAAGCGATCGTGAACATCCTGAAGGAAAGCGGTGTGCAGATTGCCCGTCGTACTGTCGCCAAGTATCGCGACCAACTCGGAGTTCTCTCGGCACGCATGCGCAAGCGGGTATGACCTCGGCCATCGGAGCCGTCTCCGTGGCGCCACCATTCACACCCATCGCACCTCGAACTTCTTCCAACAGCGTCGACGTTTCCGTCCTCGTCCCGGCAAAGGATGAGGCGGAAAATTTGCCGTTGTTCATGGAACTTGCCGCCGCGACCTTCGCGACATCGGAACACACGTACGAGGTCATCGTTGTCGACGACGGCAGTGTCGATCGCACGTGGGCCGTGCTGCAGGAGCTCACCGAGCAGTACCCGTTCTTGCGGGTCGCGCGTCATCGTGGACGCCGTGGCATCGCCGACGCGCTCCGCACCGGATATCTCGCCGCCCGCGGCGAAGTGCTCGTCTTCTATCCGGCCGACCTGCAGTTCAAGCCCGAAGACATTCCACGCCTCGCCGCGCCGATTCTCGCGGGCGACGCCGACATGGTCACCGGGTTCAAGGAAGGGAAGTACGAGAAAGCGTTCGTCTCGGGCATCTATAACAAGTTGAGCCGAGTGCTGTTTCACGTGCCGGTGAAGGATTTGAATTCTGTAAAGGCGTACCGTCGTGAGATCATGGATGCGTTGCCGGTTCGGCCGGACTGGCACCGCTATATGGTCGTGATCGCGGCCGCGCAGGGATTCACTGTCACTGAAATTCCGGTCCCGCTCTATCCGCGCCACGCGGGCCATTCAAAGTTCGCGACGTGGCATCGCATTCCCGTTGGGCTGCTCGACATGCTTGCCGTGTGGTTCGAGCTGCGCTTTGGGCAAAAGCCGTTGCTTTTGTTCGGCATGCTTGGCGCTGGGCTTTTTGCGCTCGGTGCTCTGGCCGGACTCGGCGCGTTGGGCGTGCTCGCGATTACCGGCTTCGGCGTCCGCTCGGTATGGACCGTCATTCAAACCTGCCTGATTCTCGGCAGTATTCTTTTCGCGACCGGATTGCTCGGCGAGCAGATCGCCGGCCAGCGCGCGCAACTTCGCGAAATCCGTCGACAGCTGGACGAACTCGCCGCCGCGCGGCACAGCGACGAATGACGTCGCCGGAGCGTATGAAGGTACTCTTTTTAACACACTCATTCCCGCGTGAAACCGGCGATGCACCAGGCGCATTCCTGCTGCGACTGGCGGTCGCGTTGAAAGGTGAGGACGTGGAGACGCGTGTGATCGCTCCGCACGCCTCGGGGCTGTCGGCGAGCGAACAACTCGACGGCATTCAGATCGACCGCTTTCGCTACGCACCGCGCAAGTACGAGACGCTCGCGTACGCCGGCAACATGGCGAACCAGGTCCAGTCGTCGTTCAGCGCGAAGGTTGCGATGCTTGGCTTTCTCGGCTCGGAGTTTCGTGTCGCAGATCATGTCCGGCGCGACTTTCAGCCCGATATCATTCACGCGCACTGGTGGTTTCCGAATGGACTCGTCGGAACGTGGCTCGCTCGCATGTCGGGCAAGCCACTCGTTACGACGCTCCACGGCACCGATGTTCGTCTCGCGCGATCCGTCGCGTTCGCCCGACCTGGTTTTCGCCACGTGATGCATCACTCGGCCGCCGTGACCGCCGTATCGCACTGGCTGGCGAACGAGGCAGCGCAGGTCGTATCGGCCCCAGCGGTGAAGGTCGCGCCCATGCCCGTGAGCGCCGAGTTGTTTTCGCCGAACGGATCCGGATCGTCGCGCAGCAAGGATCGATTGCTCTTCGTTGGCCGGTTGAACAAGCAGAAGGGAATCGAAGTGCTTCTTCACGCACTGAGCCGTGTTCCAGATCCCTCAATCTCGCTCGACGTCATCGGTTCCGGCGACGATACCAACGCATTGCTTTCATTGGCCGAGTCGCTCGGTGTCGGCGCGCGCGTGCGGTGGCACGGGGCGCTTCCGCAGCCCAAGCTCGCGGAGTTCTATCGCAACGCGGCCGCGGTCGTGATGCCGTCGATCGACGAGGGCCTCGGCCTCGTTGCGGTCGAGGCGCAGCTCTGCGAAGCGCCCGTCATTGCGTTCGATTCCGGCGGACTGCCGGATATCATTCAGCACGACCGCACGGGGATTCTGGTGAAGGACACCGACGCCGGCGCGCTGGCTGCCGCAATCATCTCGACGCTCGATCGCCCGGACCGAGGCGCGGCGCTCGGCGCCGCTGGACGACTCCACGCGCTGGCCACCTTTGCCCCGGAATCGGTTGCCCGACGCTACGCCGACATCTATCGCGCCGCCATCGCCAGCTCGCCGACGTAAGGTCTGGGTCGTCGCGCAGGTTGTCGTCACCGCGATCGTCCTGTGGTTCGTCGGCGAACGACTGATCGAACAATGGACGGCGTTTCGCGGGTCGCCCGTCGAAGTGCATCCGCGATGGGGCATGATCGCACTGAGCTCCGCGATCGTCCTTGCGACGTACGCTGTGCTCATCGAGACGTGGCGCCGCATCGTGATCTCGTGGGGCGAAGAGCTCAGCGTCCGCGACGCCACCGCGGTGTGGTTTGTGTCCAATCTCGTGCGCTACTTGCCGTGGAACGTCGTCTTTCAGATCGGGGCGATCGCGGAGTTGGCGCGTCGCCGAAGAGTCTCGCCGGCGACGGCCGCGGGTGCCGCGGTCCTCAACACCATCGTGAACATCGCCACGGGCTTCGTCGTCGCGGTGGTAGCGGGTTTCACTGCGCTCGACACGCTGTCGAAGGGCCATGCGACGCTCGGTCTCGTCGTCGCTGTCTTGATGGTGGTGGGGCTGTTTGTGTTGCCCGCGCTGCTTCCGTTCGTGTTGGGCGTCGTTCGCCGCGTCACCGGTCGCGACCTCGCGCTCGGCACGCTGCCGAGGGCGGCGATTTATCAAGCGCTCATTGGGAACCTGCTCGCGTGGGCAATGTATGGTCTTGCATTCAGAACGTTTGTTGCCGGCGTCATGGGTACGGCTGCTGGGTCGATTACCGCGTACATCGCGATATACGCATCGGCGTACGTAATCGGTTATCTTGCCCTGGCGTTGCCTGCGGGTATTGGAGTACGCGAGGGTGTGCAGATCAACGCGTTGACAATGTTGGGCTTGGCGAACGTTGGGCAAGCCGGCGTGATCGCAGTTTCGTCGCGGCTGTGGCTCACCATTTTGGAAGTCTTGCCGGCACTTTACCTCCTCGCGCGAGGCACGCGCGGACGACCTCCAGCATCGACCGGGGATGGCGCGAACTCCTAGTCTCACATCGTCGGCCGACGAAACGGCGGCGCCGCGACACGCCACGGCGTGGGCGTCACTCGTCTACGCACTCGCGACGCTGACGCTGGCGTATCCTGCGCTTGCGGGGCTGTTTCTGATCAACCCGCGTAGCGATCAGTACCAAGCGGGCTTCCAGTTTCGTGAATTCGCCGCGCAGTCGCTCAAGAGTGGACACGGGTTCCCCATGTGGAATCCGTTCATTCAAGGCGGACTCCCGTATGTCGCTGCGATGCACGGCGACATTTTCTATCCGACGTTTCTGCTCCGCATGATCATGCCGACGGACATGGCAATGACATGGGAGTTTCCGATTCACCTGTTTCTGTGCGGCCTGGTCACGTACCTGTTCCTGCGGGCGTGGCGCTTTGGGTATTACAGTGCACTCATCGGTGGCCTTGCTTACATGATGGGTGGATCGATCGCCGGAACGGCTTCGCCCGGCCATGACGGAAAGCTCTTCGTCAGCGCCATGTTGCCGCTGATCCTTCTCCTGTTGACGCGTGGCATTCGTGACGGACGTCTATGGGCGTGGGGCGGTGCCGCGTTGACCATCGGACTCGCAGTGCTCTCACCGCATCCGCAGGCGCTGCAGTATCTGCTCCTCGTTGCCGGCGCGTTCGCGCTCTATGTCGCGTTCGCGAATCATCCGGGGTTTCCTCCGTTGCCACGCAACACCGCGATTG
>JBDTAE010000168.1:0-10247 GCA_039924785.1 Gemmatimonadaceae bacterium | reverse complement strand
CTCACCACCGGTGTCGCGAACGCGATCTATGACTGGATGAACTCGACGAAGAACTTCGGCGCCTCCGACAAGGAAGGCGGCAACGGACTCGATTACGTCTCGTCCAAAGATCCCCGCGTCAGGGTAGACGGGACGAAAATCAGCCGCGGCCAGGACGGCACGCCGACACCGCTCATGAACCAGTATCCGGCATTGAATTCAAGTGTCGTGATCGCGAGCGGAATCGAAGCGCGGATGATCGAGGCCGAGGCGCAACTGGCGGCGGGCAACAGCGGAGCGTTCATCTCCATCCTGAACGCGGCGCGCACGACGATGAGCGGTCTCGCGCCGCTCACCGATCCGGGGACTGCAAGCGGCCGCGTCGATCTCCTCTTCCGCGAACGGGCGTTCTGGATGTACACGACGGCCCATCGCCTTGGCGACATGCGCCGGCTCATCCGCCAGTACGGTCGCAACGCCGAGACCGTGTTCCCGACGGGTGCCTACTTCAAGGGCGGAGCGTACGGCACCGACGTGACGCTCGTCCCGTCGCAGCAGGAAACGAACAACCCCAACTGGCAGGCGTGCACGGACAAGAACGCGTAGCCGCAACCAGCACGCGATGCTCGCTCGAGCATCGCGTGCTGGACCACAAGCGTCAGTTCATTCCCGACGCCATCGCGACGATTCCGCGACAGCCGGCGCACAGCACATCAAAGTCTTCTAACGACAGGTGTTCGCGAGCGAGCAGCGCGAGCACCGCTTCCTCCGCGGCCCCCTGCGCGGCATAAAACGCCTGGCGTTCGGCTCGCGACAGCGTTCGCCGCGACGATGATGAACTGCGCACGAGATGCGATGCGGTCTCGATACCATCGCGCGCATACCACGCGGCAACGCCGAGTTGCTGCTCGGCAATCGTGGTGTCGAGCGTTGCCCACGCAGAGCATCGCGCGGAACGTGCACGCTCCTCCGACATCAACGCCCGTCCCAGGGCGATCCAATCGGCCAACGCGATATCCGCGAGCAGGTCGATGAACGTATTCACCGCGCGAAGGCCCGGCTCGTCGCTCTCGGTCATCGCCGTAACACGCGGTGGCAGCGGCAAACGTCCCATACGTGCGCGTGGCGCCGAAACAACCGCCGTGAAAGACGCCGGCTCGGGGGAACGTAGAATGGAGATCGACATACACGGTCCTGTCAGGGTACGACTCGAAGCTACGATCGACCCGGTGAACGCCGCATAAAGAACGATACGAATCGCATAAAAAGGAGATAAAACCGGCAGCCGCGAGCGTTTCCTTGCCTGCATGTAGAACCGCGCCGACGTATCCTGCATTCGTGCCGCGGGTCAGTCCGCAGCCAATGAGATTGAGGCAACGTGGATAGCGGAACACTCACGGTTCTCGTCGTGGACGACGAACCGCAGATTCGCCGGCTCGTGCGCAACGCACTGACGGAACCGATGCACCTCGCGGCGGACGGCGACGACAGCGGAGATCCATGCGTCGTTCGCGTGATCGAGGCCGACAGCGGGAAGAAGGGCATCGATCTCGCCGCGGCTGAAGCGCCCGCGCTGGTGATCCTCGACCTGGGGCTTCCCGACATGCAGGGAATCGAGGTGTGTCGCGAAATTCGCTCGTGGTCATCGGCGTCAATCATCGTGCTGTCCGCTCGTCATACGGACACGGAAAAGGCGAGTCTCCTTGACGCCGGCGCGGACGACTACGTCACCAAGCCATTCAGCACGGTCGAATTCATGGCGAGGGTGAGAGCGCAACTGAGGCGCGCGCGCCGCGCGAGCGGCGGCACGCCGATGCTGTCGGGCTTTGGTGACATCGTGGTCGACGCACAGCGGCACGGCGTCGAACGCGGAGGGGAAGCAATTCGCCTCACACCCACCGAGTGGTCGTTGCTGCGCGCCTTCATGGCGCATCCGCGCCGGACGTTGACGCATCAGCAACTCTTCAGCGCGGTGTGGGGAAATGTCGCGGGCGACGCGCAGCAATACCTTCGCGTGTACGTCGGCCACCTGCGCCGAAAGATCGAGCACGACCCTGTGCGGCCGCGCTTCATTCAAACGGAGCCGGGCGTGGGCTATCGCTTCGAACCGGACAGCGCCGACCTGTGACCTCCTCCGCCGCCGTTGTTCCGACCATCCCGCGGCGCGCTGTCGCACGCTGGGCAACGTGGCTTGGCATCATCGTGACGGTCACCGTGGCGATGTTCCTCGTCCGCACGGTGCTCGATAAGGCACACGTGACGTTGATGTTCCTGCTCGTGGTGCTCGGAGCCAGCGCCGCGGGTGGCAGGGCGCTTGGTCTGACGGTCGCCGGATTGGCGTTCCTCTCGTTCGACTTCTTCTTCCTTCCGCCGTATGGAACGCTCACGATCACGAATCCGCTGGACTGGCTCGCGCTGGTGGCGTTTCTCGTAACGAGCGTTGTTGCAACACAATTGTTATATCGTGCAAACGCCACGGCGGTCGCGGCAACCCAGCGCGCACTCGAGGTGGACCGGCTGGCCGGCCTGGGCGCCGAGACCTTGAACGCCGCCGACGCCGATGAAGCGCTTCGCGCCATTGCCGGCGTGATTCGCAATTCGGTAAACGTCGATGAATGCGACATCTACCTTCGTCGATCGACAGGGGGAATCGAGCTGGTCGCCCGCGCTCTTCGCGGTGTCGGCGATGCATCGTCGAGCGGCATCGAAGTCGCTCCCGCCGAAGGCTTGGTTGACTGGATCATCCGGAACGGCGCGGGTGCGGCCGAGTTGCAGGATGGGACGATCCGCCTGCCGCAGGAGACGGGTTCGCCCTCCGCCTCGACGGCGGCCCTCGGAATGCTCACGGGACGCATTGAGGATTCTGTAACGACGCGTATCCGGCGGATGTTGCGCGTAAATGACCCAGCCGGAAGGCAACGGGACATCGAGCCCGTCGTTCGAGCCTTCGCGCTTCCCCTGCGAGTGCGCGACCATGTCGTCGGCGCCCTTCGCATCGCGACAGCCGACGGACTGCGGCTCACTGAAGAGCAGGCTCGCCTGCTCGCCGCCCTGGCATACTACGCGGCGCTTGGCGCGGAGCGGGCCAGGCTTGTCGCCACCGCCGAGCGCGCGGAAGCCGAGCGGCGACTCGAAGCGCTGCGCAGCGCGCTGTTGACCGCGGTGTCGCACGACCTGCGCACGCCGCTGACGACGATCAAGGGGATTGCCCATGAGCTCGTGACAGGCGGCGACCCCGCGCGCGCCGCGATCATCGAAGTGGAGGCGGACCGCCTCGATGCACTGGTCGGCGATCTCCTCGACCTCTCGCGAATTCATGCGGGAGCAGTGCGTTCGACGCCCGTGGTGAATACGATCGATGACCTGATCGGCGCCGCGCTGCGCGGTGCGTCCGCGGCGATTCAGGGACGCAGCGTCGCCGTGGATCTGCCGCCGGACACGCTCTTGGCGGGCCTATTCGACTTCTCGCAAACACTGCGGATCGTCATCAACATGATCGACAACGCGGCAAAGTATTCGCCGTGCGGGTCGCCCATTGATATACGCGCGCGCGAAGTCGGCGGGCGTCTCACGATCGACGTGCTCGATCGCGGCCCTGGGGTGCCCGAGTCCGAGCGAGACCGGATCTTCGAGCCGTTCTATCGCCCGCCCGGTGTGCCGCCCGACATTCGGGGCCATGGGCTTGGGCTGTCGATTGCCCGCGGAATGGCAGATGCGCAGGGTGGATCGCTTCGCTTTGCTCCGCGCCCGGGCGGCGGGTCCGTCTTCTCTCTCGAATTGACTGCGGCCGACACCACGAGCCCCGACGAAATCCCCGACGCAGAAGCCGTCGAGCGGCTCGCCATCAACGAGTAAGCAGCAGCTTGTCAGCCATTCCCGATGGTTCCGCGCGATTGCCCGACGCCTGTAGCAAAAGCTTTATGAGATTTTTATTACGTCAGCCATGGCTGTTTGTGCGCCCTTAACGGCTAGGCCAATACGTTCTCCCCGTCCAGTACAACACGAAAACAATCGCCCGCAGTTGCCTTCATGCCCGGTGCACCTCCCATGATCGACTTCCTCTACATCGCCGGAACCATCGTGTTCTTCGGCCTCATGCTGTTGTACGTCCATGCCTGCGACCGACTCGGGCGCACGTCATCGGCGGACGGCGGCGCATCAGAGAACTCAGAACAATGAATACCGAGAGCTGGATCGCCGCCACGCTGGCGGTCGGGATTCTGGTCTATCTCGTCTACACGCTGCTCCGGCCCGAAAAGTTCTAGGGCCATCGAACGACAATAACCATGACACTCAACGGTTGGCTTCAAATCACGTTCTTTAGTCTCTGCGTGCTGCTTGTGGCAAAGCCGCTCGGAGTCTATCTCGTCCGCGTGTACGATGGGTCCCTCACGTGGCTTGGCGCCGTGGAGCGCGTGATCTACCGCGTGTGCGGTGTAGACCCGGCGGAAGATCAGCATTGGACGCGCTACGCCGCCGGCATGCTGCTGTTCAGCATTGTCTCAATGCTGTTGACGTATCTCGTGCTGCGGGTTCAACACCTGCTCCCGCTCAATCCGCAGCACTTTGCGGCGGTGAGCGACCGCCAGGCGTTCGAGACGGCCGCGTCGTTCACGACCAATACGAACTGGCAGTCGTACAGCGGTGAGTCGATGATGTCGTACTTCTCGCAAACGACGCAGCTTGCCTTTCACAACTTCGCGTCGGCCGCTGTCGGCATGGCCGTCGCGGTGGCGTTCGTTCGCGGCATCGCGCGCAAGTCGGCTGGGCGGCTCGGCAACTTCTGGGTCGATCTCACGCGCGGCACGCTGTACGTGCTGCTGCCGCTCTGCCTCGTGCTGTCGATGCTGTTCGTGCAGCAGGGCATGATTCAGAATTTCAAGCCGTATCTTGACGTCGTCACCCTCGAGGGCGCCAAGCAGACCATCGCCATGGGCCCCGTTGCCAGTCAGGAAATCATCAAGCAGATCGGCACGAATGGCGGCGGATTCTTTAACGCCAACGCCGCGCATCCCTTCGAGAACCCAACGCCCTGGACGAATTTCTGGTCGGTGTTCACGATCTTCCTCATTCCGTCGGCGCTGACATACATGCTCGGCCGCATGGTGAAGAGCCAGAAGCACGGCTGGGCCGTGTGGACCGCGATGTTCGTGCTGTTCTTCGCCGGCGTGAGTGTCGCCTATTGGGCAGAGGCGCGCGGCAATCCGATTCATGCGGCGCGCGGCATCGACGTCGTGAGCTCGGCGACCAACCCGGGCGGAAATATGGAGGGCAAAGAGGTTCGCTTCGGCATCGCGAACTCCGCGCTCTATGCGACCGTCACCACCGACGCCTCCTGCGGGTGCGTCAACTCGATGCACGACTCGTTCACGCCGCTCGGCGGTCTCGTGCCGATGGTGAACATCCAACTCGGCGAGGTGGTGTTCGGCGGCGTCGGGGCTGGGCTTTACGGCATGCTCGCGATGATCGTGCTCACCGTTTTCATCGCGGGGCTCATGGTCGGGCGCACGCCGGAGTATTTGGGGAAGAAGATTCAGGCGCGCGAAATCCAGATGGCCATGCTGTACGTTCTTGTGTTTCCCGCGGCGATCCTCACGATGACCGCGGTGTCCGTACTTCTGCCGGCGGGACTGGCCGGGCTCAATAACAGCGGGCCGCACGGCTTTTCAGAGATCTTGTATGCCTTTTCGTCCACGGCGGGCAACAACGGAAGCGCGTTCGCCGGCCTGACGGGGAGCACCTACTACTACAACACGCTGCTCGGTCTCAACACACTCATCGGCCGGTTTGCGATGATGGTGCCGATGCTCGCCCTGGCCGGATTCCTCGCCGAGAAGAAGATCGTGCCGGCGTCGGCCGGAACGTTCCCGGTGACCACGCCGCTGTTTGTCGTCCTCCTGGTGTTCGTCGTGCTGATCGTCAGCGCGCTCACATTCTTTCCCGCCCTCGCGCTTGGTCCGATCGTCGAGCACTTGGTGATGGGCGCGGGGAAACTGTTCTAGCCATGTCTGCAACTACTCAGAGACCGCTGTTCGATCCGCCGATCGTGCGCCGTGCGCTGCGCGAGGCGATCGTAAAGCTCAGCCCGCGCCACATGGTGCGGAACCCGGTCATGTTCGTCGTGCTCCTTGGGTCCGCCTACACGACGGTCGCGTTTTTCCGCGACGTCGCGCAGGGCCGTCCAGACTGGGGCTTCACACTTCAGCTCGCGCTGTGGCTGTGGTTCACCGTCATCTTCGCCAACTTCGCTGAAGCAATGGCGGAAGGTCGCGGCAAGGCACAGGCCGACACGCTTCGCAAGGCGCGCACGCAGACGACGGCGAAACGCGTCGCGAAGCCAAGCGGCACCGCGCGCATCGACCGGGCCACGTTCGTCGAAGTCAGCGCGGAGGTACTGCGTCGCGACGACCTCGTTGTGTGCATCCCGGGGGATGTCATTCCCGGCGACGGCGAAGTGGTCGACGGCGTTGCTTCTGTGGATGAAAGCGCGATCACCGGCGAGAGTGCGCCCGTCATTCGTGAAAGCGGCGGCGATCGCTCAGCGGTGACGGGCGGTACGAAGGTGTTGTCCGACTACATCGTCGTGCGCATCACGGCCAACCCCGGCGAAACGTTCCTCGACCGGATGATCGCGCTCGTCGAAGGCGCATCGCGCCAAAAAACGCCGAACGAGATTGCGCTCACGATTCTGTTGTCCGGGCTCACGATCGTGTTTCTGTTTGCCGTCGCCACGCTCCAGCCGTTCGCGATCTACAGCGGCGCCGCGACGACGATTCCAATTCTCATTGCGCTCCTGGTGTGTCTCATTCCGACGACGATCGGCGGGTTGCTCTCGGCAATCGGCATCGCCGGCATGGACCGGATGATTCAGCAAAATGTCATCGCGATGAGCGGTCGCGCGGTCGAGGCGGCGGGCGACGTCAACACGCTGCTGCTCGACAAGACGGGCACGATCACGCTCGGCAATCGTCAGGCGGCGGAGTTCATCCCCGTTTCCTGCGTGGCGCCGGAACTGCTCGCCGATCGTGCGCAACTCGCATCGCTCGCCGACGAAACGCCTGAGGGCCGGAGCATCGTCGTGCTGGCGAAGACGAAATTCGGCATTCGTGGCCGTGAGGTTGGCGGTGAGCAGGACGGACACCATCAAATGGAGTTCATTCCGTTCACCGCGACCACGCGGATGAGCGGCGTGAATACCGCCGATTATGAAGTTCGCAAAGGTGCCGGAGATTCGGTGCTTGCCTGGGTGCGTCAGCAGGGCGGGGCGACGCCGACGGATCTCGACGCGGCGATTCAGCGCGTTGCGATGGAAGGCGGTACGCCGCTCGTGGTCGCCGAACGCCCGACTGGAAACGCGAGCGCGGCGCGCGTTCTGGGCGTGGTCTATCTGAAGGACATCGTGAAGGGTGGGATCCGCGAGCGTTTCGAACGCCTGCGCGCGATGGGCATTCGCACGATCATGATCACCGGAGACAATCCGGTCACCGCGGCCGCCATCGCACGCGAAGCGGGCGTCGATGACTTCCTCGCCGAGGCGAAACCGGAAGACAAGATGGCGCTGATCAGGCGCGAACAGGCCGGCGGCAAACTCGTTGCGATGACCGGTGACGGCACGAACGACGCGCCCGCGCTCGCGCAGGCGGATGTCGGCGTGGCAATGAACACCGGCACGCAAGCGGCGAAGGAAGCCGGGAACATGATCGATCTCGATTCCAATCCCACGAAGCTCATCGAGGTGGTGGAGATCGGAAAGCAATTGCTCATGACGCGCGGAGCGCTGACGACATTCTCGATCTCGAATGACGTCGCCAAATACTTCGCGATCATCCCGGCGATGTTCGTCATCGCGTTTCCGGCGCTTCAGGCGCTCAACATCATGCGGCTGCACTCGCCACAGTCGGCGATCTTGGCCAGCGTGATCTTCAACGCCTTGATCATTGTGGCTCTTATTCCACTCGCGCTGCGCGGTGTCGCGTACCGTCCCGCGGCCGCGTCGGTGATTCTGCGGCGCAACCTGTTCGTGTACGGCTTCGGTGGGTTGGTGGTGCCGTTCATCGGTATCAAGCTCATCGACGTGCTGCTCGTCGTCACACATCTGGTATAACGGTTCAATGACCATGCTACGCAAACAACTCTGGCCCGCGATCACCATGACGCTGGTGCTCTGCGTCATCACTGGGTTCATCTATCCAGGCGTCGTCACGGGGCTTGCGCAGGTGCTGTTCTCGCGGCAGGCGAACGGATCGCTCGTGTCGGTCAACGGGCGTGTCGTTGGCAGTTCGCTGATCGGACAGTCGTTCACGAAGCCCGAGTATTTCCACGGGCGGCCGTCGGCGGCGGGCAACGGGTATGACGCGTCGAACTCGTCGGGGACGAACAAAGGCCCGACCGATCGCAAGCTCGCTGACACGCTCATCGTCCAGGCGATTGAAGACGCCGTGAAGAACGATGGCGCGGTGAAGGGAAAGGTTCCGTCCGACATGGCAACATCATCCGCGTCCGGACTCGATCCGCACATCTCGCCGGCGAACGCGTTCCTGCAGGTGGCACGCGTCGCGCACGCTCGGAACGCCGACTCGGCGGCCGTGCGCGCGTTGGTGGACCGGCATGTCGAAGGCCGCCAGTTCGGCTTCTTCGGCGAGCCGCGAGTCAATGTCCTTCTCCTCAACATCGCGCTCGACAGCGCGTTCAAAAAATGAAAACTACATTCTCAGCAGTTGCACTCTGGCTCGGCCTCATGGCGACGTCCGTCGCGGGAGCACAGGCCGGTTGCGACGCGGATACAACGGGGAAGAAGCCCGACCCATTTGCGTTCGCTGATTTCACCTGGCTCAATGGCAACGCCCGCACGAAGGATTCTCCGATCAGTACCTCGTATTTCACCGGTGAGTTTCGCGCTGACGTGGCCTATATCGGCGACTTCAATCACCCGAGCGACCATACACTGGTGGGGACGTCGGAGTCGGGACGGACGAACGAGGTAGTGCTCCAACAGCTCGGTATCGGCGGCGACTTTCATTGCGGCAGCGTTCGCGGCCGCCTGATGACGCAGTTCGGCATGTATTCGACCATGACGCCGCGCAACGACGCAAGTCCGGCGCGCGGTCAGTGGAACATGGACAACGCCTATCGCTACCTCTCGGAGGCGTACGGCGGCCGGCATTGGAACAAGTTGAACGGCGTCAACTTCGACGCCGGGATCTTCATGTCGTACGTCGGCCTGTTCAGTTATTACAACTTCGACAACTGGGCGTATCAGCCGTCGTACGTGTCGTCGAATACACCGTGGTTCTTCACCGGCGTTCGGCTGCAGGTATTTACCAGCGAGCACCTGAAGATCGAGCCGTGGTTGATCAACGGGTGGCAATCCTACGGCATGTTCAATGAAGCGCCCGGCGTTGGCGGCCAAATTCTGTATCGGCCCAACGGTGCCGTGTCGCTGCTTTCGAACAACTACTATGGCCACGACTGGCTCGGCATTCCGGATCGCATGCGCGTGCACACCGACAACAGTCTCGAGATCAAGTACTTTGATGACGCAAAGGCCGCGTATGACAAGGGCGCCTTCTCGGTGACGCTCGACGCCGGCTGCGAGAGCGGCGGCGGTGTGAGCTGCACCGGCGGCGTTGCCGGCAGCCCAAAACAGAGTTTCCTCGGATTCATGGTCTACAACCGAAGCTGGTTCGCCGCCGACCATTTTGGCGTCACGCTCGGTGGCGGGGCCATGAACAACCCCGGTCGGTATCTCGTGCTTGTGCCGCCCATCAATGGCGCCACCGCGTTCACCGGAGCGCCGTCGTACTTCACGGCGAACGCCGGTGACCCGTTCAAGGCGTGGGACGCGACCGTCACGTTCGACTACATGCCGGATCAGTTCACGACGTTCCGATTCGAGGTGAATCACCGCGAAGCGAACGTGCCGTACTTCGCGGGACCAGGAGGTGTCACTCCGTTGGGCGGCAACACGGGGCTGCCGGGGTCGGCAGTCCCGGGATTCACGCCGGATCTCCGAAAGACGGAGACGCGGCTGAATCTCGCTTTGCTCGTCAAGCTCTAGGCAGCACCGGTGGAGTCGACAATGCCATCCGCATTCCGTGGATTCCGGTCGAGGGACGCCGTATGGCCGCTCCATACGGCGGGTTATTTCAGAAAGAACATTGCGTTGTTGGTGAGCTCGCTCACCGTCACCCTCTAGCAGTGACCAATGCGCGCCCTTCCGGTGAGATGACGTCCTCGGTTTTGCCCTTGGAAGCCGAATCCAAGCCGGC
>JBDTAE010000167.1:0-10442 GCA_039924785.1 Gemmatimonadaceae bacterium | reverse complement strand
CACAAATTTTTGCTTCGTGAAATTGGTTTCACCACCACCTGCGCAGAGGAGTCCGTAAGTTCAATAGGGCCCAATTAGTATTGTCCAAACGTCCGACTTGGCGGTGCTGTTCGGCGCAAGTGCGTTCGTTGGAATGAACGAAGGAATGAACGAGCGCGCTTCGACGTCGGATCCGCTTGCAAGTTTCCCTCACTTGCGGGTAGGGGTGTAAATGCTCGGCCGCGCGGCGTCGCCGTGGCATTCCGTACTGCCCTCTTACGCGCCGCGGTGTCCGCACTTTTTGAGTGTTCTTTGGCGCGGAGTCAAAACCATAGCGATTGCCGACGCCGGCCGCGCGCCGTTCCCGTTGCATCAGTTCCATCCTTGTTCTTGGCGTGCCTTTCTCATATTCGATCGATTCATCCCGCCGCCTCCTCCTGACGAAGGCGTGGGGGATTTTATCCGACGCTGACATTCTCGCCGGCGCCGCCGAAGTGCGTGGTGATCCCGGCTTCGACCCAACATATAGCGAGATCATGGACTTGTGCGACGTCGCCGACATTGCGATGAGTCCCTCCATCATGGCTGGCATCGCCGGCCGTTCCATTTTCAAGCCCGGCGTCCGACGGGCGTTCGTGACCCAGAACGAAATGCAGTTCGGAATGGCCCGCATGTTCGCGACGTTCGGCGCGTCGCGCGGGCACCAATGGCGGGTATTTCGAAGCACGGAGGATGCCCTGCTCTGGCTGAACGAGTAGGCGGTCGCCCCGCAGCCGTGGTGCGGTGAAGCAGGTCAATACGCTACCGTTTCGCTCGCGGCGGTCGCATATTGCGCGCACCATGGCAGCGTCCCCAAAACAATCGATTCTCCTCGATCCGCGCGCCTTCGACCGCACCGTGCGACGAATGGCCGACGAAATCGTCGAGTTGAACAATGGCACCGACGGCCTCGTCATCGTCGGAATTCAGCGCCGCGGCGTCCAGCTTGCGGCGCAAATTGTGTCGAACATCGGCGAACGCGAAGGCGGAGAAGTGCCGCAGGGCGCGCTCGACATCACGCTATATCGCGACGACCTGCAGACGGTTGGGCCGCGGCCGCTGGTTGGCCAGACCCGCATTCCGGTGGACATCGAGGGAAAACACATCGTCATCGTCGACGACGTGCTCTATACGGGCCGAACGATCCGCGCGGCGCTGGACGAACTCGCGGATTTCGGGCGGCCGCGGCGGATTGCCCTGGCGGTGTTGATCGACCGCGGTGGACGTGAGCTGCCGATTCAGCCGGACATCGTGGGGAAGACGATAACGCTCGAGCCGTCGCAGCGGGTGGATGTGCTGGTCGAAGAGCTCGACGGACGCAACGCCGCGATCGTCGCCGATCGGGAGCCGGTTGAGTGAGTCCCTCCCTCGGGAAGGATCTGCTCGGGCTCGAGCCGCTCAGCGGCGAACAAATTCAATTGATTCTCGATACTGCCGAACCCTTCAAGGAAATCAGCGAGCGCGCGATCAAGAAGGTGCCAACGTTGCGCGGCGCGACGATCGTCAACCTGTTCTTCGAGGCTTCGACGCGCACTCGCGTGTCATTCGAGTTTGCTGAAAAGCGCCTCTCGGCGGATACGGTGAACGTGGCGGCGTCGGGGTCGAGCGTGTCGAAGGGCGAAACGCTGGTCGATACCGCGCGCAACCTCGAGGCGATGCGCATCGACATGGTGGTGATTCGCCACGGCGCGTCGGGCGCGGCGCAGTTTCTCGCGGAGCGAATCGAGTCGAATGTCATCAACGCGGGCGATGGCACACACGAGCATCCCACGCAGGGGTTGCTCGATTTATTGACACTTCGTGACCATTTCAAGAGGCTCGCGGGCGTCAAGGTCTGCATCGTCGGCGATGTGTTGCATTCGCGCGTCGCGCGCTCGAACATTTGGGGCCTGAAAAAGATGGGCGCGGAGGTGGGGGTTTGCGGTCCGCGCTCGCTCTTGCCCACGGCGATTGACCAGCTCGGCGTCACGGTGTTTCGACGGATCGAAGAAGCGATCGAGTGGGCCGACGCGTTGAACATTCTGCGATTGCAGCTCGAGCGCATGCAGGCCGGCTACATCCCATCGCAGCGAGAGTACAACCGCGTGTTCGGCGTCTCGCGCGAACGGCTCGACCGCGCCAAGCGCGACATTCTCATCCTTCATCCCGGCCCAATGAACCGCGGCGTCGAAATCGACTCCGACGTGGCCGACGGACCATTCAGCGTGATTCTCGATCAAGTGACGAACGGCGTTGCGGTGCGCATGGCGGTGCTCTACCTCCTCTCGGGCGGCAAGCCGGAACTCGCCGAGTCGGCGAAGGGCGACGGCGGACGGGGAGTCCGATGAGTAAGTCCTTATTGCTCCGCGGCGGTCGCGTTGTCGATCCATCTCAGAACATGGATGCGACGGCGGACGTGCTGATCGTCGACGGCCTAGTCGAAGCGATCGGACCGCGCGTCGGCAACGACGCGTCCAATCGCGACGGACTCGAGACGGTCGATTGCTCCGGTCTTGTCGTGTCGCCGGGCTTCATCGACGTGCACTGTCACCTGCGCGAACCGGGCCGCGAGGAAGTCGAGACGATCGCGACCGGTGCGCGCGCCGCCGTCGCCGGCGGGTTCACGGCCGTGTGCGCGATGCCGAACACGGATCCGGTCACCGACAATCAGGCGGCGGTGGGATTCATCATTCGACAGGCGCAAATCGCGAACGCTGCTCGCGTCTACCCGATTGGCGCGGTCTCGCTCGGCCAGCGCGGCGAGGCGCTCGCGGAATTCGGTGAGATGGTGCACGCGGGCGCGGTCGCATTCAGCGACGACGGAAAGCCGGTCGCGAGCGCGCATCTCATGCGCACGGCTTTGGAGTATGCTCGTACCTTCGGCATTCCTGTCGCCGACCACTGTGAAGAGCCGACGCTCGCGCACGGTGGCGCGATGAACGAAGGGCTCGTGAGCGCGCGCCTCGGTCTCAAAGGAATTCCCGCCGAGGCCGAAGAGATCATGGCGATTCGCGACATTCTCCTCGCGCGGTTGACCGGCGGGCATGTGCACCTCTGTCACATGAGCACGCGCGGTTCTGTTGAGCTGATTCGCTGGGGCAAGGACCGCAACATCAACGTCACTGCCGAGGTGTGCCCGCATCACCTGTCGCTGACAGAGGATGCGGTCGAGGGCTACGACACGAATGCGAAAATGAATCCCCCGCTGCGCACCGCCGCCGACGTCGACGCGCTGCAGCAGGGAGTGCGCGATGGGACGATCGATCTGATCGCAACCGATCACGCGCCCCATCATTACGATGAGAAGGAACGCGAGTTTGCGCATGCGCCAAACGGCATCATCGGACTCGAAACGGCGCTCGCGGTAAACATCACGTGGCTCGTTGCACCAGGTATCATAGACGTGCCCATGCTCATCGAACGCATGTCGTGCGCGCCCGGACGTGTGTTCAAACTCCCGGGCGGTACGCTCCGCCGCGGTTCCACCGCCGATGTGACAGTGTTCGATCCCGAAGCGAAGTGGGTCGTAGACCCCTCGAAGTTCAAATCGAAAGGGCGCAACACGCCGTACACCGGAAAGACGCTGCAAGGCCGCGTGCGGTGTACCGTCGTCGGAGGAGTGGTCGTTCACCAATCGGACGCGTGAGTCCGTGACGTCGGACCAGAACCACGTTGCTCGCGCGGCCATCGTTGGCGTGTGCCGGCGGCTCTATGAGCGCGGATTGATAGCCGGCCCCGACGGGAATGTCTCGATGCGTTTGATCGACGGCTCGATCCTCGTCACGCCTGCCGGCCGTTCGAAGATCGACGTCACGCCGGAAGAGTTGGTGCTCGTCGATCGCGACGGTGCGGTCCTCGACGGAGGCACACCGTCGAGCGAACTGGGCATGCATCTCAGGATCTATCAGCGGCGTACCGACGTGCACGCTGTCGTGCATGCGCATCCGCCGACCGCGACAGGATTCGCGGTGGCCGGAGAGGGTTTTGTGGCGCCGGTTCTCCCCGAAGTTATCTTGCAGATGGGTGCGGTCCCGGTTATGCGATACTGCACGCCCGGAACACAGGAGGTCGGTGATGCCTTGGAGGAATTTCTCGATGCCGGACACACCGCCGTTCTCATGGCAAATCACGGAGCGACGACGCTCGGCAGGACTCTGAACGAAGCACATCAACGAATGGAAAGCGTGGAGCATGCCGCGCGAATACTTCTCACGGCTCGGCTCCTCGGACGAGTGAACGAATTGACCGTGACGGAAACCGCGGCGCTGCGCCGGTCAAGCGAGGGAATATGACTGATCTGAATCGTGGGTTGAGCGAAGTGCCCGGGCTGATCGCCGAGCGCAAGCGGTACGAGGCATGGGTTGCGGCGTTGAACGAACGTCGCGACTCGACGCCGAGCCACGTGTTCGCGCGGGTCGAGGCGGACTACAAAACGCGACTCCTGCGCGTCGCCGAGCAACTGGCCTCGCACCGCCAGGCTATCGAGGAAGAGCGCAAGAACGTCGTGTCGCGCTTGTCGCTGCTCGAGGCGGAAGAGCGGATGCGCCGGGACGAGCGCGCCGAGCTGGACCTCCGCGCGCACGTCGGAGAGCTCGAAGGTGAAGAAGCTCTGTCTGCCTTCGGCGCCGTTGACGAAGCCATCGCGAACCTGGTCAGCGAGAAGGGCGGCCTGCAAACGCGAATTAACGAACTCGAATCATTGCTCGAGCCTGCTCCCGTTCCCTCCGCACAAACCGCGTCGACGGAGACCGCGGGTGGGGAGCCGCGCCCAGGGCCGGTTTCGACGGATCCTGGCGATGCTGCTCCCTTGGCCGTGGCAACCACCGAAACGAGTGAAACCGCCGCCCGGGAATCGTCGTCGGGACCGGCCGTCGTCGATGCTCACCCCATCGAGGCTTCGGCCGCGCATCACGTCGGTCATGCCGAGGCCGCCACGGGGTCCGTCCGTGGGCCGCGTGCGTCCGCCCAACTCGAAATTCCCGCGACAGCCGAGCACGCGGTCGTTTCCAAGGCTTTGCCCGAGAAGCCGGCGCTGGCCAACGCCGCTCCGCTCGCGCCGCCGCCGTCGGTGGAATCGCATCGTGCGTCTGATGGGATGCACACGGCGAGCGGAACGTTCGATGAGCTCAAATTCCTCGATACGCTGATCGGAAAGGACTCGGGAAAGCCGCGCGGACCGCGGGCGAGTGAGATCTCTCCGCTCAAAGGAGTCGACGGGGCTGCGCGCGAGCCGATGGGTGTGCCGCCGCTTGCCGCGAACGTTCCCGGCAACACGCCGATCGTGCTGCGACCGTCGGTCGCGATCGATCAGTCCAAGACGCTCAAGTGCAGTGAATGCGGTGCGTCGAATTATCCAACGGAGTGGTACTGCGAGCGTTGCGGGGCGGAGCTGGCGGCTTTGTAGCTAGAATGTTCGGGTCTGAGAACACGAACGACGCGCAATTGCGCGTCGTTGAGTGAACTCGGAACTGCTGGCCGAAACCTTACGCAGTCGCCTTGGCGAGCTTGCTCTTGTTGCGGGCCGCGTTGTTCGGATGAATCAGACCTTTGCGGGCCGCGCGATCGAGAAGCGTGGTCGCTTCGAGCTTGGCCGCCGGGGTCGCGTCTGCAGCCTTGGCCTTTTTTAGGGCCGTCCGCAACGCGGAACGCTGCGCCCGGTTGCGCACGGTCGCCGCGCGCGACTTACGCATGTTCTTCTTTGCGGATGCGATATTTGGCACAACAGTTCTCCAAAAAACTGATAGAAAGCGGAAATAGTTCGCGGAGTCCGCGAACGCTGAAGCAAGGCCGGAACCTAGGATTTCAGACGGCGAAAGTCAAGGCAGGATAACGCTTTGACACGCGTTCACGCACTTAGTACCTTTCGCGCGAGTCGCCCCCCTGGCCTTATGCCTCTGCCGGCGGCGGGCCACCCCGATCCACATAGCCGACGTTGCAACTTCAGGACATTCTGTTATTCGTGCCGGTGCTGCTGTTTTCGGTCATCGCGCACGAAGTGGCACATGGCTACGCGGCGCTGAAGCAGGGTGACGATACCGCCCTGAGCCTCGGGCGCCTCACGTGGAACCCGATCAAGCACATCGATCCGTTCATGACCCTCATCCTACCCGTGATGTTGGCCCTGGCGCATCTACCCATAATTGGCGGAGCCAAGCCGGTTCCCGTCGATCCGCGCAACTACCGTCGGCCGATTTTTGGCGACATTGTCGTTTCGCTCGCGGGTGTGTTCACGAATTTGCTGGTGGCGATTGGATGCGCCCTGTTGTTCGCCGTCTTTGGTCTGATCGGGGAACGCGTGCAACCGCTCGAGCCGAGCCTCGGCATTCTGCAGGCGATGATGTTTTATGGCGTGGAGTTGAACATGATCCTGATCGCGTTCAACCTCATTCCAATTCCGCCGCTCGACGGATCGCACGTCGTCAAGTATTTGATGCCGAGAAGCTGGGCGCTGTTGTACGTGAAGTGGGGCCGGTGGGGGCTCGTGCTCATCATTGCCGCGATGTACTTCAAACCGGATCTGTTCACCGTCTGGCTCAACCCGGCGATTTGGGTTGGCAACAAGATGATCTATACCGTTCGTGATGTGACGTTGTTTTCCGCGAGACAGTGGATCCAATGACCGGAGTCGCAACGGTACCAGCTTCGGAAATTTCCGCGGATCGGACGTTCACCGTCGAGACGCCCGTGTTTTCGGGTCCGCTCGATTTGCTGCTTTCACTGATTCGTGAGGAGCAGGTCGACATTTACGATATTCCCATCGCGCACGTCTGTCGTCAGTTCGTGATTCGCATCCGGACGCTCGGCCTGAACGACGCCGCGGAGTACCTCGAGATGGCCGCGCGACTGCTGCGCATCAAAGCGCAAATGTTGTTGCCGCGACACGATGAGGAGGCGTGGGAAGATCCCCGCGCCGAGTTAGTGCGCCGCCTGCTCGAGTATCAACAGATGCGCGAGATCGTCGACGTGCTCGAAAAGCGCGGTGAGGAGCGTCGGAATCAGTTCGCGCGCGCGTATCTCCCGCAGCAAGCGGAACCAGCGCAGGCGCCCCTGGCGCTCTCGCTCTCCGAATTGTTGGCGGCCGTGGATCGCGTCCTTCGCGCCGCGAAGGAGCCGAACATGCACGAGGTCGTGTCGCGCGCGATCGACATTCCGGGCGCGATTTCGATCATTCGCTCCGTGCTGTCGCTGCGCGCGCGGATTCTGTGGACGGAAATCGTCTCGACGACTGCCGAACCCTGGCAGATTCTTTCGACATTGCTGGGGTTGCTCGAACTTGCCAAAGGCGGCGAGCTCAAGGTCCTGCAGCCAAAACCATTTGCAAACGTGGAAATCACTCGTGACGTCGCTAGCGAAGCTGCTTGAAGCGGCGCTGTTCGCCAGCGCTCGCCCTATCTCGACCGAGGAGCTCGCGGTTCTCGACTCCGATGCGTCGAAGGCCGCGTTGCAGTCGGCGCTCGACGAAATCCGAGAGCACTACGACGTCGAAGGTCACGGTGTGGAGCTCGTCGAGATTGGCGGTGGCTGGCAGATTCTTACGCGCGCCGAGTATACGGAGGCGATCGAGCGCGCGCAGCTTGCGTCGCGTCCCGCGCGTCTGTCGGGCGCCGCGCTCGAGACGCTTGCGATCATTGCGTACCGTCAGCCGATCAGCCGCGCGGCGATCGAGGAGATTCGTGGCGTCGCGATCGGTGGCGTGCTGAAGACGCTTCATGAGCGTGGTCTCATCGACGTGGTGGGTCGCGCCGAGGGACTCGGCCGTCCGTTGTTGTACGGCACCACACCGATCTTCCTCGAGCATTTCGCTCTGCGTCATCTCGAGGAGTTGCCGCGCGCGGACGAGTTGGCAATCGCGCTTCGTGTACCGGGCGAGCCACCGGCGGTCGCGCTTCCGCCGGAATCAGAGAATGCTGAAGCCGCCGCACCGGCGCAGCTTCCAGTCGACGCCGCGCCTGAAGCAATTCCGGAGAAGGCTATTGAAACGGCCGTCGCGGAACCCGAACCAGAAACAGAACCAGAACCAGAACCAGAACCAGAACCAGAACCCGTTTCCGCCGACGCAGGCCAATGATGTCTGAGACGATGCGCATCCAACGCGCGCTTGCCCGCGCCGGTGTCGCCTCGCGACGAAAGGCCGAGGAGCTGGTCGCTTCCGGCCGCGTGCTCGTGAACGGCGGCGTCGCTCACACCGGACAGTCCGTGGATCCGACTCGCGACACGATTACCGTCGACGGGACCAAGATCTCCGCTCCGAAGGCGGCTGAGTGGCTGCTACTCAACAAGCCCGCCGGCGTGATGACGACGCGGTCCGACCCCGATGGTCGTCGCACCGTGTTCGATCTGATTCCGAAAGTGGCGGGGATGACGTACGTCGGCCGTTTGGATTTCTTGACGGAAGGCGTCCTGCTGCTCACGACGGACGGCGAGGCCGCGCATCGGCTGTCGCACCCAAGCAACGAGGTGCAGCGCACTTATGTGGCGACGGTGACGGGCAAAGGCGAAGAGGCGGTGGTGATTGCGCGCGAGGGCGTGATGTTGGAAGACGGACTGGTCCAACCAACTCGGGTCGAGGCGCGTAAACTTGGGCGTGACCGCTACGAGTTCGAAGTCACCATTACCGAAGGCCGAAAACGCGAAGTGCGACGACTCTGCACGGCGCTCGGCCTCAGCGTCGAGCGCCTCGTTCGCACCCGGTTTGGCCCGATCTTGCTCGGCGAATTGCCGGTGGGCGCCACGCGAGCGCTCACCCCTCGCGAAAAGTCTCAGCTGGCGGCGATCGGTCGGTAGCAGCGAACCGCGGTCGCGGCAGGGCACATGAGTTTCATGGCGGGGTAGGAGCTTCACTGGCGTGTCAGAGGAGCTTGAGACGAGCTCCACGGAACCATTGCGAAAAGCATTTGCTGAAGCTTTGCGGGAGGCTCGCGTCGTGCTCGCTCATACTCTTCACCTTCGACCCCTGAATTTTCGTGGCCACTCAGGTCTCCAACGCGGCGGACTCCAGACTCGTACAAGACGTCGCTCGACAGGTAGCGCGCCGCGTTGTCGGTCAGGACTATATGGTCGACCGGCTGCTCATCAGTCTGTTGACGGGCGGACACGTTCTGCTCGAGGGTGTGCCAGGACTTGCCAAAACACTCACGGTGCGGACGCTCGCCGAAACGATTGATACCACGTTTCGTCGCATCCAATTCACGCCTGACCTGCTTCCGGCAGACGTTCTCGGTACGCAGGTATACGATCAATCCACTGGTCAGTTTTCTGTAAAGCGCGGACCGATTTTCGCGAACATCATTCTCGCCGACGAAATCAACCGAGCGCCGGCGAAAGTGCAGGCGGCGCTGCTCGAGGCGATGCAGGAAAAGCAGGTGACGATCGGCGGCACGACGTTCAAGCTCGAAGAGCCGTTCCTGGTGCTGGCGACGCAGAATCCGATCGAGCAGGAAGGCACGTATCCACTGCCCGAAGCGCAGGTCGACCGTTTCATGCTCAAGCTTCGCGTTGGATATCCGTCGCGCGAGGAAGAGAAAGAGATCATGCGCCGAATGTCGAGCGGCGATCCGATCGACGTGTCCGCCGTTGCGACGCCGCAGGCCATTCTCGAGGCTCGGCATCGCATCACCGAGTTGTACATGGATGATCGCATCATGGACTACATCGTCGACATCGTGTTCGCCACGCGCGAGCCGGCGGTGGCCGGTCTTCCCGATCTCGTTCCGCTCATCGAATTCGGCGCGAGCCCGCGGGCGACGATCTCGCTGGCGCAGGCGTCGCGCGCGCATGCATTCCTGCGCGGCCGCGCGTTCGTCACGCCCGACGACGTAAAGGCCATCGCCCCGGACGTGCTGCGCCACCGCGTGCTCACGACGTATGAAGCCGAAGCTGAAGAGGTGACGAGCGATCAGATCGTGCAGCGGGTGCTCGCGAAGGTCGAGAGTCCGTGATCGTGGGCGCCGCCGAGAAAGCGGGGTAGCCCATGGCGTTCGCACTGTTCGGTCGGAAATCCAAGCGCGAGAAAGATCGCGCATCGCCGGTCGACCGGCGGGACGTGCAGGCGCGTCCAACGGCCGTCGCGACGAATCCGACGGCTGCCGTTCCGCCAGAAATTCTGCGACAGGTCAAGCTCCTTGAGCTGCGCACGCGCGGTCTGGTAAACTCGTTGTTCACCGGCGAATACCGCTCGGTGTTCAAGGGGCAGGGCATGGAGTTCGCCGAGGTGCGTGAGTATCAGCCGGGCGACGAGGTGCGCAGCATCGACTGGAACGTGACGGCGCGCATGCAGCGGCCGTACGTGAAGCGCTACATCGAGGAGCGCGAGCTCACGTTGATGTTGGCGGTCGACGTCTCCGGCTCGGAGCGGTTCGGCACGCGTCGCCGTTTCAAGGGCGAGGTGGCGTCGGAATTGGCGGCGGTGCTCGCGATGTCGGCCATTCGGAACAACGATCGCGTCG
>JBDTAE010000166.1:0-7188 GCA_039924785.1 Gemmatimonadaceae bacterium | reverse complement strand
ACGCTCGCGGTCGACCAATTCGAGAACTGTCATGGCGTCGGTCGGCTGGTGACGGCGTAGACGAACAGGTTCACGCCCATGCGAAGCGCGGCTTCATGCAGTTCCGGCGGATCGTGGTAGACCTCGGTGTCTTCCCACCCGTTGCCAAGGTCGCTCGAGAAGCTGTAGTACACGGCGAGACGATCGCCGAGAAAAATTCCAAACCCGCGGGCGGGCAGACCGTCGTGCTCGTGGATCTTCGGCAGGCCCTTCGGAAAGTCGTACACCAGATGATAGATCGGGTGCGTCAACGGCACGTCGACGAGCGGACGATCGGGAAAAACTCGCTTGATCTCACGACGAAAACTTTCGTCGATGCCGTAATTGTCGTCGACGTGGAGGAAACCGCCGCGCTGAAGGTACTCGCGAAGCCGGACCACTTCGGCGTCGCTGAAATGAATGTTCCCGTGACCGGTGGCGTGAATGAACGGATAGTCCCACAGCTTGTCGTCCATCAGCGTGACACGCGCCTCGGTCTTGTCGACTTGAAGCGACGTTCGCTGGCGAATGGCCGCGAGCAAATTCGGCAGACTCGACGGGTTGGCGTACCAGTCGCCACCGCCGTCGTACTGCAGTCGAGCGATCGTCAGAACCGGAGCGGCTGGGCGCGCACTGATCAGCGGCAGCAGTAGTGCCGCCGCGAACACGCGGGCGCGTCGCCAACAAACATTCATCATCCGCCGCCTTCCTCCACTCCGAAATCCTGCGCCAAGCGGTACGCCACGCGCTTTGAAATCCCCAACTCCGCGGCGACGGTCGCCGCCGTGTCGCGCGCGCTCATTCCACCCGCTCGCAACGCGCGAACACGTTGCTCGACCTGCTCATCGCTGGGCGCGGCCAATGACAGCGCTCCCAGCAACAGCACAATCTCGCCACGCGGCGGAACACCTTCATAGTACGCGCGGAGCTCACCTACCGTTCCCCGGCGAACCTCCTCAAAATGCTTTGTAATCTCGCGCGCCACGACCGCCGGCCGATCTCCATTGCCGAGGCGCTCGAGCTCGCCGAGCGTGCCGGCGAGACGGTTCGGAGACTCGTAGAGAATCGCCGTGTGCCGCGTTTGTGAAATGTCGTCGAGTGTCTCGCGCCTGCGCTTCCCCGACCGTGTAAGGAAACCGAAAAACGTGAAGCGCTCAGCGTCGAGTCCAGACGCGACCAGTGCCGCGAGCATCGCGGACGCGCCGGGCACCGGCACCACATCCACGCCGGCGGCGATGGCGGCACCGACCAGCGTGGATCCGGGATCGGACAGCAGCGGCGTTCCGGCGTCGGAGACGAGCGCCATCGATTCGCCGCCAATGAGGCGCTCGACGAGACGCGGCGTCGACTTCGCCTCGTTGTGCTCGTGATACGACGCAACCGGCGTCGTGATCTCGTACCGGTCGAGCAAATGACGCGTATGCCGCGTGTCTTCGGCCAGAATCAGCGAAACACTCTTCAACGTGTCGACGGCACGAAAAGAAAAATCCCCCAAATTGCCTATGGGGGTGCTGACGATATAGAGCGACCCGCGCGCGGGCGCGGCCCCATCGCTCACACGACTTTCCAAGGCAGCTGATCGAAGAGTCCGGCGGACTGGAACATGTGCCGACGATCCCAGGTGAGCTCGCGGAACAGCGCGTCGGGCGAGACTGAGTCGTGGTCGACGGCGGCCCACATCACTTCACGAATCCACGCGGCGACACCGGCGGTGAGCGCGGCCGTGTCCGCGAGCGGGTCCGTCACCGGCCGGCCGCTGAACGAAAATCCATTCAGCACGAAGTGCGACGACGCCAGGCTGGTTCGCGCATGCTCGGCGATCGCCGGGGCGCTGTCGCGCCCGTACCCGACGAGGCGCTCGATGAGAGAATTGGTAAGGTCCCGGTATGCCTGAACTAGGGCCGGCGGCGCTTGTACCGCGAGGGGCGACGGCGGATCCCACCGCGCGACGCGAAAATCCCCGTTCTTGGCCTCGTGCGTGAAGAGCTTGGACACTCGCTCGACGGTCGTGCCGTGATGCGCGTTGGACAGATAGGCGCGCGCCACGCTGCCATTCCGAAACACCAAGTAGTTCGCGCAGTCGTTGCTGATGATCTCGACGACGCCGTCGAACATCGTCCCCATGAGATACGGAAACAGTGAGGCGGGGTCGCTCGGCACGATGGGATCGGGCCACGATTCCGGCGGCTCCGATTCGCTCGCGAACATGCATGCGAGCAACTCGGGTTCCGCCTCCTGAAAACAAATCTCGCCGTACTCCGGCGCGTCGGGCACTTTGGCAAGAGCGGCCGCAATGGCAATCGCGCGGGCGCCGCGCGAATCGCGCGCAGTGGAATTCACGACTTCGCCGCCGAGGAGGTAGAGAACAATCAGTTCTTCGGGGAGCGAGATTGCGACGTATCCGGAAATGCGTGCCGCGCGATCGCGCTTGGCATCGCTCAGCAGATTCGGCAGATGGACGTACGCGAGCCGCGTGCGTGCGAGCAGTACGCGGCTACTCGGAAATCGGAGACCGGTCGACGGGGCGGGCATCTCGCGCAAAGATGCACCGGGAAGTGCACTGGTGCCAGCGCAATTCTGCATCACATCGCAATCACATCGCCATGAACGACGAATGCCGGACGCTCGGTCGACCCGAGCGCCCGGCATTCGAAATACTCGCCCGCTCAGCTGTGCTGGAGGACTTTGTTCTCGATGCTCGCCTTGGGCACCGCACCGATGATCTGGTCGACGACTTTGCCGCCCTTGAAGAACAGCAAGGTCGGAATGGAGCGAACGTTGAAGCGCGAACCCGTCTTGATGTTCGCATCGACATCGAGCTTCGTGACCTTGAGCTTTCCCTCGTACTCGGTGGCAAGCTGGTCGAGGATCGGCGCGACCATGCGGCACGGACCACACCACGTCGCCCAGAAGTCTACGATGGTCAGGCCGTCGGCCTTCTCGACTTCGGTCTCGAAGTTCGCGTCCGTGACCGCAATGACATTCGACATGACAGCTTCTCTCTTTAGGGACCGTCGATAATTTACCGGCGCGTCAAAGCCCTTCGTCCGGAGCCTTGAGACATGAACCAGCCGCCAAGCCAAACTAACGCACCTCGCCGCGGAACGCGCATCGCACACATTGGAATCGCGGTTCGCGGGCTGGACGACAGCGTGTCGTTTTATCGAGACGTGCTCGGCTTGGCGGATGTGCCGATGGACGACGCCGACGGCGCCAAGATCGTCGGCCTGTCCGCGGGCGAGAGTCTGGTTGAGCTGCTCGAGGGCGAGACGCCCGAGTCCCCGATTGGCAAGTTCGTCGCGAAGCGCGGGCCGGGCATCCACCACGTGTGTTTCGAGGTGGACGATCTCGTCGCGACGCTCGAGCGTTGCCGCGCGCACGGAATCCGCCTCATCGACGAAAAGCCGCGGCTCGGCGCCGAAGGAAAGCCGATCGCGTTTCTTCACCCATCGTCGACGTCTGGAGTACTGGTTGAGCTGACGGAAGCCTGAGCTCAGTTCGTTCGCGTCGCCCTCCAAACTAAAAACGCCGCGGATTCTGCCGTTTGGGGCGCTTGTCCTGCCGGAACGACCGATGCACCTGTCGTTTGGCGCCACCGTCCTCGCGAAAGTGCCGACGCACCTGTCGGTTGGTCCGAACGTCCTCGCGGAAATGCCGATCGCGTCGTCGGTCGGTCCGAACGTCCTCGCGAAAATGCCGATCGCCTCGTCGGTTGGTCCGCTCCTCCTCGCGAAAGTGCCGAGGCGGCTCTCGTTTGGCGCGGTTGTCCTCCCGAAACCTGCGTTGATCCTGTCGGTTGGTGCTGCAATCGTCGTGGACATCGCGATGATCGCGTCGGCGAGTGCAACCATCGCGTCGGCGAGTGGAACGATTGCGTCGAAAATCGCGATCGACGCCTCGGTTCTATCCCTTCCTCGCGCAGATGTCGCGCAGCTTCTCGATGTCGACGTTGCCGACGTACCATCGGCCGGCAGGACCCTGCACGACGTTGAACGTCGTCGAGCGCGTGATGTCGCCAAACGTCAGGTTGACCACCGCGGCGCGTGCTCCGCCTGGGTTTGGCGCGTCGCCCACGATGTCGTACCGGTCGTGTTTCAGGTAGCACATCATGACGAACTCGCGCTTCTCCATCTCGTTTCGATCCATCTGATCGCGAACCGGACCCTGGGTCGAACCCCATATCGCGCCCATGGCTTGCAGATCCTGCTGCTTCGCGGCGGCGAGAAATCCGCGAATCGCGCCAATCGCATCGGCCGCGCCGGTTTGGTTTGCTGACATCATCGGTCCCGACGACGTTGACGGCGCCCCGGACGAATGACACGCCGCCAGAACAAACACCGTTGCGATTAACTTTTTCACTCGAATCTTCTCCATCAGCGTGAACACGGGTAGCCGCACGAAGGTCCAACGCACCACCCAGCCGTTCCACAAACGTGCATAACTGAATTCTAGTCGAATTCTTCTGCGGCAACGGCCGCAAGGTCCGTCAATGAAGCGGCAGCGCCTCTACATCAACATCGATCACATCGCGACACTGCGACAAGCGCGCCGGTCCGCGTATCCCGATCCCGTCGAAGGCGCGCTGCTCTGCGAAAAAGCCGGCGCCGACGGCATCACCGCACACCTCCGCGAAGACCGGCGTCACATACAGGACGACGACATCGAGCGACTCGCCACATCCGTCGGCACCGTGCTCAACCTCGAAATGGCCTGCACCGAGGAAATGCTCCGCATTGCCGAACGCCTTCGCCCGCACCAGGTGACCTTCGTGCCGGAGCGCCGCGAGGAGATCACCACCGAGGGCGGCCTCGACGTCTCTCGCGACCAAGCTCGCATCAGGGACGGCATCAGCGGCCTGAATGCCATCGGCATTCGCACGAGCCTTTTCATCTCTCCCGACATCACTGCGGTGGACGACTCACACCGGCTCGGCGCCGCGGCCATCGAGCTCCACACCGGACCGTACGCGCATCATTCGAACGACCCCGCCACCGTCCGCGCGCTCGAAGCCGCCGCGCGGCACGGTGCGTCGCTCGGACTCGCGGTCCACGCCGGCCACGGCCTCACGGTTGCCAACGTCGCCCCAGTTGCGTCAATCCCCGACATCGAAGAGCTGAACATCGGCCACTCAGTGGTGGCTCACGCGGTGTTCGTCGGTCTCGAACGCGCGGTCCAAGACCTCCGCGCGGCCATGGACGCCGCACGGCGGCCGTCCTAACTTCGAGACGCGCAAACCAATGGAGCGCGCATGACCGGAACGCCGGGATTCGTTGAGTTTTTCGTTCTCGAAGCGGGCGAGTACATCGAGCAGCTCGATGGAATCTTGCTCGCCGCGGGCGCCGATCAGCCGAACGCCGAGGAGCTTCAGCGGCTCGCTCGCGGCCTTCGCGGCTCGGCGACGATGGCAAAGCTCACGTCGTTTGCCGGGCTCGCCGCGGCGATCGAACGCGTCGGCCGCGCCCTGCGCGAAGGCGAACTGAAATGGAGCCAGGGGTTGCGCGGTGCCCTTGTCGCTGCTGTCGACGATCTCAAGACGTTGCTCCGGTCTGCACGCTCGTGGTCTCCCCAAGACGACCGTCGCGCGGGCGCCCGCGTCACCGAGCTCACGGTCTACGCGCCGCCGCGAACCTCGGGCGCGTTTCGCGCGGTTGGCGAACGTACCTCGGGCGGCAGCACGTCATTCCTCGGCAATGAAGCGTCGAACATCGCGGCCGGGCTCGAGCTCCTCACCACACGCCCCGGCGATTCCGCGACCGCATCGAACGTCCTCGGCAGAATCCGTGCGTTGCGGGGCGTGGCGGAAGTGAAAGACGCCGGACCGCTCGCCGACGTGCTCGAAGCAACTGAAGACGCGGCGCACGGCCTCGACACCGGCGCCGCAATGAGCGCCGAGTCGCGGCGCGTGCTCGAAACCGCGACCGCGTATCTTCGCGTGCTCACGCCAGCCCTTCGCGGATCGAGCGCGCTCGATGCGCCGGGCGTTGCCCGCGACGAATTCAGCGCCGCCGTGGGCGATTGGCGGGCTAGAACGACGACCGACGACCGCGTCGTCCCGATCTCCGAGCTCTTCTACGAGGACGGCTCGCCCGGAGTCGTCGAGCGTTCCGAACATCCGCCAACCTCCGCGAGCGCGCGCTTCCATCTCGAGATGGTGAGCTTGTCGGAGCACTTGAATGGAGTCGTCGACTCCGCGCGACGCGCATTTGAACCCGAGGCGATCGATCGCGCCCGCCGCGAAGCGATTCGCGCCGTTCGCTCTCTCAAAGCCAGCGCGGAAAGCTACGGCGAGCATGACACCGCGGCGCGCATCGCCGATCATCTCGACGCGGCCGATCGACTCGGCAACGAAGACCTTTCCGCGCTCAATTCGTTGGCCGACTCGCTGTCGACGCCGGGCGACGGGGCGGAGCGAATGACCCAAACGGTTCGCCGGTCGTCTTCGGCGGAGACGCCTTCATCCACTCCGAAGGTGGCCGTGCCCGACAATGCGTCGGCGGCACTGCTCGACTCGAGCATCGCCGCGTTGGACCAGCTCACCGCCGCTCCAATGATCTCGCCGACGCCCATTCCCGAAGACATCATCGTGCCGATCGAAACGCTGCTTTACCGCGGACGCGCCGCACTCGACCGGGCCGTGGAGGTTCGTGATGAGCTTCGGCGCATCGGCGCAACATCGGACCCGCTGGCGCTCGAGGAGCTGTTCGATCTCGTCGAGCTGGCCCGCGCCGATTAGCTCGTGAGGTTCGGCTGGCGCGGCGCCATCGGCATCGCGATCAGCATCGCGTGCCTCTATTTCGCGTTTCGCAACGTGGCATTCGCGAGCGCATGGGACAGTGCGCGCCACGCGAATTACCTTCTGTTGCTGCTCGGCGCGGCGTGTACGAGCCTGATGTTTCCGCTCCGCGCGCGACGGTGGCGAACGATTCTCGATCCCGTCGCGCCCAAGCTGCCATTCGGTGTGCTGTGGCGGTCGACGGCGATCGGCATGATGGTGAACAACGTCGTGCCGCTGCGCGCGGGCGAGTTTGCGCGGGCGTACGCGCTCACGCGAGAGCGTCCCGAAATCTCTTTCTCGACGGCGCTCGCGTCGCTCGTCGTCGACCGGCTGTTCGACGCGATCGTCGTGCTGCTGTTGCTCGCGGTCGGAATGCTCGCACCGGGATTTCCCGC
>JBDTAE010000165.1:0-3436 GCA_039924785.1 Gemmatimonadaceae bacterium | reverse complement strand
TCCTTGGACTTGGCCGCCGAGTGCGCCGGAAAATCGTATTGCTTCGGATCGACGAGCTCCTCGGCGAACCGCATCAGCATGAGCATGAGCGCACTACCGCTGGCGCGCACTTCGGCGATGTGCTGCTTCTGTCGAATGATTATTCTTCCGATGCCGACCGTATTCGTCTTGGCGAGTGCATCGCGAAGGAGAGCGTAGGCCTTCGTGCCGCCCTTCCCAGGGACGAGGAAATACACGCCCTCATAGAAGCGCGGATCGATGTCCCCCGCGTCGGCAAAGTCGGCGATGTCGAGCGTGTCGTCTTGGTTGACGGCGGCAGACTCGAAGTCCTTATCCGTCATCACGACGTAGCCGCCTTTAGAGACCTCATATGCCTTCACGATCTCGTTCCACGGGACTTCGTCGCCCGTTTCCTCGCGGACACGCTTGTAGTGGATGGGCGACTCATCCTTCTGATGCAGAAGGTGGAACGAGATTCGGCTGTCGCGCACTGCCGTATGCAGCTCGACCGGTACACTGACCAGCCCAAACGTGATTGCGCCTTTCCAAATAGAAGCCACGCGTTCCCTCGCTCGATTTCGTCCACAAGGAACAACGCAACCTGGGGGCCAGCGCAGACAGTCTCTCGAGACGGCATGCGCTGTACCCCAAATGAACTGCTAGTCTTTTGAATGCACCGCGAACGCCGCGCCCTGCGGATCGGTGAGGACGGCGACACGGTCTCCGCCAGGGACCTCCATTGGGCCAACCATCAGCTTCGCACCCGCCTTTGTCGCTCGCTCAGCGGCGGCGTCAGCCGTGTCGGGAACGCGAATGTAGTGGAGCCAGTACGGCGCGGGCATGCCCGGCGACGACTTCATCATGCCGCCGTATGTGAAGCGATCCCGACCGAACATGTAATAGATGCCGTGGTCGCCCATATCCATCTCGCTTTGCTTCTTCCAGCCGAACACCTGGTCGTAGAACGCGATCGCGGCGTTCAGGTCGCTGGTGCTGAGCTCGTGCCAAGCAAAATCGAATCGCGGAGGATCCGTTTCCGGCGGCAACGGACGTTCACTCGCGAGCACGCCGAACACGGCGCCCTGCGGATCGTGCAGAATGGCAAAACGGCCAACGCCTGCCATTGCTTGCGCCGGCACGTCGACCGCCCCGCCGAGCTTTTGCACTTGCTCGATGGTTGCATCGACATCTGGCACCTCGATATACGCGTTCCACGACGGCGGGACTCCCATCGCCGCGGCGCCTGGCGGAAACGCCATCACACCGGCCATCGGCGTTTCACCGTTCATGAACATCGAGTAGTCCACGCCCGGCACGTTCATAGACGACGACGTCCAGCCGACAACGGTTTTGTAAAACTCCTGTGCCGCGGCCGCGTCCTTCGTCATCAACTCGTGCCAGACGAAGCGGCCGCGCTGGTCGGCATTCGTGGCGGTGGTCGCTGAGGTCGACATTGTTCCTCCGTACTTGTTCAGTGTATCCTGGCGGGACGCTCGTCCATGCCGGTGTTTATTCGGGGAGGCGAAGCTACGGTCGAAATCCCGTTTAGGCAACACCGATCTTGCGACCGTTTCAATTTCCAGACAAGTCCGTGGATTCATGCGGTCGCACGGTGCGAACCGGTTGTCGACTCTTCGGCCGAGCGCCAGGTTTGCGGCACCTCTGCTTCACCCTCTCCCGCACCGGTCAACGAATGCCCAAGCGCCGCCACCTGTTCAGCTGGATCCTGCTCGTCGCGCCGCCATTGGCCGGTGTCGGTTCTCAAACGCCGGTGACGTTGGACCATGAAGCGCATCATCATCCGGTCTTCGCGAACGAGTGGACGCGAATCTTCGACGTTACCGTGCTGCCGGGCGATTCGACGCTCTATCACGTCCATCCGAACGACTACGTGTTCGTCACGTTCGGCGACGTCGCGCTCAAGTCGCAACTCTTCGGGGCGGAGAAGGCGGACCTGAAGCTCTCCGACGGCGAAGTGCGGATCACGATGGCGCCGATCACGCATCGCGTCGTCAACCCGTCGACGAAGCCGTTTCACAATCTCACTATTGAGCTTCTCAAATCGTCCGGCGTCGCCCTATCGGCGGCGCCCGCCGGAACGACTGTGCTCGACAACGCTCGCGTGCGGGTCCAACGCATCGTTCTCAAACCTGGCGCGTCGACGCCGCGTCACGAACATCGGGGACCTACGTTGGACGTCGCCGTCTCAGCCGGATCGATCACCACCGGAAGTGCCGCCGCCGATCGCTGGACCTTCGCTCCGGCGTCGTACCGTTGGAACACCGCCGCTCGAACCCACACCGTCACGAACACCGGCAAGTCGCGCGTTGAGCTCGTCGAGATCGAGTGGAAGTAGCGCGGCCGCCCGATCGGGCTACCGTGTTGGTAGAATTCTGATCTTCGACGAGTTGCAGCCGCCCGCGCTGTTCGTGCAGCCGCGCGGGCGGAGATTCTTATCGAGACACATGCGCACTTCCTCGAGCGCGCCTCCCCTGCATGTCACGCGGACCGAGGCGGGCAAAAGCGCCGGGTTCGCTGCGGAGAACTGTTTGGCCACGTCCGCCGGATTCGCAGTAACCGTTTGCGTCATCGAGGCGAAGTTGGCGGGAATCGTGATCGCCGCCCGCGCGTTGCGCAGCAGCGCGAAATAGTCCTGCGCACTCATCCCCGTGCAGGTGCCGTGTGCTTTCCACTCATGCTGAATCAACCCCGCGCTCGGAATCACGCTCAGCGTTGGATTGATCACCGACGTTGGAACCCGGCTCGGCCCGCCGCAGTTTTCCGGTCCGCGTCCCTGATTCGACTGCGGCCACAGCCCATGCACGATGAACCCGACATGCCGACCGACTCCGCATTCGTTCGGATCCTTGAACCCGGCGCCCGACCCGCAGAAGTCCGGTGCCCACGAGAGGGTGAGCAGATAGTAATCGAATGGCGAGCCCGCGCTGGCCGCCCGGGTTTGCGCCGACGCGACCCGAATCGCCGGTAGGCTGGCAAACAGCGCGACCGCGACCATATAGCGGATGAGCTTAGTCATGCAGGCGAGTCTATCGTGCCGGCCGGGAGACGCAAGTGAAAGATTGAACGATGCGCGCAACAAAGGGCGTGTTCGAGTGTCTCACATCGGGACCGTCGCAGTGATGGATCTTTGTTCTAAGGCAGCCATGAAGTCACGCACCAAGATCGGTTTCTCCGCGGCAATCGCCGTCGCCCTCGGCACGGCAGCATGCAGCAAGAGCGGCGGGTCGATGGACGACGGACTCAAGCAAGATCTCGCCGCGGCCAAGACGGCCGCAACGTCGCGCGTGTCCATCTCTCCGCTCGAGCTTGGCGAGCGTAGCGCGCCGGCTCCGCAAGCACGCGCGCCCAAGCCGGTGGTCAAACACAACGCTCCGCCCGTCGCCGCTCCGACCCACGTCGCGCAGACTCCGCCGGT